>JAZOAG010000034.1:0-142229 GCA_045595325.1 Lachnospiraceae bacterium
TGGGAACAGTTGAAACCATTCTTAAAATAGTTAGCAGACTTTTCCACTTTACTTTCTAACCTTAATTCAAACAAAGTAGTATTTTGCCAATTTCCAAATCGGTCTTTTGCAATTTTTTCTCTATATCCTATTTCTCGAAATCCGCATTTCTTATGTAATGCTATGCTTGCTGTGTTTAGCGAAATAACTGTAGATAGGATACTCCAATATCCCAACCTCTTTGCCTCCTGCAATAGCTGTTCAACCAGCTCTGTTCCTATACCTTTCCCTTGATAATCATTATCAATATAAACACTCATTTCCACACATCCTTTGTATACGCAACGACTTGATGTAGGACTTATTGCTACCCAGCCAACTACCTTCCCCTCATCCACATACACAAATCTACAACTATCAATATGACCATTATCCCATTCTTCATAGGAAGGACACATTGTGTTAAATGTAGCTGTTCCTTTTTCAATTCCTTGTAAATATATTTCTTCTACCCGTATCCAATCGTTTTTATTCATCTCTCTAATCATTAGCATTACCCTCCACTGCCATACAAGCCTCGTTATACAATTTTAAAGCTTCTAATACCTGCTCTCTCTTATGCTCCGGTATTTGCTCAAATATCTCTTTGAATTTGTAATACATATCATGCTCGATTCTCTCAAATCGCTCTTGGCCTTTCGGCAGCAAATACAAAGTAACAAAACGCCTGTCTTCAAGAGACGGTTTTCTTTCCACAAAATCTTTCTGCACCAGGTCTTCTACGAGGCGGCTTACACCACTTTTATCAATCCGTAAAATTTTTGCCAATTCTTTTACCGAAATACCCGGTTTTCTTCCAATCTCAACAATCAGAAAGCATTGCGTTTTATTCACACTGCAACAGCAGCAATCCGCACTATTAATATTTCCAAAATGGCATTCTAATTCGCGTGTATACTCACGAAACTGTTTTACTAAATCCATGCTTCTGCCTCCTCTGAAATGATATGCCCCATCATACCGCTATTAGTTGCGTTTGTCAACTGTTTTTTTATCAACTATTTTAGAGGTGTTAAAATGCGGAGCATTATGCTCCGCACCATATAGTTCCTATCTGCCACTTCTATCCGTCCTACAATGATGGCTCTGTCTGTTATTTTCCCGTTCCTTTACTTCCCGTTGCTTCCGCTGTAACCTTGCCTGTATACTGTCCGATTCCACATGGTACGATACTGATTATCTGTGCGTATCTGCTCTGCTTTCGGGTTGTTCTTGCCCGAATCTTTTTTGTAGGCAGATACACACCGTTTCTGTCAAAAACCTTGAGCTTTTGCCTGTCATCTTTTACATAAATATTGATAAGGTCAGTGTACAAGTATCCGGAACTTGACACCCACCAAATCTGAGCAAAGGTCTACCCTCAAGAGCTTTTGATTTTATAGACGAATGTGCCAAAGAAGCAGAAAAAGAAGAAAAGAAAGAAGCGAAACGCAAAAAGAAAAATTGACATCAAAAAAACCTTGCCAATTTTCAGTTGTCATTTCTGAAAATCAGTAAGGTTTTCTTATGCTTTATGAAGTAATTTAGGTATTTGAACTGCCAGCTCGCAAACACAAGTGTTTGGAAACTGCATATATACTGGATTTTTTTGACCCTACTCCTTACTCCCACTCTTCTTTGTAAAGTAGTTCTGTGGTGTAATGTGTTGATTTTGGTGGTAGAAATCTGGGAGTTTTGTCCGGCTTCTACCTATTGCGTGGATTTTTCGGGGATTGTATTGTCATTTTGTTGTCACTAATTCTATAATACTTTATTAATTCCCCAAATTTGATAATTCTCGTGAATCTTTGCATCACACCCTATTGTAACATCCTTATTCTTGGCTCTAATAGAATGCCTTTGTGCTTTCCCGTTCATTAAACTCTTTATCTCAAACCAATAAAACCAATCATCGGGTGTTGAGTAGAACAAAGTATCGCCTACCTTCAACTGAAATTCTTTATTATTTATCCCTACAAAAGTACCTTTGGGCCATACTTTAATAATCGGATCGAAGGGGATTATTTCACCTCTATTTCGACTATCTTTTATAATTGTTGAGATAATTAAATCATTTAAAGCCTTACAAAGCACTCGAAAAAATGGAAGATACTTCTGCTTTAACATTGCAAAAGAAATTCTATTATCAACATTCCACCCATGTGCAACCTTATTTCTTTCATCTACTATAGTATCCAATAAAGGAAATCCATCTGGAATTATTATTTCTCCATCTAAATCATTTTTGTTACTAAAACTTTTAAGTTCTCTATGTTTCTTTAATTTAGCCGATGAATCGCTAATTCCAAAATCTGCCAACAGATTATTCAACTGCTGAGTTTTAATATTTCCACCATGTGAAATTAACAATTTTTCTGTCACAGCTTGAGAATTATCGTTAACTATAGTATCCATCAAATCAGAAATAACTTGTTCAATACTCAATCCATAATTCAAAAAGTGTCCTGGTTTTCCTAAAAATTCTGCCGCCTTATCTTTTTGCTTCTCTTGTAACTTTGACGGAAAAGTTTTAAAGGATACGTTCTTATTTTTTAGATATTCTATATAGGCTTTCAACAACTCATCTATATATAGTTCGAAACTTCCATAAACACTAATTACTACCGCGTTATACAGAACAACAGAATTAGACAAGTCCCTCAAATTCTGCACATACTTGTCTATTGTAGAACTTATTCCCAAAATCTTTCTTTCTGCTTCTTCAACAAAGTTTTTCTGTTCGATTGACATAGTAATAAACTTTTCTACTTGTTCAACTTTTACTGTGTACTGCTCATAAATCCAACTGATTTTCTCTATTTCTTCATATGTTTTTCTCATTGCCTTATTCCACTACATTATCCAAAATGTGATTTTTCAGAAGATTTATCCTCTCTATTATATCGACTTTTGATTGCTTTTTCCCATTAAATTTATCCGCATTTGCTATATAAAGCTCTTTTAAGCCTTCAATATTCTTTTCTGTATCAGAAGACAATGTCCTTGTAGCTACACTCTCGTCTGACATCACTAACATCATTGCATCATAAATCATATTTTGTGGCTGTGACCATCCTTTTCCTTCTCGATAAATACAAAAAGCCTTAACAGAAAAGGTTTTATAAACAGTTTCTATGGCATGAATAAATTCCTTACCAAGTATATCTATCTGAGCATCGTCAAATGTATTCGCATAGTTCAAATATTCATCCAAATATTTTGACAGTCTGCCAGAATAGCCCTTAACATTTCGCATAGCAAAATATCTTAAAACGAGCTCAACATCATACATTCTTCTATACAATTTATTTTTAGCCGCAAGCAAATTATCTTCCGCATCTAGCTCATGCGTTTCGTCGCTAATCACAATCCCTGTTATCCCTTCAATTCCCCACAGCTTTTTGAATATCTTATTCTCTGACAATGCTAAACAACAATCATTAAATCTTCCTGCAAAAAGAGCATTTCTTATTTCTTGATCTTCTAATTGAACACCACCTGTATTCAATCTTTCGAACACCATTTTTTTCATTAAATCTGCAGTAATACTATCATCTGCAGATTCTTTCAAAAGTGTTATAACAGATAATTGTCTTCTATCAATTCCTTCACGTACTTTTTTAGGCAACTCTGAATATTTCCTTCCATTCAACTCTGACCATTCTTCCAGTCCATTAAGTTCATAAACATCACGATAAAAATCCATAATCGCCGATATTCTTTGTAACCCATCCATTACAACATATGAAGAATAATCTTCCTCAAATAAAAAAACCGGTGGCACTGGAATATTCATAATAAATGATTCTATTAATTTCGATCTCTTCTTGGTATCCCATGTGATTCGACGTTGAAACTCCGGTCTCAAATTATACTTGGGGTGCGAAAAGACAGTCGGTATCAAATCCAAATGGACCGACCCCTGTTCAGTAACAATCCTCTGTTCTCCTCTTTCATATTTCATGTTTATTTCTTCATCTGTCATGTTCTTCTTTTTTATGTTTTTTGATGACAAATTCATTACCTCAAAATCAAATAGTTTTAGTGCCATACTTTTATCTACTCCTTATCATATGGATTTCTTTATATTCTATTCATCTATAAATTACTTGTACTGACCGCTTAGTTTCTTTGCATATACTCCTAATCTGATTCTGTAATTCATCTCCGGATCATTTTCCCATGGCTCAATCTGTGTATGCACCGATGATGGCAGAGAAATCAAGTTAACATCAAACTTCAACGATGGCTCAATTTTAGAACTCGCACTATGTATTCTCATGGAAATTTGCCATCCTTCATCACACACCACCTCTACTGTATTGTCAGACCCCTGTTTAAATCCCATATGATAAAACTGAGTCGGCATTTTTAACATAGGGATTTTAGTAATCGATTTCAAGTCTCCTGATTGTTGATTTAGTGTGCCTGCTATATTAATTGCTTCTACCCGTGTTGTCTTATTATTATCATCTGTAATAACTTTGTAGAAATCATAGCGTCCCAACAAATACCTGATTAATTTTTCTGGAATGTTTGGATTCTCAGAATTAATCTTTGATAATTCATCCATAAAGGCTTGTAAAACAGGAATATAATACTTCTCTGCCTTACCTTCAACCTCACTCCATAGTGCAGCTTCTCCCTCTCGCTTACTTTTATCTCTAATTTCTCTTAACTCTGTAAACAATGGAACAACTTTATCGAAATACTCTTTTGAACATGGTACCCCCAGCCACTCTTGTCCAAAATCAATTGTATCTGATAACCTACTGTGTTTTACTGCATGATGGTTATGCTTACAGGATAAACCTATCTCCCATCCATTTTGTTTTCGTAAACATAAAACATCTCGAACATCTCCTCTTATACCTGCTGCATCAGCTTGTAATGATAGAAATAACGGCTCATTTCCATTAGCTTCTACCAATTGTGGCTCCAGCCTTTTAATTATTCTTACTGCAGCTCTTGCAGCAGCATCTAAAGAAGTCTTCATTTCTTCAGAAACTTCTTCATACAGTTTCCTTGCAGTTTCCATTTGTGGCGAATCATCAATTACAATTATTTGCCCACTTGACAATTGCTCATGCAAGGCTATGACACATGCGTATTCAAATGCTTTTCCATTTGATGTTTGTATTCCTGCTCCCATTTACCATTCTCCTTTTCCAACAAAATCCCCTTTAACTGATTTGCAACAAATTCAGCCAGTTTTACTGGAACTGCATTTCCGATTTGCTTATATTTACTTGTTAAATCTCCGTAAAATTCAATTTCCTTAGGAAATGTTTGGATAGCAGCGGCTTCACGCCAACTCAATCTTCTTGTAACTCCACCTTCCCCAAATTGCCATACATCTTTATCTACTTTTACCATATTGGGAGAACCTGGATATAAGGTTACCTGTTTTGCCATAGCCGGTATTGTATACGATACTTGATCCCAATCTCTCTTTCTATTTCGAGACATGTATCTTGATGAATATGGTGCATCACACACTTCATCCATTTTGACTTCTGGCAAATCTTCAAGTGCTTGCTTTAATGTCATCTTCTCTACATTAGGTACTGATAATTCAAAATCATCAATATCTAAATCTTTTCTAAACCCACAAATAATAACTCTTTCCCTATCTTGTGGTACTCCAAAATCTTTTGCATTTACTAACTTATAAAACACATTATATCCACACGCCGAAAACTCATCAATTATTGCTTCTATTATTTGACCATTACCCATTGTCAACAACCCCTTTACATTTTCACCCACAAAAATTTTCGGTTGCTTTGCTGCTACAATTTTAACATAATGCTTATATAATGCATTCCTAGAATCATCAATCTTTCTAGGACCACTTAAACTAAATCCTTGACAAGGAAATCCTCCAAGGATAACATCAGAATCCGGAATGGTTTCAATATCAACTTTAGAAATGTCACCACATACTACTTCCGCATTACTCCAATTCTGATGAGTTTTACAAGCATCTGAATCAAAATCATTTGCCCACAACGTGCGAAATCCTGCTCTTTCAAATCCGAGATCGAGACCACCCGCACCGCAGAACAAACTTACTGCTGTAAATTCTCTCATCTTAGTTCTCCTTTACGTTTTCGTTTTTTTCATAATATCATTTTTCTAGTCCAATAAAAATCTCTTTATAATTATTCTATTGATCTATTGATACTATTCATCATTATATCACACATGCCATAATTCTGCCATTAGTGATTAATCTTTATTTTCATTAAAATCACTAATTGGCAAGCAATGCATCTGTAATACAAATGCCACTTGTTGGGAATTTTTCCAAACCCTTCAGAACAGTTTTTTTGCAAAACTGGCTACGCACATAAATGTGCTATTGAATAACCTCCGATATTTTATTGAACTCTTGAAGTACCTTTCCTGCATTTCTTGGCTCATTTATTCTCACTTCATATCAGCACAACCCGAGCGCGAACTCGCGACAAAGTCGCTCGTACGCGGGCTGGCGCCCAGTAAATAGGCAAAAAAATACGAGGAAGAATGCAAGCACTCTTCCTCGATTATTTTGCCTATTTGCTCGGCTTGTAGCCAGTCGCGATCATTCCCACTCAATCGTAGCGATAGGCTTCGGGCTCATGTCATAGCATACACGGCAAACGCCATCAACTTCTGTTAAGATACGATTTGTGATTCTCTCTAAAATAGACCAGTCAATGTGGGGTACACTACAGTGCATTGCATCTACAGTGTTTACGGCACGAATGATTACAGGCCAGTAATCAAGACGCTTGCCATCCTTTACACCGGTTGAGGTAATATCAGGCACTACAGTAAAGAACTGCCAGATTTCCTGATCAAGACCTTCCTTCGCGAATTCTTCACGAAGAATTGCATCTGACTCACGAAGTGCATGCAAACGGTCTCTTGTAATAGCACCTGTACAACGTACACCAAGACCCGGTCCCGGGAACGGCTGACGATCAACCATCTCTGCGGGAAGCCCAAGAGCCTTACCTACTGCACGAACCTCATCCTTAAAGAGCAACTTAACCGGCTCAACCAGACCTTCGAACTTAAAGTCTTCAGGAAGTCCGCCTACGTTGTGATGTGCCTTAACACCATCGCTCTCAAGAATGTCGGGATAAATGGTTCCCTGCGCAAGGAAAGAAATTCCTTCCAACTTGCTTGATTCTTCTTCGAATACGCGGACGAATTCTTCACCGATAATTTTTCTCTTTTTCTCAGGTTCTGCAACACCGGCCAACTTATCAAGGAAGCGGTCTGTTGCATCAATATATACAAGGTTTGCATCAAGCTTGTCACGGAAAATCTCGATAACCTGCTCGCTCTCACCTTTACGCATTAAACCATGGTTCACGTGCACACATACAAGCTGCTTTCCGATTGCCTTAATCAATAACGCTGCTACTACAGAACTGTCAACTCCACCGGAAAGTGCGAGTAACACTTTCTTATCTCCTACCTGAGCACGTACAGCTGCAACCTGCTCTTCGATAAACTTCTCTGCCAATGCAGGTGTAATAACACGCTCCATTGAATCAGGTCTCTTGTTTGAATCCATGGTTCTCCTCCTTATCGCTTCAAAGCGTTTCTTTTTTTCATGAATAATATTATAAAGAGGAGTTTTCTAAAAATCAATGCGATTTTATGATTTTTTTTAAGTTTGTAAACATGACTAAAAAACCCTGTTTTATGCTTTTATTTTCATATCAAATTATACATACTTATTTTTTGTTCAGATACTTATTTTTTGTAGCAAGACCGCCTCTGATGTGCCGCTGCGCTTTGTTCACATCCAGCACTTTTCTTGCCTCCCTGGCCAAGGACGGATCTATGCTTTCCAATCGGGTCGTCAGGTCCACGTGAACACTGCTTTTACTAATACCGTATTTCTTCGCCGCCTGGCGAACCGTTGCATTATTCTCGATAATATAATGCGCAATCTCAATGGCACGTTCTTCAATATAATCTTTCAAAAAAACCACCCTGTGATACATTTTTTATATCTTATGTATCACGGGTGGTTTTTAGAACAACCTAAATATTCCCTTTTACTATAATCCGGCTTTCGCACCAATCATAGTCTGAAAACAGGATGAAACTATTCGGTATAGTTAAGCTTTCCTTCCAGGAACTCCTCAACCATACGGGTCATTGTCATACGATACAATGCACCTCTGCCATACTGTTCCATAATCTGGTTATAATACATATCTTCTTCCGCTTTTTCGCTGATTGTCTTGTTTACTTCCTCGTTAGAAATAACCATGCCTTCCTGCTCAAAGATAGCCTGCAGGATTAATTCCTTACGAGTAAGTTCTTCCGCATTGATACGTAACTCAGCTTCAAACTCAGATTCGGAAATGCCACGGGACTGCTCAAGATAATCCTTCCAGCTCAGAGGCATTCCTGCATCTGCATACATCTGCAGCATATCCAACTCGGCATCTTTCAGAATACCCTTCTGTACTTTAATATATTTCTCAGGATAGGAGTTTACCTTGGAATTCTCCATTACAAAATCCATTGCATAGGTTTCAAGCTTAGTCTCCACACTGGTATCTCTTAAATGCTGCTTGTACTCTTCAACGGTAGATGCCACATCACCATAGTTTTCCTGAATATATTCATCGGTTAAAGGAGCTTCTCTGTATACACCGTTAATGGTAATTGCAAACACGGCATCCTTACCTTCTAACTCTTCTTTACCGTAGTCTTCCGGGAAAGTTACGTTAATATCGAAAGACTCACCAACCTTACGGCCTACCAGCTGTTCTTCGAATCCGGGAATATAGCCTGCAGAACCAAGTGTAATCTCTGTTCCTGCTCCGCCTGTACTTCCGCCTTCAAACTCCACACCATCAACAGAACCTACATAATCCAGGTTAATTCTGTCACCGTTTGCAAGCACCTCACCTGCATCCGTTACATATTCTTTGTTAGTTGCTTGAATTGAAGCGATTTCAGCTTCTACTTCTTCTTCCGTCATCACCAGCTCATCATAGCTTATGTTAATAGAACTGTAATCACATAACTCTACATAATCAAGCGCTTTCACATCCTCAATCATACCATCTTCCGTTAAGCCGGCGCTGTAATCATCGACAGGCTTTGTAATAAAGAAGTTTGCATAGTAAATCCAGTATGCGATACATCCGATAATCAGGGCTGCAACCACACCACCGATTACATATCCCATGGTTTTTTTTGCTTTGGCTTTCTTGATCGCCTTTTCTCTGTTCTTTCTCTGTAATTCTCTCTTTGAAGTGCTCATTTCAATCTATACCTTTCTAATTAAATTCTCCATTCCGCAGAATGTAATTCACCCATTATCATCCTCTTAATCCTTTGCAGCATCTGCATTACGAATCTCTGCTCTCTTAATCTTACCGCCAAGCGTCTTAGGCAGTTCATCCACAAATTCTACAATTCTGGGATATTTGTAAGGAGCCGTAGCATGCTTTACATGATTCTGCAATTCTTTGACCAATTCATCGGAAGGAGTATATCCCTGGGCCAGAACAACCGTTGCCTTAACAACCTGACCTCGGATAGGATCCGGCGCAGCAGTGATGGCACACTCTACTACCGCAGGATGCTCAATCAGGGCACTTTCAACTTCAAAGGGTCCGATACGATAACCGGAACACTTGATTACGTCATCATGTCTTCCTACGAACCAATGATACCCTTCGTTATCACGCCAAGCTACGTCCTTTAAATTATAGGAGCCGCTTCCCAGCGCTTCTTCCGTCATGGCTTCATCCTTATAATAACCTACAAAGAGCCCGATAGGCGGATTCTCTTTCAATCCCCTGATTACGATTTCACCCTCTTCACCATTCTCGCAATCTTTGCCTTCCGCATTGAGAAGATGTATATCGTAAATCGGTGATGGCTTACCCAGTGTTCCGGGCTTAGCCTCAAACCATTCGAAATTCGCAATCAATACAGTGCCTTCCGTCTGACCAAAGCCCGAAGCAATTTTCTTGCCGGTCAGTTCTTCCCAGCGATTGAATACTTCCGGATTCAAAGGTTCACCGGCCGTACACCACTGCTCTACAGAAGACAAATCATAATCCTCAACCGTCTCCTGCAACATAAATCGGTACATGGTAGGAGGTGCGCAGAAAGTTGTTAATCTATACTTCTCAATCACACCTAAAAGTTTCGCAGGAACAAACTTGTCCATATCGTAAGCGAAAATGGTCGCCCCGCAAATCCATTGCCCGTAAATCTTACCCCAGCCAAACTTCGCCCAGCCGGAATCTGATACACTCATGTGAAGTTTGTTTTCCTGTACTCTCTGCCAATACTTCGCAGTTACGATATGCCCTAAGGGATGCAAATAATTATGACACACCATCTTAGGCATTCCCGTTGTTCCGGAAGTAAAATATATCTGCATAATATCTGTATTCTTGGTCGCAGCATCCCCTACCGGACGCGCAAAAACATCTGAATACTTCATGAATTCTCTGTTAAAGGAAACCCAGCCATCTTTCTCAACATCACCGACAATTGCAACGTGTTTGATGCAATCTGCCTCTTTCTTCGCCAATTCCATCTGCTCGCAAACATAAGCATCGTTTACACAAACAAACATCTCGATATTTGCGGCATTGGCACGGTAAGCAATATCCTTCTTGGTCAGCTGCAATGTTCCGGGAACCACAACCGCACCCAGCTTAATCAAAGCGGTAGCGCATACCCAGTATTCCCAACGTCTTCTTAAGATAAGCATTACTACGGAACCCTTTTTTATCCCGTAATCCGCAAAAAAGTTCGCCGCACGATTCGACAATCTGCTCATCTCTTCAAACGTAAAAACTCTCTCTTCTCCGTGATCGTCACACCATAAAAGTGCTCTGTTCCCGGGCTTCTCTTTCGCCCAGCCGTCAACAATATCAAATCCAAAGTTAAAATTCTCCGGTATTGTTACGGTATAATTCTCTATAAAATCCTTGTAAGAATCAAACCTGATCCTTGGTAAATATTTCTCTAACATTTCGTTCTCCCTTCCATGCCAATTTACTCCGCAATCATGGTAAGGAAAGTAGCAGGTTCATTTCCGCCGCATTTCTGTCCATGAGGGTAGTTGGGGTTAAAATAAATACTGTCGCCTTTTTCTAAAGTAATCTCCTGGTCACCAAAGGTGACGACGACGGTACCCTCCAATACAAGATTGAATTCCTCTCCTCTGTGAGACACCAAAGCAGCTTCCTTGTCTGAGGGATCTAATGTAACCAAAAATGGTTGCATGATCTCGTTTGCAAAATGATAAGCCAGGTCCTTAAATTCATACCCGGGATATCTGTCAGCCTTTTGTCCCGCACCACCACGAACGACCTGATAGGTCTTTAACTTCGCAGAGACACCGGTTAATATTTCGGAGAAATCCACTTTATAAAGTTTGGAAAGCTGATAAATCACATTGATGGGAATATCTTCGCCGCTTGCCTCGTAATTCTCGTAAACATCAACAGAAATACCCAGTTTGGAAGCAATTTCTTCCGTACTGTAGTCGCAAACCTCACGAAGTTCTTTGATTCTCATCGCAATTTCTCTGATTTCGTCCATATTATCCTCCTATCCTGAAGCTTTATTCGATTCATAGTGCAGAATCTTCACACAAACTCCCGAAACGGGATGCGAAAAATCATTTCGATTCTTCACACCCGGGGAGTTAATCCAAAAATAAACAACTTAAATTATGATTCCATACCGATACGCAATGCTTCCTGGTTTAACTCAAGCATTGCCGCTTTTTTCGCAGGAATAACTTTCTGCAATCCCGTATCAAGAGCTTCCTTGCTGCAGAATCCGATTTCTTTGAATAACTTACCGATCAAAATGATGATTGCGCAACCCTTAAGGCCCTTCTCATCTGCAATCTTAGTTGCATCGATATAATACACATTAACATCGGTACGCTCAACTTTCTTATCAATCATTGAGCTGTCAACTAAAATGGTACCGCCGGGTACTACCGCATCCACAAACTTATCCAAAGAAGGAAGGTTCATTGCAAATAAAACGTCCGGCTGTGTTACCAGCGGAGAACCGATAGGATCTTCACTGATTACAACGCTACAGTTACAGGTACCGCCACGCATTTCAGGACCGTAGGAAGGAAGCCATGAAATCTCTTTGCCATCCATCAGACCTGCATATGCAACTGTCTTACCGGCGAAAAGAATACCCTGTCCGCCGAAGCCTGCCAATAATACATTTAATGTCTTTCCCATTATTTGTCTCCTCCTTCCGTAACATCCTTATATACTCCGAGAGGATAGTAAGGAAGCATCTTGTCACGAAGCCAGTTCATAGCCTCATCCGGAGAAAGACCCCAGTTGGTAGGACATGTGGAAACAACTTCGATAATGGAATATCCGCGCTTATTAATCTGGTTCTCAAAACCTTTCTTAATAGCTTTCTTTGCAATATTTACATTCTTAACACTGTCAACGGTTACACGCTGAGCAAGAGCTGTTCCGCTTAAAGTAGAAAGCAACTCACAAACACGGATGGGGTGACCTGCTGTCTGCGTATCACGTCCATAAGGTGTTGTCTGTGTAATCTGTCCGGGTAAAGATGTAGGAGCCATCTGACCACCGGTCATACCGTAAATTGCATTGTTGATAAAAATAACCGTGATGTTCTCGCCTCTTGTTGCAGCGTGTACGGTTTCCGCCATACCAATTGCAGCAAGGTCACCATCTCCCTGATATGTAAAAACAACGTTTTCCGGAAGAGCTCTCTTGATACCGGTCGCAACAGCGGGAGCACGTCCGTGAGCTGCCTGCACCATATCACAATTGAAATAGTTATAACTGAATACGGAGCAACCTACGGAAGCAACACCTACGGTCTGTCCTTCTACTCCGAGTTCATCTAATACTTCTGCCACCAGACGATGTACAATACCGTGTGTACATCCCGGGCAGTAATGAAAAGGCACATCTGATAATGCCTTGGGTTTCTCAAATACCACTGCCATGATTACATCTCCTTTCCTGCAAGCTTGCGAATCTCTGAAAGTACCTCAGCAGGTGTAGGAATTACACCACCGGTACGTCCGAAGAACTCTACGTCTTTACGTCCGTTTACAACGAGACGTACATCATCCACCATCTGACCCATGTTCATTTCCACACAAAGATATTTCTTTGTATTGGCAACGGACTTCTCAATCGCCTTCTCCGGGAACGGCCAGAGAGTAATAGGACGAATCATACCAACTTTGATTCCTTCTTCTCTTGCTTTCATGATTGCGCTTCTTGCAACACGGGAAGATGCACCGAAAGCAACTACAACGAACTCTGCATCATCCATCATGAATTCTTCGGCACGCTGCTCTGTTTCTTTAATCTTCTCGTATCTTTCATAACGCTCTTTGATCAAATCTTCCAACTCTTCAGGCTGGATGTAAAGAGAGTTAACAATGTTTTTCTTTCTCTTGTTCTGGTGTCCGTTGGTTGCCCAGGGCTTCTCTGCAACAGGCTCATCCTTCTTGGTAGGGAACTCAACCGGCTCCATCATCTGTCCTAACATACCATCAGAAAGAATCATAGCGGGAACTCTGTACTTCTCACCTACTTCATAAGCAAGGGGAACAAAGTCTACCATCTCCTGAATTGTAGAAGGCGCAAGTACGAACAACTGGAAATCACCGTGTCCGAGTGCCTTGGTTGCCTGCCAGTAATCAGACTGGGAAGGCTGGATACCGCCAAGGCCGGGGCCACCACGCTGTACGTTAATCAACAATGCCGGAAGGTCGGAACCACCGATATAGGATACACCTTCAGACTTCAAACTGATACCCGGTGAACTGGAAGATGTCATTGCACGAACACCTGCGCTGGTTGCACCAAGAACCATATTAATCGCTGCTACTTCTGATTCAGCCTGTAAAAATACGCCGCCCTCTTTCGGCAAACGCTTTGACATATATGCCGCAATTTCTGTCTGCGGTGTAATGGGATAACCAAAGTAATGCTTGCAGCCGCACTGGATTGCAGCTTCTGCCAATGCTTCGTTTCCTTTCATTAAGACTTTCTCTGCCATTTTTTAATCTCCTTTTATTCTCGTTCTATGTATCAATCTTATCTTTCTACTGTAATTGCCACATCAGGACACATAATCGCGCATGATGCACAGCCAATACATTGAGATTCATCGGTAATGGTGGAAGGATGATATCCCTTCGCATTAATTCGATCCTTCGCAAGGACAAGAAGCTTCTTAGGACATGCTCCTACGCACAATCCGCATCCCTTACAAAGTACTTCATTCACTGTAATCTTTGCCATGTTGACTTCCTCTCTTTCTCTTAGTCTTACATTTCTCCCAAAATAACCTTATCTTCCCATGGTGCCCGCACATAAATCTCCACCGGGTACCACTTTCGTTCCTCATGCCGCTGCATGAGATCCGCTAGTCGGTCATCCTTATATAGAAAAGCAGGTATGGTTGTTGCTACCAACGGCAGCCCGGTCAGCTTCACTGTCTCGTCCACATAATCAAACGCTGCCTCTTTCACTTCCCATGTTGTTTCATATTTCAGATGGGAGTTATCTACAATACCGCAGGCCTTACATCTTGATGCCGCCTCAATCTCCCGCAGAATTTCCACGGTCTCCTCCGGCGTTGCAGTAAGATTACGGTAATGATTGATCACATATAAAAGTTCATAATTCACATTGGATAACTGATTAAAATATCTTCCGAGAACTACGGAACCTGCATCATCGCCGCCCACATCCATGACAACATCTGCATCCGTAGAAAAAATCAGATTCAGATTTGCCGGCAGAGCAGGGGTTTCCACATTGGTATTTGCGTACAGCGGGGCAATCACTTCAATGCCCATCTTCTCCAATTCTTCCTTATATCCGGAAGAGAGAAAATACGGATTCACCAAATCCAAATCCAAAAGCATCACCTTACGTCCCAGCTTCGCACGTTCTATGGCAAGATTCAGGGAAAAATTACTTTTCCCGCATCCGTAGTGTCCGCATATAATATAAAATTTACGCTCCAAGGCCTTCACACTTCCCTTCGCCTTTCGGTTGCAACACAATTTCCTGCGCAACACTTCAATTTATCAATCATAACATAGGCTTTTTAAGAAATCAACCGCAAACCTATATGAAAATCCTTACTGAACGACTCTTCGCACGGAAAGAATACTTCGGTAAGTGGCTTTGGAAATCTTGATTCCCGTTTTGGCTGAACTTGCATGTACAATCAGTCCATCACCCACATACATACCCACATGACCGGAATAACAGATAATATCTCCGGGCTGGGCATTCGCATACGAAACCTCTACACCACAGCTGCGCTGTGAATAGGAAGTTCTGGGAATACTGATTCCGAAATGAGCATACACCGACATGGTAAATCCGGAACAATCCGTTCCGTCGGTAAGAGACGTTCCTCCCGCCTTATAGGGATTTCCCAAAAACTGAATAGCATAGAGTGCAACCTCTTTCCCCTTATCGCTTCCGGGTGCATTAAGAATGACCGAAGGATCCAGTTCATATTCAGAGCCCTGGTGTTTCTTGCCGCCGGAGCCGTCAGGATTCTGCCCGTCATTTCCCTGCTGATTTTTTTTACGCTCTTCCTCTTCCGCTTTCTTCTTCTCTTTCTCGAGACGTTTTATCTCGTCGTTCTGTTTCTTAATCTTTTTTGCATATTCATCCGCACTTTTCTGCACCTGGGCAATTTTGGCATCATAGTCCGCAGAAACAGCTTTCAACTCTGAAAGCACAGCCTCAAGTTCCTGTTTTTCCAGTTCGCACTCCTCTTTGGCGCCAATCAGCTCTGCTTCTTCTACTTCCAGATTATATTTCAGCTCCGCAACTTCTTCCTTGGCAGTCTGGTAATCCTCCAGTACACGATTATCATACGCATATATCTGCTCAACATATTCCATTCTTGTCAGCAAATCCTGAAGACCTTCGGCTTCCACCAGCATCTGCAGGTACGATACATTTCCGTTCTCATACATTGCCTGAATTCGTTCCGAGGTTTCCACATACTGGGTGTTCTCTTTCTCAATTGCTTCTTCCAGCGCCACCCTGGCATCCTCTATCTCCAATTCCTTGGTCGCAATATCATCTTCCAAAACAGCAATGCCTGCCATAAGCTCCGTCACTGCCATACTAATCTCTTCTATCTCGGAAAGAATGCCTTCCTGCTCGTCTTCGAGAGAACCGATTTCATCCTCCAAATCGTCGAGTTCTTCTTTATTTTTTTCCATTTCTTCCCTGACGTCTTCCATCTGCTCTTTAATATCATCTGAGGACGTAGCAAAAACAGTCTGTGACATCATTGCGCACAAAACCAAAGCAATTATTCCGATGCGAAAAAACTTCTTTTTCATTGATACTCCTCCTTTTCATCTTGTTAAAAACTCCATAATCCATTCTATTATACAACAATTGTCGACATAACACAACAACCAAAGGTTTATCTTGCCAATTCAATAAATAAATGATAAAATACGGGATATGTGAATATCTTTAAGGAGGTAACAAATGAGCAGTTTTCTTTTACTTGCGCCAAGCGCAGGCTGGATTACCTTGATTTCCGTAGCTTTGGGTCTTATTCTTGCCATCGTCGTCTTGTCTATCCTTGGTAAAAAGATGCAGGCGAAGCAGGATGAGCAACAGAAACTTTTAGATGCAAACAAGCAGACCGTTTCCATGCTTATCATCGATAAAAAGAAAGTGAAATTTACTGAAGCCGGTTTTCCGCAGTCCGTTATTGACCAGACTCCTAAGATGGCCAGACGAATGAAAGTACATGCCGTTAAGGTCAAAATCGGTCCCCAGCTTCTTACCATGATGTGTGATGAGAAAGTATTCGATACCATTCCGGTTAAGAAAGAAGTGAAAGCCACAATCAGCGGAATCTACATTACCGGCGTCAGAGGATTGCACGGTAAGACAGAAGCACCCGCTCCCGTGAAGAAGAATTTTTTCAAGCGTACAATTGAGAAACTTCAGGAAAAGGCCGGTGCAAAACCATTGAAATAACAATGAAACAAAGAGAAATAAAAAAAGCGCTTTCAGCGCTTTTTTTATTTCACAATACCAAACTGTAACAACGTGTAATAAACCAAAATCATAATTAAAAAGATGGGGGAAATAAATTTCACCATTACATTGAAAATCCATTTTCTGGAGAACTTCTCACCATTCTTCGTAATCTCATCTCCAAGAACCTTCGTTCCTACAAACCATCCGCTGAGAATACAGGTAAAGAATGCCACGATAGGCATCAATACACTGTTGGAAAGATAATCAAAGAAGGAAAGAATGTCCATATTAAGAATCTTAACATCTTTCCAGACTCCGAATCCGAGAGCGGAAGGAATTCCCAATACCAGTGCAACGGCGGAAGTAATCAATACCGTCTTCACTCTGGACAAATGGAACTTATCCATTATCATGGATACAATCGCTTCCATGATGGAGATGGAACTGGTCAGGGCCGCAAACAGAACCAGGATGAAGAACAAAGCTCCGATGAAACCGCCGAAAGGCATCTCTTCAAATACCTTGGGAAGCGTTGCAAACATAAGGCTGGGACCGCTGTTTTCAACTCCTTTGCCGTTGCTGTAAATATATACCGCCGGCACAATGATGAAACCGGAAAGAATTGCA
The DNA here is from genome assembly GCA_045595325.1 of Lachnospiraceae bacterium. Lineage (GTDB taxonomy): Bacteria > Bacillota > Clostridia > Lachnospirales > Lachnospiraceae > UBA3766. Next base: position 17,703 of record JAZOAG010000034.1, read on the forward strand.
ACTGCCGTATCAAAAAGTTCAATGTGATTGACACACTTATTCAGATTAATATCATCCTTCACATAGGAACCGTACGAAACCATTATTCCCATGGCAATACTCATGGAGAAAAAGAGCTGTCCCATGGCCGCACATAACGTTCCCAGTGAAAAATTAGAGAAATCCGGAAGAAGGTAATACTTAATTCCGTCCATGGCATTGGGAATGGTAAAGATAAAAATCGCAACCCCAACGGAAATAACCAAAAGCACCGGCATCAAAATCTTGCTGGCTCTCTCTACACCCTTCTGTACACCACCCAGTACTACTACCAGGGTTGCTACCAGAAAGATAAAAAAGAAAATCAGGGGAGACCATGTTTGAGAAGTAAAGGCATCAAAATAATCATCCGTAGCCGCCTGACTTCCCATACCCGTAATGTAAGTGCACATATATTTGAGTACCCAGCCACCGATCACACAGTAATACGGCAAAATAATAATGGGCACCAGTGCCGCCAGATACCCCAGAAACCCAAACTTCTCATGGAGTTTCCCGTATGCGGTTATGGAACTTTGTTTGGTTTTTCGTCCGATAGCAATTTCCAGTAAAAGCATGGAAAAACCAAAGGTTAACACCAATAGAATATATACCAGAATAAAAATACCACCGCCGTGCTTCGCCGCCAGATACGGAAACCTCCAAAGATTTCCCAAACCAACCGCACTACCTGCCGCAGCCAGGACAAATCCAAGACCACCGGAAAAACTACCTCTTTTTTCTTTCATACAAATTTTATTCTCCTTCCAAGTACGAATCCCCCAAAATCAGAGTTCTCCGGGGAACCGTAACCGCCATTACATATCTATAATCAATCCCTTAGGAAAGAATCTCTGCCGTAATTTCCATCTCGCAATTCTGCCGAAATTCACCCATGGACAATATATAGTCAAACGCTGCTTCCAAACCGCACGCCACCTTATTATACTTGATATTTCCTCCTATGGCAACAAAAGGAATTCCGCCCTGAGGAGTTTCATATATAAAAGGCACTTCCTGTCCGGTCCGAAATACCATTTCGGCCGAAATCATTCCGCTTTTCCTCGCAATGACCCCACGGGAAGAAATCTCCACGCGATTGGAAATCACGCCATCTTCCGTTTTTTCCTCGTAGTCAAGAATATGTATCCCGTCCTTTTCTTCATAAAATCCCACAGCCTCCGTGCTCGTTTCAAACACTTCCTCTTCCATCTGCTGCCGGCCTTTTACAAGTATTCTTGCTTTTTCTCTCATTGAAATTAACGTTTCCTTTCCTTCTGCCTCGTCTTCAGCACTTCCGTCAAACAATTCTTTTAACCACTGCAGGATTCCGGATTTCACGGTAACGTCTTCCGCATCCGCTTCCCGGATTCTTTGATACATTACCCGCCACTCTTCATCGCTCAGAGTTACTTCTTTTCCTTCTTCATCCACAACACGACAGGTACTTTGATTAAAACTGTATTCCGGATATATCATCCCCCACCAAAGATAGCAAATCATGCAAACCGGGATGAAGCATTTACTTAATATTCTCATGTACAATCATTCCTCCGTTTTTCGTTTTCAGAGGAAGTATTGCCGTTTTTTTATGCTTTTATACAGGGGTGGTTACAAATATCTGTGCCTCGGGGTACTTTGTTTTCAGCAGTTCCCCACAAGATTCTGCCGCCTCTTTATTGGTAAAAATTCCAAATATACTGGGACCGCTTCCGCTCATCAAAGCGTTTAATGCACCCTGCTCCCTCATAAAAGCTTTGATTTCTCCGATCACCGGATAAGCACGTTCTGTCACTGTCTCCAAAACATTTCCCATACAGCCGCTCATCTTCACCAAATCGCCTTCTTCAATGGCGGAAACCATTCCGTCCACATCCGGATGGTAAGGTAAGGAATTGGCTGCCAGATTTCCGTATACGAAGCCTGTAGAAACATCAAAGTCAGGCTTTATCACCAACATATGGCAGGGGGGCATTGGCAGAAGCTTTGTCATCACTTCTCCGATTCCCTCACATAATACGGTTCCGCCCATCACGCAAAAAGGTACATCTGCACCGATGGTAACACCCAATTCACACAAACTCTCTTTTGACGCATTCAGTGCAAACAATTCATTCATACCGTTCAGAACAGCAGCTGCATCCGCACTTCCTCCGGCCATACCTGCCGCCATGGGTATTTTCTTAGACAGATAAATCTTCACACCACCGGTAATATGAAAGGCATCCATCATCTTTTTTGCCGCCTTACATACCAGGTTCGATTCATCCGTGGCAAGCCCGGGCACATCGCAGGTCATATCGATGCCGGGTTCTTCTTTCTTTTCAATTTCCAAAATATCGCAATAATCCACGGTCTGCATAATCATACGTAGTTCGTGGTAACCATCTTCTCTTTTGCGAAGTACATCCAAAACAAGATTGACTTTGGCATAAGCTTTTACAATAATCTTTTCCATATTCTGCCCCTGTGTTCTGTCATCATATTTCTTTTGTTGGCGGCAAATTTACCGGTGTCGGACCACCATACATTCCCATTTTACTTGAAAGCCCGGGAAATGAAAAGGAAAAGATTACATTTTTCACATTTCTCTTTTCCCGGACATGCACATTATTTCACACACAGCCCTAAACTATTTTCATTTTTGTCCGATAAAATTATCAGAAGGGTGAAGTTGCGGGTATTTGTGGCCCCGCAAGGATAGATTATTTTTTTGACCAAGGAGGGTTGTGAAATGAATGTAAACGGAATTACATCTGCTGTAGAAGCCAACTACACGGCTTATCAGCAAAAGAGTAACGTCGGCAAATCAGAAGAGAAGGTTAGCTCTTCTTCCGGCGAAACTGCAGGTGCGGTATATGAACCGTCCGAGAATTCCAAGGCTGCTAAGACTTCCCAAAACGGAAAGATTGCGAATCCTGAACTTGTCAGCTTCCTCAAATCTGAGAATCAGGCCAGAGTTGACCAGTTACAGCAACTGGTGAATCAGCTGATTGGCGGACAGGGAAAGGCCATCGGAACTGCCGATGACATATGGAAATTTCTGGCAGGCGGCAATTTTACCGTAGATGCAGCTACCAAAGCCCAGGCCCAGGCAGATATTGCCGAAGACGGTTACTGGGGTGTGGAAGCAACATCGGACAGAATTGTTGATTTTGCAGTAGCTTTGGCCGGAAACGATCCGGACAAGTTAGAAGAAATGCGTGCTGCTTTCGAGAAAGGGTTCAAGATGGCTACCTCAACCTGGGGCAAAGAACTTCCTGATATCAGCCAGAGAACTTTTGATGCAGTACAGAGGAAATTTGACAAATTGGTTGGCAAGAGCGAAGAGACTGAAGCATAATGCTTGGATGAATTCGTAAACAAGAGCCTGTCGGAGTAATCCGGCAGGCTTTTTTTGACATATTCCTTTCTCTCACAGCATATCTTTAACTAATCCAAATCCCGTAATGAAAGAAAGGAGCCCTCTATGGAATGTATTACCGAGCTTGTACATATGGACGTCACCCGTTGCCGGATTGAATCGCAGTTTTCCCTTGAGCAGGACTGCAATCTCTCCGACGCCAAACCGGATATCAATACCATCCATCTCTATGATGGATTTGTTAAAATCGAAGAACTGCGCCCCACAGACGAAACCCTTATCATAAAAGGAAAACTTCACTATCGCATTCTTTATACCTGTGAAGAGCATTTCGGCGCACTTCACTGCTTTTCGGGAAAAATTCCTTTTGAAGAATCCATTCGCACCGAAGGGCTTTTACCGGGCGACAATCCCCGCGTATGGATAGAACCGGAATCTCTTCACATCAGTGCCGTGAACTCCCGCAAAATAAACCTGCGGGCACTCATTTTTGTAAGCGGTGTGGTTTGTGACATCAAGGACGCCCCTCTCTGCACCGACCTTTCCGGTGGTGAGAATGAGATTGAACTGCACCATGAGAAATGCAACCTTCTGAATCTGACTGTTATGAAAAAAGATATTTGCCGCATTCGTGAGGATGTCAAACTTCCTGCGGGACTTCCGGACTTCAAAGAAATCCTTTGGGAGCAGACCCATGTAGGAAGTCTGGAATTCCGTCCTATGGAGAATTCTTTGGACATTCGCGGTGAAGTGTCTTTGACCTGCTTATACCTTTCCGTTTCCGACACCGTGGAAACAATGGATAACACCGTATCCTTCCACACCACGTTGGAATGTAACGCCTGTCGCGAAGGATTGGTTTCCCACATCACTTACGCACTTTCCCAGAAGGATTTTGATATTCTGCCGGATGTGGACGGAAACGAGCGGGTACTGGGAATCGATTTGGTACTTGACTTGAACATTCTTTTGTACGAAGATACGCCATTCCCCCTAATCGATGATTTGTACGGTGTTCATTGCAAAGCCGAACCGGTCTTTTCCACCTATCCCGCCAAACAGTTACTGGTTAAAACCGCCGGCAGAATGTGCTGGGAAAAGGAAATCAGTTTAAACCGGAGCGAGAATATTCTCCAGGTCAAATGCGCCAAAGCGGAACTCATGCCGGAGAAGTGCACGCCGGGAACGGACGCCATTGAAATAAGCGGCACCCTCTCCCTGCACATTCTATGTGTCACGGAAGATGACCGCTATCCCTACCGCACCGAGAAAACAGAGATTCCCTTCCGCTATTCCGTCAGCACCGGAGAACTTCCCAAGGATGCCCTTTATGAAATGTCTGCGAATCTGGAAAGCTGCCGCTTAAGTTTCGCAACAACCGACAGCATCACCGTTAAGTGCAATGCCCTCTTTGATGTATTTGCTTTCACCCAGAAAGAAGTAGAAACTTTAAGTAAGGTTACCACCACGCCTTACGCAAGAGAATTTTATTCCTCCCTTGCCGGCATAAGTCTTTATTACATCAAAGAAAAAGATACGCTTTGGGAAATCGGCAAAGACAGCCTGACCTCTCTTGCCAAAATCCGGGAATGCAATGCCCTTACGGAAGATACCCTCACGCCGGGGCAAAAGCTCCTTATCATGCGATAAAACCAAACGCCCTCTGACGGATTTATTCAACCCGCCGGAAGGCGTTTTTCACAAACTTATTTCACAAACATATTTTACAAAATTATTTTACACAGCCGATTAGTTCATTGATATCATTGATTTCATAACGGCGCATATAGTTCTCGATTCCGCTCACCACTTCCTGTGTGGCATAAGGATTTACAAAATTCATGGCGCCTACGCTGACTGCAGTCGCACCTGCCATGATAAATTCCAACGCATCCTCTGCCGTAGCGATACCGCCCATACCGATAATGGGAATATTCACGGCATTGGCAACCTGATATACCATACGAACCGCAACGGGCTTAATGGCAGGACCGGACAGACCGCCGGTTTTGTTTGCCAATGCAAAACATCTTCTGTGAATGTCTATCTTCATACCCGTAATGGTATTAATCAAAGAAAGCGCATCTGCTCCGGCCGCTTCTGCCGCCTTGGCCATCTCTGCAATATCCGTTACATTAGGGCTTAATTTCATAATCACCGGCTGAACGGCTTTTTTCTTAATCTGACTTGTAATATCGTAAAGAGCATCCGCTTTCTGTCCGAAGGCGATAGCGCCTTCTTTTACATTGGGACAGGATACGTTAATCTCCAACATATCCACATTGGTATCTCCCAAACGCTCAACCGTCTCAAGATAGTCTTCTACTGTTTTACCGCAGACATTTACAATTACCTTGGTATCATACTTGGATAAAAATGCCAAATCTCTTTCGATGAAAACATCAATGCCCGGGTTTTGTAATCCGATGGCATTTAACATTCCGCCGTAGGTCTCTGCCACACGGGGAGTAGGATTTCCCGGCCAGGGCACATTTGCTACGCCCTTGGTCACAACGGCACCTAACTGATTCAAATCTACAAACTGGCTGTATTCCATCCCGGAGCCGAAAGTTCCGGAAGCTGTCATAACCGGGTTTTTAAAAGTTACACCCGCAATCGTTACCTGTGTATTCATCAGATGTCCACCTCCCTTGCATCAAACACGGGGCCTTCCGTACAAATTCTGGTATTGTTTACGTGGGAATGCTCGTCCTTCTTTGTGGTCTTGCATACACATCCCAGACATGCTCCCACACCGCAAGCCATACGTTCTTCCAGAGAAATATAGGCAACAATGTCGTTCTCTTCTGCATATTTCTTGATGGCACGAAGCATGGGCATCGGACCGCAGGCCATAATCATATCAGGCTTAATATTGGTTGTTGCAAGAGCGTTCATTACATTTCCCTTACATCCTACGCTGCCGTCCTCTGTTGCAATATATACAGTTCCGTAAGCCAAAAATTCATCGGATAAAAAGGTTTCGCAATCTCTGTATCCCAAAAAGATATGCTTTTCGGCATTCGTAATGGATTTGGATACGCCCAGCATAGGAGGAATTCCGATTCCGCCTCCCATGATAAGAACTGTTTTACCCTCCGTTTCTTCTATCGGGAACCCATTTCCTAAGTTAGCAAGAATTTTCACGTCATCGCCTGCTTTATAGGTGGCAAACTCTCCGGTACCTGCACCTGCAATCCGGTAAACAATTCGCATTCTGGAATTTGCCTTGTCCGTATCACAAATACTGATGGGACGTGCCAATAAATGAGATGCATCTTTTGGATACACACCGATAAACTGACCTGCTTTTGCCTCTTTCGCCGCCGGTGTTTCAATCCAGCAGTCATAAATGCCTGCTGCCAGTTTTTGCTGGTCAAAGACCTTTGCTGTTTCTTTTTTACGATAAAACATAAGTCCAATCTCCTTGTTTTGTATTTTACATTCGAAGAACCTCAGTCCATACTGCCTTCCTCCGATTCAAATCCTTTCTATTCGGCTCGGTAAACCACCTTGCCGCCGCATATGGTGTAATGGATTCGTCCTGTCATTTTACGGCCTTTAAAAGGGCAGTTTGATGACTTGGAAACAAACTCCTCTGCCACCCAGGTTTCCGTGGGATGGAATAAAACCAAATCCGCCTGCTTGCCTGCACTGACATCCCCCAAATCAAGACCGTACAGTTCTGCGGGAGCTACACTAAACTTTCCTGCAATCTCCATAAGATCCATACCCGCCTCTTTCGCCAGCACTTCCAAGGCAATGCTCAATGCCGTTTCCAGTCCGATCATACCGCTGGGAGCCTCCGTGACAGGCTTACTCTTTTCTTCCGCCGCATGGGGCGCATGGTCAGTTGCAATGATATCAATGGTTCCGTCTTTTAATCCGGCAAGAATCGCCTGACGGTCTGCTTCCGTTCTGATGGGAGGATTCACTTTGGCAAGCGTTCCTGCTGCAATAACGTCTTCCTCCGTCAGCAGAATATGATGAGGCGTCGCCTCTGCATGAACCCTGTTCCCGGGCACCGCCTTTGCCTTACGCACCAGTTCCACCCCTTCTTTGGTGCTGATATGCTGGATATTTACAATTGCACCGGTTTCCAGTGCAACCTGCAAGTCCTTCTCAATCATGGTAATTTCTGCTTCTCTGGGGGAGCCTCCGATACCGAAATGCGCAGAAGCCGCACCCCGGTTAATGCCGTTATTGGTAATCAGGGAAGCATCCTCCTCATGAAGGCTCACCGGCACGGACAAAGCTGCACTTCTCTCGAAAGCAATCCGTAACAATTCCCTGTCAAGAATAGGAATACCGTCGTCGGTAAAGCCTACTGCACCCGCATCCAGAAGCACCTGCATATCCGTCAGTTCCTTCCCCTTTAACCCTTTGGTAACTGCACCGCAGGATAGCACTCTTATCTCACATTCTTCTGCTTTTTTAAGACATTCACGCAGCACCTCCGGACAGTCAATGGCAGGAGATGTATTACACATCATGATTACGGTAGTATATCCTCCTTTGGCCGCAGCCTTAGCACCGGTTAAAATATCCTCTTTGTAGGTGAATCCGGGATCTCTAAAATGGGTATGCACATCAATCAGACCCGGAAACGCCACCAAACCGGCAGCATCAATAATCTCCCGGTCGGTGCAATCTTCTTCACTTCTTTCTGTTCCGGCCTGAAGAATCTTTTCAATCAGGCCATCCTTTTCGTATATATCCACACAACCGTCAAAACCGGTCGCCGGATTCACAAGTCGTACATTTTGAATTACCAGCATGTAAATCGTTCCTTTCCATACAACTGTTTCTTTTGTATCTATTCAAACACCACCGGGTCCTCCAGCAGTTCCGTCCGCAACACCAGATAAGGATAAGAAGAAACCTGCTGTGCCACGTCCTCGCTCTCAGGTCCTAAAAGAGTGGTGTCCAGAAGTATATACCCCTCATAAAGACTCATCTGTTTCACCTGAATACTGTAACCGCCGCAATCTTGCTGCCCATATCCCACACAAAGATACAGATACTCTCCATCTTCATAGGTAATCCGAAATTCTTCCTTTTTCCGCGCTTCCAATTCTTCCAAAAGGGGCTCGGGAATATTCTCTTTTGCCAACACCGTATATTCCAACTCCCGCAAAAGAAGCGCTTCCTCTTTTGATTTGCAGCCTCCCAGCAAAAAGAATGCAGCTATTACCACTAAGAGCATTCCCGTCCGAAGGCTTCTCATACTCTGATTTCTCATCTTTTACCTCTGTAAGTTTTACAAGTCCGTTTTTTACACCGGACTGCTTTTCCTTACTAACAGAGTATTCCGTTTTAATAAAAGATATAACCGATTTCCTGCACATTTTCCACAAGGGATTTGCTTTTTTTTCCGTTAAACTTCATAAGGCAGGTAGTTCCTTCCTCGTCTCCCATGTAGTAAATCTCTTTTGCCGTAATGGGAATGCAGTCTGCAGAAGTACTCAGGCCGATTGCCCTGAAATCTTCTCCTTCCGACAACCAGAGTTCGGCTGCGGCACCATCCGCCTGTACGCAGTAAACAACAGCCTTTAAATCAGCAGTCTTCTGCACGGTTCCCGGGATCACATTCTGTGCCATGCGGACACCGTTGCGATACAATTCAATGGTTCCGTTTTCTGCAACTTTGCAAATGCACAAATCATCCTTTTCCAGGAATTCCACGCTGACTACATTGCTTTCCAAAATCTTCATTTCGCCTTTTTTGAAAAGCTTATTACTCATACTGTAAAGTGTTCCCTCGTTTGCGTTGTTAAATGCAACGAAATAAACCTGTCCGGCATCCTCGTCACAGAGAACATCGGGATCCACATAAGATATATTATTGTCGGTCACAAGCGTTGCGGTTCCCTTTTCCACAAAATAGTATTCGTTCTGATTGGTCGCACACAGGAACACGCCGGCTCCGCGGTCTGCGCCAAAAAGCTGTGACACACCGTCTTTCACCAGAACGGAAGAATCCTCTCCTCTCTGATAGAAATACAAATCACCGTTAGGCGTTCTGTAATATACCTGATACTTTCCGCTTGTATTATGCACACTTACATCACTGAAGTGCCCGGCAATCTCACGAACCATTTCATCTTTGTATTTCGCGCATAAAATGCCGTTCTTCTCATAAACAACGGTCTCAAACTTTTCATCAAAGCCGTAAATGCGGGACGCATAGGTATCCAACACTTTATACGTATTAGGGTCATCTACTTTCATTGTCGCAAGGGATGTCGCCCCCAGTACCACCACCCGGTCCTTCTTGCTGTTTAAGGAAAAGGTACGGGCATCATTGCAAAGGCTTCTAACCTCGCCGCTGCTTACGGTGAGTTCGTAAAGAGTTCCCTGACTTGCATAACAAATCTTTCCTTTGGAAATGATTTCATAATCTGTCACGCCCTCTGCCACCAGGGTCTTTTTCTTTCCGTTTATCTTGGCAAAATAGAGAGAAAAGTGATAGGGATCGCTTCCCTCCATGAAATAAATATATTTCCCGTCCGTGGTTGTTGCTCCCGGATTCTCATCATTTCGTTCTCCTTCTTCCAGGAATGTAAACGCATTCCGTGAGGGAGTATACTGTGCATCCTTAAAAGATTTCACCCCCATCATATTGCCGTCCTGCATATATACCAAGATTCCTCTGGTAAGAGAGTCATAATAATTGGCTCGCACAATTACAACAGTCAGAATAACGGCAACCACCGCCACAGCGGAAGGAATTCCAATGACAAGTGCCTTTTGTTTGGTGGTTAAGCGTTCCCACAGAGAGGGTTTGATTTTTTCGTAAGAGCGAAGTTGCTTTTCCTCCTTGGCTTCTTCCTCTTCTGTAACCTCAGACTCATTTTCCTCTTTCTTTTCATCATCCGTCTTCTTGTCTTCGGTTCTGCTTTCCTTTGTTTCCTCTTTCGCATCTGAAGCGTCATTCTCTTTGGTTTCCTCCGCCTCGTCCTGCGTCGTAAGTTCTTCCTCTGTACCGATTTCTTTGGTTTCTTTTTCGCTCATTTCGTACTCCCTTTCACTTTACACTTATCACTCGTTAACGCACTTCATTTATGCCTGCATTTTTTCTACCAATTCCTCAAAGTGCATTCCGTGGGATGCTTTCACCAGCACGGAATCTCCGGTCGCAATCCGGTTTGACATCTCTTCTAAAAATGCCGCCTTGGTGTCGTAATGATATACTTCGATCTCCTTGCTTCCGGGATACTCCTTCGCACCCGTAAAAGTATTTCTGCTCAATGCTCCGATACAGCAAATCACATCCGTACCCAGTGCCGCAGCATAGGCTCCCACCTCATAATGCAGCATCTTTTCATTCTCACCCAATTCAAACATATCGCCAAGAAGTGCCACCCGGCGTCCCTTCGCCTCTCTCAGAAGAGACAGGGCCGCTTTCACGGACACGGGATTTGCATTATAACAATCATCAATAATGGTAATCTTATCCGTATGAATCAGATTGCTGCGGCCGCTAACTGCTTTTACGCCTGCAATCCCCTTCTGAATGTGGGAAAGTTCCATTCCGAACACCAGCCCCACCGCAGTAGCCGCAAGGGCATTGGTTACCATGTGTTTGCCGGGCAGGGGAACGGTTACCTCAAAGGAACCGGATTCTGTGTGAATGGCACATACACTACCCTTCAATCCCAGGTTATTCATTATTTCTCCCCGCACCTGACAGGCTTCTCCTTCTCCGAAGAAAACCGGAGGCTTCCCTGCCACCTCATTCACAGTGGCCAGTTTATCATCATCGCCGAAGAGACAAACTTCTCCCCCGCTTTGTAATCCTTCAAATATTTCAGTTTTGGCCCGAAGCACACCGTCTCTGTCGCCTAAATTCTCCAAATGGCATTGTCCGATATTGGTAATCACGCAAACGTCCGGACGGGCAATGGCTGTCAGTCTCTTCATTTCGCCGAAATCACTGATTCCCATCTCTAACACCGCAATCTCATGTTCGGGACGAATCTGCAGCACGGTAAGAGGCAAACCTACCTCGTTGTTGAAATTTCCTGCAGTTTTATGTACCTTATAGTCCTGCTCCAGAACCGATGCAATAAATTCCTTGGTGCTGGTCTTCCCTACACTTCCGGTAATTCCCACTACCTTAATATCCAGTTGTGCCCGATAAAAAGCCGCAATCTGTTTCAGCGCGATAAAAGAATCTTCCACCTTCAAAAATATACCGGTCACGCCCTCCGGAATATATTCGCACACTGCCGCAATGGCGCCTGCTTCAAAGGCCTTGGCAATGAAATCGTGGCCGTCCACCCGCTCTCCGGGTGTAGCAAAAAAGATATCATCATTGTGAACCAGTCTGGAATCCACGACGCCGCCCTGAATCTCCTTATCCCCGGGAAGTCCGGCAGAGACAAGTTCCTCCCGGCTTAAAATACTGCATTCACAAATCCCGCCGTTTCCCGCTGCTTCCTTACGATATATCAACGTCGCACCGCAGGACTCTTTTATATTCCACAATGTCATGTTTTTCATAGATTACTGCTCCCGTATTCCCTGTTTTTTGTTTCAGGGATATTTTTATGCATCATATTTCTTCATTGATATTTCAATAATATGCTGGCAGAGGTGAGGATAATCCATCCCTACCGCAGCAGCTTCCTGCGGTAAAAGAGAAGTGGGGGTCATGCCGGGCAGGGTATTTGCCTCAAGACAATACACATTCTCATTCTCATCTACCATGAAGTCAATTCTTGCATAGGTCTGCAGGCGCAATGCCGCATATGCCTTCTCCGTAATGCTCTGAATCTCCCGGGTCAGTGCTTCGGAAATATTCGCCGGGCAGGTTTCCACCGCACTACCGGCCTGATATTTATTCTTGTAATCATAAAATCCTTCGATGGGCGCAATCTCCACCACGGGAAGCGCAACACCTTCAATGATGCCGCAGGTAAATTCGCGTCCCTTAATAAACTGCTCCAAAAGAACCTTATCTTCGTAACAGAATGCTTCCTCAAGCGCACCTTCTAACATTGTTTCATCCGAAACTATGTACACACCCACGCTGGAACCGCCCTTGGTCACCTTGGCAATCAGGGGATATCCCAACCGGGCTGCTGCCTCTTTGGCCTCTGCCTGCACACCCACTTTGTTGTAAATGGTCTCCGATGCCGGAGTGGGCACACCGCTCATGTGAAAATATTCCTTGGTTACCGCTTTATCCATACAAATGGCGCTGCTTAAATAATCCGTTCCCGTATAACGGATTCCCATCAAATCAAAGGCAGCCTGAATACGGCCATCCTCACCGTTTGCACCGTGAAGCGCCATAAACACCATATCCGATTTTTTGCAGATATCAATTACATTGGTTCCGAAGAAATCCTTCTCGTCGCCTTTCAGCGCCTTGATTTCATCCAGTCCCGGATTCTTCTCACTCACGGCCTTAATGCCTTCTGACCAGTCTCTCCCATCTTCAAAAATCATATCTAAATTATCATATGCAACGCCTAAATATACATCTAACAAAACCACCTGATGTCCCATCTGCTTCAACGCACGATACACGCCGGTTCCCGACACCAAAGAAACATCTCTTTCCGTACTGTTTCCGCCTGCTAAAACTGTGATTTTCATATAAATCCTCCAACTTCTTCATTCTCATCGGCTTTTCGTTCCGAAAAACCTGATGCACATACTATTTTATTATAAAACGATACCCTGCAAAATTCAAGAAAAGAAACTGAACCTGCATACTATATATCCTACGTATCAACAGCACAAAATTTAAGGCAGCGGAAGTTATTTTTTTACTCCGCTGCCCGTTTTCTTTATGATGCAAGAAAGTTCATGGGATCCACACTCTCTCCGTCCTTTGTTAATTTCATAAAAAGGGAAGGACCTTCCGCGCTGTAATAAATGCTGGGAGATGCAAGAGTGCCAAGCACTACACCTGCCTCCACCGCATCGCCTTCCTTGAAATTGAGATTCTCCAGCTGGCCAAGTGTAATCTCATAACCGTCCCCAATATTCAAAACCATATAGGTCCCGATTTCCATATTGGAACCGACTTCCTTCACAAGAGAGTTTGCCGGTGCCTTCACACCATCGCCCACAGTACCGCCAATGATCACGGCAGGATTGTAACGGTACTGGCCCAGGGTTTCAAACAAAACCGTTTTGTCCATACTGTATTTCATCACAATCTCTCCTACCATCGGCCAGCTCAATTTCTGCTCCATCGGGAATCTGAAATCCACCTCCGCAGGCTTTGCCCCGGTTTCCGCCGCAACTTCTTCTGTAGATTCCTCACTTGCCACCTCCGAAACAGCTTCCACCTGCTCATGATTCTCCTTCTGCCCCTTATCAAGCAGCGCTTCCACATTGATGGTATTCACTTCCCAGCTATCCGGATCCGCGTCCATATCCTGGGCAGTCTTATAGGCATCCTCGTTGGCGGCAATTTCCGAAACCTTCTCGGATAATTCCTGCGTTGCAAGGTGTTCTGTTCCGATTCTGCTTTCATCCGTCTCTTCGTTTAACCGCCGCATATACACACCGGACATGGTCAGCGCCGTAAGCACAAAGGCTGAAGCGGATATCATAATCAGTTTCTCTTTTTTTAGGGATGTATTTCTTTTTTTCATAGTCGCATCATCTCCATCAAATATTTTTATAGAGATATTCTTTCCCGCAATGCAATGAATATACATCCTCTTTTCAAAAAGACAAAAACAAAACCCGTAAAAAGTGAAAAAGGAAACAGCACAAACCCTAAGGTTTTCTACGGTTTCCTTTTCCAACTTTTTCACTAATGAACGTCCATACTTTGTATGACCGTGAGAATTGTACCATTCACACCATAAATTTGACATAAATGAGACAGTTCTCTTTTCCTCACAAAAGCCGCTACTCCTCATCTGATAATTCCACAGACTTCCAAACTTCCGCCGTCCCTTTGTACCTTCCAACCTCTGACGTTCCTGCTACAGATTTTCACAGAAATGTCACTTTCTTTGTTTTTGTTTACAGATAAAAACAGAAACACCAAAAGTTAAAAGACACGCCGTTTCATTGGAACCTTGAGAGTTGTACAACCACCCGATTCAAATCTACGACTGTTTCATGACCTTACTATAACACATATTTTGCAAAAAAAAAGGGGGTTTACATCAACAACAATTATTTTGTAACGAATAAGACATCATTTGTTTTTATTCCCCTTTTTTCCTCTTGAAAGAGCCTTTTTTATCACCGAAAGAACCCTTGATATTCCCGGTCGGAAGGGGCGCAATACAAGCCACGAAAATGACATCAGGCGGTAAAAGGGATTGTGTACGCTCACAAATCTGCCTTTTTTATATAGTCCTGCCATGATGCCCTTCACGGCATCCGGCATAAGGGGACCTTCCACTTCCGTCTGGTTATCTCCCACAAGATAAATCCCGCCGTCACTGCACTTCATAATTCTGTGAAGCACAAGAATTCCGGTTTCCGCTCTTCGGTAAAGAACCACATCACCCCTTTTCAGGCGGACATTTCTTACAGGCTCCACAACCGCCTCGTCTTGCCCGGGCACGATAAAAGGGTACATACTGTAGCCCTTCGGCTTCACCTGTACCGTTTTTCCCTCTTTCAGCAGCTGTTCTATATTGTGATTATGCTCTCCCATTCTGATTCTCCTTCAAGGATTCCTTCTTTCACGCTGTTACATCTTAGCAAGAGAAAATATTCCCTCTCCTCAAACATCATAAAAAATGATACAATTACACTATAAAAAGATTTGCGGAAAGGGGCATGAAAAAAATGATACGAAACAATAGCTATGCGGCAGTTAAACTCTCAGGCATTCCCTATCTTCTTCCCTACGGACAGATGACAGCCGTTCATGCCCGCGGAATGCAGGTGAACGAAACCGTTCTTTTCCTGTGGGACGTTCTGGAAACAGAGCACTCCCTTGAGGAGTTATTGGAATGTTGTATTACACACTACGAAATCCCTTCCGAAAATCAGGATGAATTCCGGAAAGATATCTCCTCTCTGGTAAACCAATTATTAAGCTACGGCGCTTTCATCAAAAACCGGTCCATCGATTTCTTCCCGGGGACACCCCCCGTATCGGCATCTGCCGTTTGTAAGAATCCTTCGGAAACATATGAAAACACTTCCGTTTCCTGTTCCATCGCAGGCCTTTCCATGCAAATCACAGGGCCGAAGGAATCAATTCCCGAAGAATTCCGTGCCTTCGCCAAGTCTGCTGCCGGTACATCCGTCCAAAAAATCTGTTTCCTGACCCGTTCCGGGACTCCTGTTACAAATGGTACACTTATCATTCACACACCCGAATTAATTGTAAAAGAATCGGAAGACACATTTGTTCTTTGGTTCCCCCTGGCAGAGCATATGAACGAAATGCGTATCAGCAAAGAAGGCACACAGGTTTCCTGTTATATTGTGCCGCCCTTTACCCGGAAGTGCCGGGAAGAAATTTTTCATGCGCTGCGCCTTTCCTTCCTCTATTTTGCCGCAAAACATAATATGGTTGCGCTCCATTCCGCATCTATTCTTTATCAGGGGAAAGCATGGCTTTTCTCCGGACGTTCCGGAATGGGCAAATCAACCCATACCTACCTGTGGAAATCTCTTTATGAGGTAAGTCTTTTAAACGGCGATCTGAATCTGATTTCCCTTTCGGAAAAAGACATCAAAATACACGGTATTCCCTGGTGCGGCACCTCCGCCATCTCCAATACGGAAACCCATCCGTTAGGAGGTGTAATTCTGCTGTCCAGAAGTGCAACCGATTTCATCGAAGAACTTACTCCGGATCAAAAAGCACTCCTTCTTTCACAGCGTTTCGTCTCTCCGGTCTGGACCAGAGAGCAGTTTCTTACCACTCTGGATATTGCAGGGCAAATCGCCGCACGGATTCCCGTCTGCAAACTGCATTGTACCAAGGAACCTTCCGCAGCCGTATGTATGAAAGAATATATCGATTCCCTTTCATCAGAAATTATTGATTAATTCTGCAATTTCCTGTTCACTTAAGGACTCACACTTTTTATCCCGAATTCCGTATACTCTGGTACACATCTCCAACACCGTCGGTCTGTGTGTCGTTACGATACAGGTTCTGGGCCGTTCATCTGCCATAATATTCCGAAGTACCTTCCGTTCCGTTGTAATATCAAGGGCCGAGGTCGCTTCGTCAAGAAGCAGAATCGGAGCATCCCGTAACAAGGCTCTGGCAATGGATAGTCGCTGGGCCTGCCCTTCGGAAAATCCGCCGCCTCTCTCCTGTATTTCACTATGAATTCCATTCGGCAACTTCTCAACAAAATCCCATGCACACGCTTTTTTTAATGCCTCCGTAATCTCTTCTTCGGACGCGTCTGTTTTCACATTTCTCATGTTCTCTGCGATGGTTCCCGAAAACATGGTATTTCCCTGGGGCACATAGGCAAACAGTTTACGGGTAGAAGGCGTAAGACGAACACGATTTGTCTCATCCCCATCACATCCTTCCAGGTACGCATTGCCCTCTTTTGTCTGCATCAGTGAAAGAATCAGACGAAGCATTGTTGTTTTTCCTTCTCCGGAAGGACCTACCAGTGCTACGATTTCATTGGGCTTTACTTCCATGGTTGCTGCCCTGAATACTTCAGTTCCTGTTTTATAAGTAAAAGAAACATCCTCTAATTTAAGACTGATTCCGGCGCCCTCATTTCTCTGACAAAACTTCGCCACCTCATCATTATCGCTGTAATCTTCCCTCGGCATCTCAACGATATCCATCAGACGCCCTGCAGAGGTCGTCAGAGAAATAATCTGGGGAACAAGGGATGTTAAACTGTGTAAAGTTCCCGTCAGGGTTCCCGAAAGACCCAGAAACATGGTCATCGTACCGTAAGAAATGACCCCGCTCCAAACCCTGTAAATACCCCAGCCGTGGGCAGAATAGGAAACCAGAAGACCTACGGTAGTTAAAAGCAGGGAAGTCCACATACCGATTCTTTTAAATTCCAGGTTCATGGAAATATATTCCGTCTGTATCTGTTTCAACCGTTTTACGTACAATCCCAACAAATCAAAGGCTTTAATCGTCTGAATGTTTGAGAACGTTTCCTGGTTAAAACCGGAAAGCTTTGCTCCCATGGCGGCACTCTTCTCATTATTCTTCACCATACGTTTCATCAACGTTCTTGAAAGAACCAGACTCACCGGCATTCCCAAAAATGCAAATACAGCAAAGGTCCAGTCATAATAAATCACCATGGCAAACGCTGCAGTAAAACGGAACACGTAAACAATCATGTTGGGAATGAAATTAAGAACGCCGGATGAAATATTAGAAGCATCCCTCCCCCATCTTGTCATCAAATCTCCGGTATGGTATCCGGTCAGGGATTCCCAATCCGTAATCATGACTTTTTCGAATATATCTGCTTTAATCTCCGCATCCACCCGCATGCTGATTCTGGCCGAAGCGTAATCGGAAATCATATTGATGATACACATTCCAATGCCGGTTCCGATCATAATGGCAAACACCCCCAGCACGGCACCGGTTTCATGACCGGTAATAATATCCACCAGTTCTTTCGATACCAGTCCGGAAAAAAGACTCACCACCGTACCCGCCATTCCGAGAAAAGTATAGAAAATCATTGACTTCCAATACCTCCTTGCATAACGGTATATCCAGATGGTCTGACGAAGCATTTCCTTCAGCCTTCCCTCTTTAATTCTTTTCACGTAGAATAATAATTTTTCCATTGTATTTACCTAAAAAAGAGGCCATGCCCGAAAACATAGCCTCTCCGATTCTCTTCCTCTAATTAGTGTTCGCCACAATCTCTGTTGCAGTATACACAGGTTACACCGATAATTGCAAGACCTGCATCACTGCTTACATACAGCTGGCCCAATCCGATATTGTCAACCCCATTGTTGTGATAATTTCCGGAATCATTTGTAAAATGTAATGTCAATACGTTAGAACCATCACCGGAAAGGGAAGATGCATTACTCTTCTCATGGGTAACCGGCTGATTGAAAGTAATCTGCACGGTTCTCTCTGAACTGTGATGCCCGTCAGTTGCTTCATGTTTTCCGTTAATCTGAATTACATAAGTACCGCGTCCTTCTTCAGGAGTCTGTGTGATATTTGCCCAGAAAGAATAGCAATCACCACTTGCCGCATATACACCTTCTGCTAATTCATCATTTATCATTACTACAGGTTTTTCATATTTTTTCATAATATATTTCCTCCTATTCCTATTAACAAACCACATTCCCCGACATCTATACCATAACACCACTATCGTTTTTTGTAAATCCTGTATCGAACCCATTCGTGTTTTTCAACAATTTTCCCAAGACTTTTTGGACAGATGTACTATATTTTATTCCATTCCATGACAAAATAAAACGATGGTTAAAAATAAATAGATATAAAAAATTTGCTAAGTTTTTTCTATTCAAACAGATCCAGCTGTTCAATGAGACGATTCCTGCGCCCGGCTTCCCGCAGAACAGCCCAGACGGAAGTCTTTCGCACCCTATGGTTATTAATCAGGAAACGAATCAGTGTAATCATCCACAAAACCGGCCAGAATAAAAAGCACTTACCCAGCTTCGGGAAGTTGATATGCATCTGATGATGGAATTCACGGATATATGCGCCAATTCCCGTTCCCGTCATGGTTACCAGGCGGTTGCTGTCAGACCTTCCGATATCCCATGCCTTCATAATCTCCTCCAAAAGCAGTGCACAGTCCGGTCCGTCCTCTTGTATCAGGGGTACCTTTTCCTTCTCCAGTCCGAGATACTCCACACACACGCAGCTAATGGCGGAAGCGAAGCGTGTAAGACCACCGGCGTCAATCATCTCCCGCAACCGTACTATTTCTTCCTCTTCCCAGGGCTGTCTCCAAAGCACAACCCAGTCACAGAGAAGTTTGATTCCGAATCCCGATGCCATAAAGTGCTGAAGCATATGCAAAAGAAGTTCATATCCGTGAAAGCATCTGTCCAGTACCGGCAACGTGACGCCGCAGATTTCCTGCTGTGTCGTATGCTTTGCACACTCCTTAAGATATTTTTTCATGGCCTCATTTATCCTTTTATCGGAAAAATCCTCTACAAAGCTGCAATGCAACTCAACCTCTATCTCCTCCGGTGTTTCATATACCAGATGGTGATTCGCCTGTTCGTCCTTTTTCTTTGCGAAGCCGGCGGCCAGCATAATCTCATCAATCTTCTTTTCTTCCGCATCCGACAAAAGAATCAAGTCCACGTCCCCGGATTTACGATATTCCGGCACCGGATAAAAGGATGCGGTAGATACGCCTTTTAATATCGCAGTCTCAATTCCTGCTTCCTTCAGACGGTTCACCACATACGAGGCCAAAAACAAAAGTCTGTAATACTGCGTCGCCATTCGTTTGCCTTCTATCCGCGAAATCTCCACGAGAATTTCCGGCAGCCCGCGCTCCGTCGCCACATCAAACAGAAGCGGTAACACCGCATGTTTATCCGCAATGTTTATCACTTCCTGCCAGAACGCGGTTTCAGCAGACGGGTCATTTAATTGTTCCTTCTCTTCTGCCCCAAGAGCTTCTCGCAAAAGGGCAAGAAGCATCCCTACCGGGGACTGTAATGATGTATCCATTTTTTATCTCCATATTCTGACTGCGTTTTGTTTTGATGATTTCTATTTTCCATCGTTCTTTCCCAGCAAACGGCGCAATCTCTCAAAAAGGCTCTTCATCCGCCATCCTCTGGCAAAGAGAAGCAAATTGATGGTATTGGGTACCACCAGACACACCCCCATGAGAAGAACAAAGGTGATTACATTTCCGCTGTCATAAATCATATTTTTGATAAAATAGACAATTACGATTTCTGCCAATGTAATCACAAAATATTCCGCTACATCCAATACATAACGCCGGACATTTTCTTTCATATAGACATGAACCAGCGTATAGATTCTGTATATCAGCTGAATCAGGTACGCGCAAAACGTACCGCAAAGCACACCGGGAATGCCAAAAGGTTTTACCAGAAGCAGTGATAAACCGATATTGGTCAGTGACACGGCAATGGCAAGGTTACGCTCTTTATGAAAAAGACCGGTAACCCCCATCATCATGCTTAAGGGATATCCCATGGTAAGGAAGTAGAAATTATTCACACACCAACATATGATAATCATATCCAGACCGTATTCCGGTGCCAGCCAGATGTCACTTACAAAAGGGGTCATAAGTGCAAAAAGGCTGGTGGCTGCAAAGGAGGCAAACAGGAAAAACACAAAGGTAATCTGTCGCAACACATTAAACTCTTTTTTATGATTCTCCTCTATAAAAAGGTTTCCCACCGTAGGCTGAAGCGTATTGGAAAATGCCTCTACAATATTATTTAAGGACAGGGTAATCATCGTATAGTTAGAATAAAGTCCCACAATCCCCAGATTGATAAAACCGGACATGATTAAGCTGTCCGTGCTGATTAACAGTTTGCCCGAAAGTTTGGTTACAAAAATATTCTTAATATCCTTCTTGATTTTCGCAACCAGCTCCGACTGAAGGGGCACCTTTCTGTAGGTATTAAGATAGGGATACTTCTTTCCCACATACCACCAAATCCAGATGTTGATAAGACTCTCCGTCAAAATACCCAGGAAAAAGGCCAACAGGTAGTTTCCGAAGAAATGCACCATAATAATGATGAATATGTAGTTCATGGCATTTGCACCCAGGGTACAAATACTGACCACATATTCCTTCTGGTCCACTACCAGCAAAGACCGGCGATACGTCAGAAGATAGGAAAGCACCGTCTTAAGCAACCATAAAAGATAAACCACCCTCACAAATCCCGGCGAGAAGGTTTCCACCTTCAAAAAAAGCGGCAAAAAAGGCATTACGGCAAGCCCCAGCACCGTGATAATACCGGCAAAAATACAGTAGGCATTCCTGTAAAGATTCATAAGCGCCGCAATTTCTTCTTCCTGTTTTTCTGCGACTGCACGGTAAAGATGATAAATGACCGCCACGGAAAGTCCTAATTCCGTCACTGAAATAAGGGCAAGAATGTTGGAAATAACACTGTTTAATCCCACCAGTTCTTCCCCGAGACGTAAGTTTAAGACTCTTTGACTGAAGAAGCCCACAAATATAATAATAATCTGTCCCGCAACACTGAAAAAGCTGTTACGCAAAGCATTTTTTATTCGCATAAGCTCTCTAACACCTTATTCCACTTCTCTATAATCATTTGCATCTCAAACTTCTCCGTCCGCATACTGCAGGCTTGTGAATAAGAAGTTCGCAGTTTCTCATCCTCCATAAGGAGCGAAAGTTTCTCCATCATGGCTTCACAGTCAAAAGGAGAAATGAGGTATCCGTTCACGCCGTCTTCAATGACCTCGGAAGGGCCCGTGGGAATGTCAAAACTTACCATGGGCACACCATAGGCCTTCGCTTCCAAAAGACACATGGGAAGTCCGTCTGCTTTGGATGTCAATACAAAAATCCCTGCTGCGGATAAATACTCTCCCACATCGGATACCACGCCCGCAAGGACGAGTCTTCCCTCTAAGTGATGTTCTGTAATCACTTTTTCCAGCATGGACCTCTCCGGTCCTTCTCCGCAGAGAATCCACTTCCAGTCCGGATATTTCGCCAGAAGTTTCGGTGCCATTTTTGCAATATAGGAATATCCTTTCCGCTCCACCAGATGACCTACGGTAACCAGTTGTTTCTCCCGACGGATGTTCCGGGGGGGAACCGTCTCCATGGGGTTATGAATCGCCTCGATTCTGTCTGTTCGTTTCAGAATCGTTTGGTAATTCTCCTTATCCCCTTCCGTCAGGGTAACCACATAGTCCGAGCGTTTCACACTGTATGATAAAATCTTCTTTCGATAATAAAAAGAGCGTTCATATGAAACATTAAAGTGCTCCCATGATATTACTTTTGTCCTATATCCCTTTGCAGCCGGAATGGAAAGAACATCTAAAATAATATCGATATCTATAATAATGTCTATTTCTTCCCTGTGTAAAAATTTCCGCAGTTTTCCGATTACGGGAAGGTACTTTACTCCCGGCGAAATCCATTCCTTCCCCAGTTTGAATCTTTTGATGGAAGAATGAATCTCAAAAAAAGGTACTTCCTTCTGTTCACACAAACTAAGAAAAACAATCTCATGTTTCCCCTGCGATGCCAACTCATTTGCAATCATGGAAGCTACTTTTTCCGTTCCGCCGTTTCTGGTAATATCTCCCGAAAAAAAACATATTTTAGCCATAACATCCACCTTGTTTATAACCCGTCAGACTTTCACTTCTCCCAGGTAAACCCTGCCGTCTTCCATACTTTTATTTCCGGTGAAAATACAATTTTCTCCGTACGGAATTCTGAAATACAGTTTTCCTGCACCCAAAGGGAGAATTGCCATCAGGGTTTCCTTCTCCCCGCTTCCCAAAGCGCGCAAATCATATTCCGTGGAAATAATCTGTTCATTTCCGTCTGTATCCTGATAAATCACAACCCCCTTCGTCTCCCTGTAAATCGGAGCGAATCCGGTATTTTTAACCGTGATTTTTAAGAGGTTTCTTTCTCCTTTTTTATCGGCTTTCACGGAAACATCCTGAAGAAGAAAACGGTAACCCAGATGAGCGGTAATAAAATCATAGAGGGTGCTGTCCTTCCACAAATCACCTTCATTACAGTTCCTCTCCCGCCAGAGTTCAAGCAGTTTCATATCATACTGCCGGTTCAAATAGGTAATGTGCATCTTACGAAGAGTTCCAATGGTGCTGCCCGAGGTCTCGCACTGTATATAGTGGGGACCACAGATAACCTCACCGCCGTTTGGAACAGTTCTGCACAAATCATCTTCAAAGTCCAGCTCTTCCCGCTTCCGCCAGGCAGCATTCCAGTCCAATGCATTGCCGGTTTCATTATCAAAGGTTCCCAAATGACTGGGGGAGCCGAAAATCGCATCATCAAAAAGGCCCATGGAATCCTTCTTTTTGTCCGGATGAAGCATTCTCCAGTAAGAAGGCTTACGAACGGCAAAAAATACGGAATCTCCCACCTCTTCCTTCAGTATCCTCCAAAGTTCACGCAGCTTGGAAGTATGCAAAAAACGGGAAGTATGCATCTCTCCCCAGTTTCCTACCAGCAGACCCTGATACACAAAAATGTGCTCCTGAAACTCTTTCAATACCGGTGTCAGTTGTTTCAAATGATCGGTCACACCCGTAAAAAAGAAAGGCTCCCGTTCCATGGCCCTGCCCTCATGGTCATAGGTGATTCTCAAAATGATTTCATACCCCCGCTCCGCAAAAAAAGAAAGAATGCTACGGATATTTTTAAGTCCCGCTTCATCGATGTCACCATCCCGGTAACCGCCTATATTAATAATCACAAGTACCAGTGTATCAACGGTATTTCCGTCCTTTAAAACTTCTGAAAAATCCGGTTTTTTTTCTGCGAAAAAAGAATAGATTTTATACCATCCCCTGCCCGGATTCGCCGGAATTTCTTTCGACTCTTCCAGGGGAGATTTCTCAAAAAGCAACCCATCACCGCTTTTTTTAAATTTACGTAACAACGTCCTCATGTACTGCCCCCACATCTACTTTGTAGATTTTAATGCGAACCCATACTGCCACGATGGAATACATCATGCGAAACATGTAGATAACCGGTTTCAATCCGGAGTGCATGCTTACACCTTCCGTTCTTGCATGCATTACGGCAGGAATCTCGGCAACCCGGAATCCTAACAGAAGCATCTGCATGATCATATTGGCATCGGGATATTTATCATCAAAATGATTGAAGCCTCCGTAAAAAACAAGAGCGCGTCTGTTTAACCCCTGCAAGCCGGAAGTAGGGTCAAGAATCTTCTTTCCGGTTCCCACCTTAATTAAGAGCCGGAACATGGCGATTGCAAATTTTTTCACTACCGAAATAGGGAAGGTCTTACTGCCCTCCAAAAATCTGGAGCCGATTACGATATCCGGGCATTTCCCGTCCGCTTCCGGCGTTGTCAGTTTCTCATATAATTTCAGCACATTGCAGGCATCATGCTGTCCGTCTGCGTCCATCTGAATTACATACTCATATCCGTTATTAATGGCATACTTATATCCCACCTGCAATCCGCTTCCGTATCCTAAGTTAAAAATATGCGTCACCACCTGCATATTTTTCTCCAGTACAACCTCTCTTGTGTTGTCCTTTGATGCATCATCCATGATTAAAACGTCCGCAATATCCGAAATCTCCGGTTTGGCCAGTTCATCCAACAATTCCCCGATGGTTTTTCCTTCATTATACGCCGGAATAATTATTAAGGCTTTCTTCTTTTCCTTTCTCATACACAAATCCCTCCCCGCTTACAGCAGTTGCAGTATTTTATCTGTTTCGTTGGTAAGATTCCGCATTCTTGACGAAGCCATCACACCAAATGCCTTGCGTTCCTCTTCATTTTCTATCAATCGGCATACCCCCTGACAGATTGCCTCAGGGGTAAATTCACATAAAAGCCCGTCCACGCCGTGCTCTACCTGTTCCCGGTTGCCGCTGCAGTCAGACACCAAGATAGGACAACCCAAAATCTTAGCTTCCTGAATGGCAATGCTCTTGCCCTCAAAACGGGTGGCATGCACATACAAATCGGCCTGCCGGTAATAAGGATAAGGATTCTCCACTGACCCAAGCAGCAGGAAATCGCCCGTAAGCTCCCACTTCGCAATCAGTTCCGTCAGCTTAGACCGCTCATCTCCTTCCCCGAGAATATACCATCTGGCATTCACACCTTTCTCCTTCAGCAGTTTCATGGCTTCCACAGATACTTCAAACGACTTCTGACTCGTCAGTCTTCCCACTGTCAGAATACGGATTCCGCTAAAATAATCCGTATAGCCGCCGGTCATTTGCGACTTCTCCACAATTCCTCTGATATCCAGGATGTTGTGGAAAACCTCCGTCTTGTCCTCACATTCCGGATAGATTTTCAAAAAGCCGTCTTTCACCTCGTCGGATACGGTAAAAATTTTGTCGTATCCTAAATAACAATCCAAATCCAGTGAACGGTTGTATCCGGCCTGCGTGTAATCCACATGTAAAAATGTTACTTTTTTACGGGCCTTTACGTGGTCTGCCACGTAATATGTAGATCCGCCCTCAAGATATGCGATGGCTAAATCATATTCTTCCTCAAAGACATTTGCCGCATCGGAAAGAACTCTCCAAAGCAGTTTATCTGCCCGTATTTTTCCTTCTTTCATCTGCATCACGGCATTTTTACAAAGGTAGGGAAAAAGGGTAAATAGTCTTCCCTTCCCAATCAATGCCCGCAGAACGCTCTTTCTAAGTATTTTACGGCCTTCCTTGCTGAGTACGGATGTCTCATGGTACTCCTGATTCAAAACCTTTACAAAAGAGGGAATCCGCTTCAACAGCTCCCCCTGTCCGGTCAGAACAAAGAGAGATACCTCTAAGTCTCTGTTCTCTAACTGTTTTAACAGTCCTAAAAGGGCGGTTTCCGCACCTGCAAGGCCCAGTGTATTAATTGTGATTAGTATCTTCTTCATGGGCATGCTCACCTTCCAATTTCTCAATCCGCTCCTCCAAAATCTCACTCTGACGTTTCAGCAGGGAAACCTGAATTGCCAGCTCCTGGTTCTTACGGGTCAAATCAGAAACCATGGTGGATAAAAAGTAAGCTCCGCAGATGGCAAAGAAAATCACGAGAGACACCAGAATAAGACCTGTGGTACTAATCATGTTTTTCACCAGTACGGGACGTAAAAGAAGTCCCGCCATGAATACCAGAAAGGATACACCTCCCCAGATTAAGCAAATGGGCTCTGTCATCTTTCTCTTCGCCAGGGAAGTGATTGATATTCCAAACAACACAAGTCCCGCTATCATAATACAAACTCTGATTATAGTATCAATAATCATCTGCTCTACACTCCCTTCTCTTTCTTAACACTACCGTTTTGCAGGGTCCCTCTCCGATACACCAGATTGGAAGGCATTGCGCCCTTTCCCCTCTCCAGAATGCTGCCGTTACAGAACACATGGGTATCAAGCTCTTTCTCAATATAGCGAAGCCTGAAATAAGCCACACTCCATCCTACCAGCGCACCGAACACCAATCCCGCGCCGTACCAGATGGGATTAAAATGGGTTGCAACAATACTTCCCACCAGAGTCGCCAGCCAAAAGCTTAAAGAGGTAAGCAGCGCACCTGTCAAATCGCTGTAATAGTACTGGAAAATCATGGCGGAGTACATGATAAACAAAATAAAATATCCTACTGCCAGGCAGGGATAAATCTTCATTACCAGACCGCCGAAACCAAAGTACGGCAAAATGGTGATACAAAGGAAAAAGATGATAATGGAAATAATAAACTGGATACGCACCAGGTTCATTAATTCCTCCGCCAGCTGACTGAGCATTCTTTTCTTGGCATTGGCAATATCCATGCCGCGCCCTCCGATTACCGCCTCCGAGTAAGCTCGATACCTCTCATGAAAATGCATTTCCACTCTCGCGATAAACAGCACACTGGCCGATATGTTGGTAAACATTGCGATAAAAGAAGCCATATCATAGGGTTGCATACACACGAAACTCTTCACCACCACCATTCGCATATCCGTCCCCCAGAATACGAAATTGTGGGTATATAATCCCAGAACATAAAGGAAGTTGGTCAGAATCAGCTTCCAGTATTTTACAAAGTAAGAGAACACAACCCGGTATTTGCCGCTGTTTTCCCGGAAGTAACTTTTAATCAGTGCAAATTCCAGACATGCAATGATGAAAAACCCGATCACCATGGATAAAAGCATGGAATAGGTCACGTCCATATGAAGGATATACACCATAATCAGGGACAGGATTACGGTAATTCCCATACCGATTAAGAAAAAAAGGGAAATCTTTTTATAGTCCTTACAGATGGATAAATAGAGCATGGAATAGAATACCAGCACCAGGGACATATAGCCGCAATATCCCGTGAAAACATAGTAAACGGGAACGCCTCCCACGAAATGCTCCCAAAGACAGAAGGGCACACCCAGAATGCAACTTAATAACACGTTGATTACCAGCCCGAAATAATAGCAGGGCAGAATATCCTCATAGGTTTCATTGTAAATAACATCAGACATATACTTGGATAAAACCGCATTGAGGGGGGACGCCGTCAAAAGTGCAAAAATGAAGATATAGAGCACCGTACAGGAATATAATTCCCTGGCGGTGTATCCCACCTTGGAAAAGCCAAGTAAAAACTGCATCAATACAATCACTCCGATTACCAGAAACATCGGTGCAATGGTAACAACCGTACTGTAAGAAAAACCGTATACGTGAGTGGCAATTGTGTTTTTCGCAAATATCTTATTAAGCTTAATTCCGATTCCTGCCATAATATTGGTCTCCGTAAATTTCTTTGTATTTATCCTGCATATGGTGAATCTGATAACGCTCCATCACTCTTTGATATCCGATTTCACCCATTTTTTCACACATTTCTTTATTCTTTGCCATAGTAACGATTGCCTTGGAGATTTCCGAAATATTCATGATGTGGGTCAGAATTCCTGCGGTTCCGAATTCATCGTCCTCACCGTAAATCAATCCCTTACAGTTTCCCACATCCGTGGCGATTACTGCCTTCTTCGCCGCAAAGCTCTCCAGAATTGTAAGAGGCTGTCCCTCACTGATACTGGTCAGTATCGTAAAATCCATCTTTCCCAGATAATCCCTTACATTGATCCGACCGGTAAAGACTACGCCCGGTACCTTCAGACTTTCTACCAGGTCAAAACATTCTTTGGCGTAATCCTCTTCCTCGTCCACAGGTCCCATAATCCACAATTTCAGGTTTGGCACCTCTTTTTGAGCGTAGAAAAAGGCACGAATCATGGTCTTAACATCCTTAATGGGCGTAACACGTAAAATGGCTCCGATGTTAATATTCCCCTCTTCCTCCGGAGTTTTGCCGGGCAGATTCTCAAACCGGCTTACATCGATACCATTGGGGGTAATCCTGATACGTCCTTCCGGACATCCCAACTCTAACTGAAGTTCCTTTGCATGGTCGTATAAACACGTAATCGTGTCTGCACGTTCATAAATAAGACGGGACATTTTACGGAACTGGTCAATCCAGATATTTTTGTAGATACCTTCCACCCAGTTTGCCTTAATAATCTCCTCTTCGCGCTCTCTGGTGTAAATCCCGTGCTCGGAAAGCAACAATCCGCCACCGTGCAGATGTCTTCCGATACAGCCTAACACACCGGCATATCCTGTTGAAACACAATGATATAAATCAGCCTTCGGCACATTGGTTTTCATGATGAGAAACAGGGGCAGATAAATGGAACGCATGGTCCAGAGGAAATCAGAAAAAACGATATGGGAATATTTAAGGTTATAGCACTCCTGCACGATTTTAAGAAAATCCGCTCCCATCAGCAAATCGTCGATGACGATTTTACCGGACTGAAACATATCAAACAATGCATCCCAGTCCACTTTATTGTCTAATACAACGCCCCTAAGTGCTTCATACTCTTTTGCACTTAACCTGGTTCGTCTGCCGTATTTTCGTTTCTTGCTCCAGTCATAATCAATCAGATACGATTCATAGACCTCTGTAACGTTATCCGGCATCTGATAGGCAAACCGTCCGCTCTGTGTGCGGTCTGAAATAATGGTCAGAATGCTGAATTCAATATCCGGAAACGAACGTATCATACTGTCAATCCAGCTCGACACACCGCCAACCACGTAAGGGTAACATCCCTCTGCAACAATACAGACTTTCATGGCCGGTCTCCTCCTCTCTTAATTCGCTCAGTCGGCAAGTTGGTAAAAAGGCGCCAGGGTGTCGGATAACTCTATCACGACTTCATCCTCTCTTAAATACAGAATATAAGCATCCTCTTCCACCTTAACGTACTCTCCCCCGGTCAGACTCTTAATCTCCTGATTACGGGTTCTTAAAATAAAATAATATTCCCCGGTTGCCCCGGTGGTGCGAAGCGTAATCCGGTTATTCTCACACATATGGGCGTAGTCAAGATTCAAAAAGCATCTTACCCGCCTGTCACTTTCAGAAACCGTAGTATACTCAAAATCTTCAAAAGGGCGCCAGAAGGTATTGATATTTCTGGTGAAATCATCTGCCCGGATTTCCCACACATCCCGCTTTGTTTCCGGAAATGTCATGCGGTACATATCCAGCAAAATATTGGTGTATCCCAAAGAAGTCTGAAGACTTCTCATACGGATATCCTGAAAATACGTATAATCAAACCCGTCACTGGTGGTACTTTGTAACGTCACGTTCTCAGAAATATAGGAAACCACCGGAACCTCATCTTCCGCCTTCATAACAAATGTTTTGAAATTGCTTAATGACGCAAACTCCCCAAGCATTCCCGCTGCTTCCTTTGCCTGTTCATAGCTGTCTACATATGCGGAGGTGAAAACATATCCCGCCTCTGTAGAATCATAAAAATTCATATCCGCTGTCAGCTTATCCCGCAAAGAAATATCTCCGGACTTTATACTCATGGAAATTCCCGCTTCCGCTTCCTGTTCTTTCGCTTCTTTCAGGAAAAATACATAATCCGTATCCTTCGGTTCATTCCCGTCCGAATAATCACCCTGTGCCATAAAATACAAGGTTTCCTGCATGCTATTCTGCCTCGTGGTTCCCGTAATGCTGGGCCACATAATATCCCGATAAAAGCTGGCCGGCGTGCGGCTGTAAATCCGCTGCATTTCCTCTTCATTCTCCTCCGCAAAACCGGGAAAATTAGAAATGATAAGACTCTGGGAATTGATGATAGGATACAATTCATATTCATGCAACTCATACATCATGGCATCTAAAAAGCCGAGTCCGATATCATCATACATGTAATCTCCGTTCACACAGAACACCTTACTCTGTCGGCAACTGTTTCTCCAAACAATGGAAGGAAGATGTTCATTCTCAATGCTTTCATCCTCCAGCATACCCACCATATATGTTTTGGTATTTCCAAAGACAATATACCACGGAACATCAAGGGTTAAGTCCTGACGCTTCGCATCCGCCTCAGTCTTTACCTCATAGATTACCTCTCCACCCAGAAGGAATCCTCCAAACAACTTAATTCCTTTCAGTTCTACCGACTCTGCCTCTACGCTTTTAATTCCGAAAAGTTCCTGAATGTCCGGATTTGATTCAATCACCTCCGGTGCAGGCAGGGCACAGAAAATCATGTTAACCCCCGCATCCGCCAAAGTAAGAAATCCTTCGGCATCTCTCTCAAAATCCACATAGGCCGGGTCAACAACCAATATTTCCGGCGAATCCAGAATCAATGCATCAAATCCCTCTCCGGGGTCATAGGTCTGCAAGTCTCTCTTGGTATAGGTACACCATTCTTTTACAATATCACCCATGTTTTCTTCCGTGTTCCCAATATAGGCCACATAACTCTCTTCTGCCGTGAATTCCGCCAGAGGAGAATCTGCACCGGAAGAATTCTCAGACCAGGAAGAAGAACGATCTGCCGCGGAAGGAGTGGCATATTCATTTTCGTTATAGCGGTTTCCCAAATCTTTTACCACCATTGTAGACTGGAACATAAATAAAAGTACCAGCATCATGATGGTCATACTCGCATATTTTCTGCGGGATATCATTGCTTCCATGTACTATTTCCTCGTATTGTAGCCATAATCAATGGCAAAATTAAATAAACTGTAAGTATTCTGTTCTACTACATAACAAACGAACCTGTCCGTTTCCAGATAGACACTCATCTCCCTGGGATATATTTCCCGGAAGCTTTCTGCCCAGTAATACATACGGGACATGGTAACCCAACGGTTTTCTCCCTGATATGGCATAAGACCGGTAGCATAACAAAGTTCCCGCGAAGCCCCTTCTTCGGAAATACGCTGACCACTCTTTTCATAGCTTACCGCATAGTCCAGAGGTACCTTTTCAACAAAAAAGTATACCCGCGGTGTAGGAATCGTGAGCACGGTATCCTCATCGAGGTTTTCGATATTTTTTAGGAAGGTAATGGTATCATAGTGATAACCGTGATCCTCACCCATTCGAAGCTCATCATTTGCGGAACAAATGGTCCACATCTCATCCTCATTCTGCCGGATAATGTTTGTCAGACAGGTGACTGCTTCGTTGGTTTCGAATACCTCTGCCTTAAGGGGTTTTCTTATATGATTCCCACCAAAAAGGAATCCCATTGCCAGTACCAGACATGCCAAAGATACAACGTTTCCTACCAGTTTAAAGCGTCCTGCGATTGAAATCATGTAAACCACACCGTCAACAGCGACAGAAATCAGAACCGGAATTGCATAGGAAAAATAAATACAGGCTCTTGCCGGGTCCATTAGCATCATAAGACCCAGAGGCTTTGCAGACAACACAACGGCCATCAGGAAGAGATACAATCCAACGGTAAAATGCATTCCGGCGTAACAGGGCTTACGGAAAATAAGAAATACGATACCGATGATAAAACTGGTAAGCACAAGCCACCAGAAAACCTGCGAACACGCATCTCCGTTGTATTGCCAGACACTGGCCTTCATCGAGTCATTGATAAGGTATTGCTTGTATTTAAGACTTTCTATCATCCCAATGATCCGCTCTTTCAAAGTTGGCGCCGCAAACTGAGGTGTTTCAACCGATTCTGAAGTTTTCTCGAAAGCATTCTCAATCAGCTCCTCATCCTCTGATATAACGCCGTTGCCATCCGTCTTATTTTCGTTAATCACAAATTCCTCATCAGGAGCGCCGCTTCCCGTCATAACGCTTTGTGCCCAGTAGAGAGAGCCCTCTAACGGTGTACCCGTTGCAAAAGCAATTCCCATCGGTGCAATTGCAACCAAAACGCTGATCAGACAGGTAATCATAATATTTCCGAAATACTGCTTTCTCACAAAGAGGAAGATATAGCCGATTGCCATTGCCGCACAGAAGAACCCTGCAACAATGGTATTATAAAAGTGTGCCGACAGGGTCAGTCCGAAACTCATGGCAAAACCAATCAGAGGATACCAGGACTCCTTCTTTTTTTCCCCTTCCTTCACTTCTTTATACCGCAATTTGAAAAACTCAAATCCGAACCAGATACTCGGCAGAATAAAAATCATACCAAACTCCTGGGGCAGAGTGCTGGAAAAACGCGAAAAGGTCCCCTTCATAAAAAAGTCGCTTATGGCGTAGAAAAACGTACCAATGTATGCAACGTATTTCATCTTGCAGGAAAGGCGCAGAAAATACAGCAATGCAAAATGAACGCACACCACCTGCACAAAAGCAAACAAAGATAAAATGATATAGGTATCAAATCCAAACATTGTATGAAGGAAATAGATGACGCTGTGATATCCGTGGGGATATACACCAGCCACAAAAATATTATTATCTCCCATGGCATTGATCCAGTAGTTATGCACCGGAAGGTCAGAAGCCGAATATCCGTAAGTCTCTACAATGCCTTTGCCGTACACGTAGCATAAAACCACAAACAGAATAAGCTGCAGGAGAATCTCGATAATATTTCTTCCGATAAACTTAAGAAGTTTTCTCCCGTATTCGCGAAACCATCTTCCGAACTTTAAACGAATGCGCAACAAGACGGTTCGAAGCCCCAGCTGCTTGCCGAAAATCCGCTTCACATTCTGTATCAGTGTATCCTTCATTCTGCTTACCGGAATCTGATTAATCAAAATCCAAAGAATCAGCATAACAAGCGCATAGTACAGAATCAGAACAGGTTTATGGCAGAATTTAATCAACTGTAAATACTGAACCATCATAATGATGAAAAAATTACCTGCCACAAAACTCATCAACACCTGATAAGTAAATGATTTATGTTTAAGGATGCGTCGGAACACAACCAAAGGTACCATGGTTGTCACCGCGAAATATGCACATATTATTCCAATCAGCTTAAACAGCAGAAAAATAGTCATGGACATATTTTACATCCTCCTTTCCGTAGTTTCCTTTTAACCGGTGAAATCATTCCGCTTATAAAAAAACGCGAATCATCTCCAGGGTTTCGCTGTCAATCACAACAGACGATTTGCGCAGTTCCTCCAGCACGCGGAAAAATCTGTCTTTCTGGTTGCTGGTGTAATATAGCTTTAACTGACTCGTATACGTAGGCAGCGTATCGGGATAGTGATATTCCGCCCTCTGGCACCATTTCTGTGCCTTGTCAAAGGCACTGGTTTCTATCAGTCTGACACTCAATGCCTCATAGTGCTCACTAAGCAGTCTGATGCGATCCGACTCATACACAAACTCGCCCACACGGTCCATGATTTCCACATAGGACTTCTGTTCTAATTCCGTTAATACATGCTGTTTTAAAACCACATCCATATATTCAATAAGCACGCAGGCATAATCGAGGCGCTCTGTCTCATCCTTCGTTTCATCATCCACTATATCCAGACACTGCTGCACTCTGTTCCGAAAGGAATTCAGAGTATCCTGCAGCACGGAGGCTGCATAGTGGGCAGTTTCCGTATCCTCACTGTTTAATGCCATTGAAATCCCGGAAAGGGATTTCTGAATATCACCACGCACCAGATTCATCATAAGAACACGCAGATTATCCTTGTCGGTAATCTCAATGGCCTCCTCTAAGGGCACGACATTTCGCTCCCTCTCCTCATCTGCATGCATGTAGGTTCTTACACGTTCTTTACTAAAGATAACGTCTTCCAAATCCACTGTATCCGAAAATACCAGCCGGAAGAGAATATTACCCAGCAGAAAAAACAGCGGTCCCACCACGGGAATACAAAGCATCACAATGCTTCGCACAATGAAGCCCTTGCGATTCTTTTCTTTCCGCAGGATATTCCAGAGCACATATACAATTACAACCAAAAGATTGATTAATAAAACAATCCAAAACATTCTAAAGCATATCCTCCACGATTTCTGCTTCCACACCCTGCTGCGCAAAACGCTTGATTACATGAGCGGTGTCTGCTGTGTTAGTGTTACACAATAACACGTACAGACCACCGTCCTCCAGCGTTCCCATATAATCGGAATCTCTCAGTTTCTCTCCCAGAATCGTACAGATTGTTACATAATCCTGAGAAATCGTCTTAATTCTAATCAGAGTACTGTCTGTCAGTCCCTTATGCTCCGCTGCCATAAAAGCATTGGCAAGCGCAGAGAATGCAGAAGTTTCCATAAGCTTACTTCCCTCTACAAAACGCTCCTTCTCAAGCGCCTTCAGATAACGGTTCGCCCGTAATACCGCGTTCTGGATTAAAGAACTGATTACCGTCAGCTGATTGGCCTGTCCCAGCGTCATTCTCTCCCATGGGATTCCCCAGATGCAGATAATCATCTGCATTTTATCCTCTTCAAAAATGGCATTGGCCATCAGAGGAAGCGACTCATTTAAATTGCGATTAATAAAAACCTTGCGGGACTTTAGCACCTCGTAGAATTCTCCCATTTCCGAATAACGGATGGAATGCCCCAGGGAGGAAGCTTTCTCTGAGGTGGAAGAGAAAAGGCGTGCATATACATCATTGGAAATGGTATAAATCGCTACATCCCGGCTTCCGAAAAGCTTACCTAACATCTCAGTTGCATAGAAAAGAACTTCCTCTGAACTATACTGATCCAGGGTGGAAGTAATGCTGTAAATCTTTCCTATACTGTCGCTCTGGTTCACAATTTGGGTTTCCAGCGCATCTTTTACACGGATGTTACTACTGTTAATATCCTGAATGTCATGAAGCTGCACGGAAAGAAATTCCTGCTCATCTTCATTCTCCCGCTTCAGAACATTCAGTTTGTCCTTCATATATCCGATGCTCAAGCCCAGAATAAAGAGCTGTGCAATCCAGATATAGGTATTGGCATCCAGCATTACCTCGAAACCGGTCTTGTCATACATCTGCCGGAAACAATATCCTACCGTAGCCAGCACTGCAGAGAACACCGCCTGCTGTTGTCCGTATACAATGGCAAAAAGGAGTACATACAAAAGATAAATATCAAGATTTGCAAAATATGTACTCTCCGTTGTTCTGTTATTAATCATAAAAACGGGAATGAACAAAATAAGGTTCTCTGCGAACGGAATCATGGCTTTGATAAACCAGTTCGCCTTATTAAGCACTCTCTTCCAGAAAGGAAGTTTCGCTTCATCCCCGCGCAGGAAAATATTGCTGTTCTTCTTCATCTGGTTGGCCATCTTACGGACAATGGCTGCCACATCGCAACACATGGGCGCTCCCAATTCCTGTGCCATCCGCTCGTTGGATAATACGTTTCTGACACCGGGACGGTCTGATACAACCAGCTGAATGTCTTCGCCCATCTCCCGCACGATTATCTCTGCAATCTCCCGGTCAGAAACTGCCACCGCAGAAGAAAGATTGTATACAGCATGTGCGTACTCTTTGTTTGTCACAAAGCGGTACACATATTCTACTGCGTCCGTTACATACAGGTACGCATTCCAGTTATTCTCCGTAATGGTAATGGTATTCTTCTCCAGTGCTTCCAGACACATCATGGCGCAAAGATTATCAATATCCTTTCTTACCTTGGGAATACTGTAAAAATGATCCAGACGAAGTGTCAGAATATCAAGCCCACGGCTGGTCCTGAAACTCTCGCAAATCTCTTCCGCCTGCGAAAGCACCATCCCCTTCATTCCTGCAGGTGTCTTGGGAGAGTCTTCGGGAATAAAGGTTTCGTAGTCCGCACCATACACCTCTCCGGAAGAAAGATATATAAAACGGCCGGAATTACTCATGGTATAAGACATTAAAATATTCATCAGGCTGGCCGAAAAACGGACTCCTTCCTTCTCCTGCTGCCATTTGAAATTCGTATCATGGGCGCCCAGAAAAATAGTCAAATCCGGATTAATACTTTCGAATATCTCATCCAGACAGGTGCAGTCATAGGTAAAATCATAACGTTCAAACACCTTCTGATACGGTGCCTGTTTATAACGACTACCTGTTAAGAGGTATATACGATGTCCTTCTTTATTCAATTTAATAATCAAGTCATTGATGAAATTACCGGAACCACCAATCAATAAAATGTTCATAATCTTCCCCATTCATATGCGTTGCAAAAATCAGACCTGTCTCTCGGCATAGGCTTCCACCTGACGAAGCACTTCCTTTACGTCCGAAAGAACTTCGTCCGCCTCCGTCTCATATTCTTCCGCAAGAGCTGCCGCAATTTCCTCCGGGGTTGCACCTTCCGCAGCTTTGCACCAAATCAAAGCACCGCTTTCATTCAATATCAGAGGCTGCTTATACGGCATTCCTGCCTGTTTCGTATCAATCAGCCAGTATTGTCCCGCTGCCTTGCGCAGCTGAAACCGTTCAATGTATTCTCTATTATATATCGACATATTCATCCCTATCCCTTTAGTCCTCACAGGCAATCTGAATTGCTTTTGTTAATTGTGTCATACATCTTGGAATAATTTATATATATTTTATCATTTAAAACACGACACAATAAAGCATAAAGCCCTTTTTCTTCTGTTTTTTGTGCATTTTCGTCATTTTACATCTTTTCTTTATTTGCACTTTGCACAATGCCAATTCTTCAACATGCACAATTTCTGTGATTTTAAAATATCTATTTTTTAGATTTCTTGCAGTTTTTATAAAAAGCATTCCTTCCAATACGTCAGAAATGGCGGGATTACTCCCGCCATTCATTTCACTGCTGTTTCAATATCTTCTTTTACAGATTCTAGATTCTGTTGTAATTAATCAGACAACCCTTTAAGATGATTTCACGCTCTTCGTTTGTTAACTCACCCATGGTTACGTGGAATTCTTTCACACCCTCTGCGGTAAGTGCGTACGCCGTAATATCATCCTGCTTCTCTTCCACTGCCTTGCGAATGCCGGGAAGATAAATATAATCCAAATTCTTGAAGGGAAGGTCTCCTGCCTCAATCAAGAGAGGAAGCATACCCCAGTTAATCAGGTTAGAACGATATCTCTTGGTTGCATATTCATTGGCAATGTTAGCCCATCCTCCGAGTACCTTCTGACAGCTTGCCGCCTGCTCGCGGGCAGAACCGTCACCGGGTTTTACCGCAAAGATAGTACTTCCGATACCAACATTTTCTTTCACCATATCCTTAAAGTTGGCTTCCAGTGTTTCAAATACCGCTTTCAATTCAGGAACTGCCTCTACAGGACATTTTCCTGCTTCTCTTGCCTTCTGTGCCAGCTGGATTTCCTTCGCACGTCCTACGTATGCAGGATCTTTTCTGGAAAGTGCAAACTCAGCAAGTCCCAGAGGGTTGGAACGGAAGGAAGAAGTTTCTCCGGAAGGAATCAATTCGTCTGTGGTTGTAACAGGGTCATGAATCTCGGATACCACCTTCAATAAAAGATCGTCGGTCAGTGCGGACATTGCAGGCCAGTCCTTAATATTGGGACCAAACTTAATCTCTACTTCAGGATCTGCAACACCCTTGGAATCAAATACACGATTCTCATAGATGCTCTTATCAAAGTAATATTTGTATTTCTCAAGCGTTCCGTCAAACTCAGCTGCAGAAGTAAGAATACCCTTGTTAGCAGCGGTTGCTGCGATAGAGCGGGCATCCATAAGTGCAACAGAAGAAATCTGGCCGTTCTGCAACTTGGAACCTTCACGGTTCGGGAAGTTACGTGTTGAATGACGGATACTGAATGCGTTGTTTGCAGGAGTATCTCCGGCACCAAAGCAAGGTCCACAGAATGCTGTCTTCATGATTGCACCGGTCTGCATGATTGTTGCGGCACAGCCGTTACGAACCAATTCCATGTATACAGGCATGGAAGCAGGATATACACTCAATGTAAACTCATCCGCACCGATGAATTTGCCCTTTAAGATATCAGCTGCCGCACAGATATTTTCGAATCCGCCGCCTGCACAACCTGCAATAATACCCTGGTCAACATAGAGCTTTCCGTTACGAATCTTATTCTTAAGGGTGTAATCTACCGCACCGTCAAGACTTACCAACGCACGCTTCTCTACCTCGTTTAAGATATCTTCAAGGTTCGCATTTACTTCATCAATGGTATAAGTATTGCTCGGGTGGAACGGCATTGCAATCATGGGTTTGATCGCTGCAAGGTCGATGGTAATCACACCGTCATAGTAAGCCACTTCACCGGGATTTAATTCCTTGTATTCTTCCTTACGACCGTGAATCTCGTAGAATTCTTCCACCTGTGCATCTGTCTTCCAAATAGAGGAAAGACAGGTCGTCTCTGTGGTCATAACGTCAATACCGATACGGAAATCAGGGCTTAAGGATTCCACACCGGGTCCTACGAATTCCATTACTTTATTCTTTACATAACCGTTTCCGAATACAGCGCCGATAATCGCAAGTGCAACGTCCTGAGGACCCACTCCGCGTCCGGGAGCATTCTTTAAATAAACGGCAACAACACCGGGCATATTAATATCATATGTCTGATTCAAAAGCTGTTTTACAAGCTCGGGACCGCCTTCACCCATAGCCATGGTACCAAGAGCACCATAACGGGTATGAGAGTCGGAACCAAGAATCATCTTACCGCCACCTGCAAGCATTTCGCGGGCAAACTGGTGAATAACCGCCTGATGAGGAGGTACATAAACACCGCCGTACTTCTTTGCACAGGAAAGACCAAACATATGGTCATCTTCGTTAATGGTACCGCCCACCGCACAAAGAGAATTGTGGCAGTTGGTTAATACATACGGCATAGGGAACTTCTCAAGTCCTGACGCACGCGCCGTCTGGATAATACCAACAAAAGTAATATCATGGGAAGTTAATTTGTCAAAACGAATTTTTAACTTATCCATGGAACCGGAAGTATTGTGACTTTTAAGAATTCCGTAAGCGATGGTTTCTTTCTTCGCTTCTTCCTTGGAAATTGTTTTGCCTGTTTTGGCAGCAATGGCTGCCTGTGCCTGTTCGTTTTCCTCAATGAGCTCCACACCGTTAATCAGGTATGCGCCGCCTTTGCTTAATTGAATCATTATTACACCATCCTCATTTCATATTCGCTAAAAAGCTTTTTCAAAGCATCGGTGGAAATATGCCACCGATGCCTCAAATCGTCTTATTCAAGTTCCACTTTCTCAAGATTCCAGATTTCATCCACGTACTGCTGGATGGTTCTGTCAGAAGTAAATTTGCCGGAACATGCCACATTTAAGATTGCACTCTCTGCCCAGCCGGCTTCATCCATATAAGCTTCTTCCACACGCTTCTGCGCTGCCGCATAAGCCTTGAAATCCTTCAGGATAAAATACGTATCCGCTTTGGATGTACTTAATGTATTTAAGAAAGAGTTATAAAGGTGACGGAAACGTTCCGTATCATCCGGTGAGTACGTGCCGTTAATCAACTGCATCAGCACTTTACGCACATCCGGGTCGTTATTGAAAATCTCGTTCGGATCATATCCGCCATGGTTTTCAAAATGAATTACCTCGTCAGAAGAAAGACCGAAGATAAATGCGTGTTCCTCTCCTACTTCTTCCACAATTTCCACGTTTGCACCATCCATGGTTCCGATGGTAAGAGCACCGTTTAACATAAACTTCATATTACCGGTTCCGCTGGCTTCCTTGCTGGCGGTAGAAATCTGTTCGGATACATCCGCTGCCGCGAAAATAAGCTCCGCATTGGAAACACGATAGTTCTCGATAAATACAACCTTAATCTTACCATTGATTGACTTATCATTGTTAATCACATCCGCTACGGAGTTAATCAACTTAATGGTAAGCTTTGCATTGCGGTATCCCGCTGCTGCCTTTGCACCGAAGATAAAGGTTCTGGGATAGAATTCCATCTCGGGATGCTCTTTGATTTCGTTGTACAAATACATTACGTGTAAAATATTTAAAAGCTGACGCTTGTACTCATGAAGTCTCTTCACCTGCACGTCAAAAATAGAGCGGGGGTCTACTTCGATACCGTTGTGCTCTAAAATATACTGTGCAAGACGTACCTTGTTCTGATACTTAATATTCATGAACTCAGCCTGCGCCTTTTTGTCCTTTGCATAAACCTTCAATCCGGAAATCTTAGGCAAATCCGTAATCCAGTCTTCACCGACATGGGCGGTCACCCAATCTGCAAGGAGGGGATTTCCGTGAAGAAGGAAACGTCTCTGGGTAATACCGTTTGTCTTGTTATTAAACTTATCCGGCATTAACTCATAGAAGTCTCTTAATTCCTGCTTTTTAAGAATTTCAGTATGAAGTCTTGCAACACCGTTTACAGAGTATCCGGCTACAATGGCAAGGTGCGCCATTTTAACCTGTCCGTCATAAATGATTGCCATCTTACGCACCTTTTCCTGATTTCCGGGATATGTGCTTTCAATCAGGCCGATAAAGCGGCGGTTAATTTCTTCAATAATCTGATAAACTCTGGGAAGAAGACGGCTGAATAATTCAATAGGCCACTTCTCCAGTGCTTCTGCCATAATGGTATGGTTTGTATATGCGCATGTCCGTGTGGTTACTTCCCATGCTTCATCCCATGTAAGATAGTATTCATCAAGAAGGATACGCATCAATTCTGCAATTGCAACGGTAGGATGGGTATCATTCAACTGGAATGTTACCTTCTCATGCAATCCTCTTACATTGTCATGATTTCTCATGTATTTTGCAACTGCCTCCTGTACCGAAGCAGAAACAAAGAAATACTGCTGTTTTAAACGAAGTTCCTTTCCGGCATAATGATTATCGTTCGGGTAAAGAACTTCTACAATGTTTCTTGCAAGGTTCTCCTGCTCTACTGCTTTCTGATAATCGCCCTTGTCAAAAGAGTCCAGACGGAAGCAGTCTACGGGCTGTGCATCCCAGATACGGAGCGTATTTACGATACCGTTTCCGTAGCCGATAATGGGAAGGTCGTAAGGTACCGCCTTAACAACCTGGTAGCCCTCCTGATAATAATGATTTCTTCCGAATTCATCCGCACGAACACTTACATAGCCGCCGAAGCGAACCTCTTTGGTATATTCCGGACGACGAAGTTCAAAGGGATTTCCGTCTGCAAGCCAGTTATCGGGTACTTCTACCTGGTAACCATCGCGAATCTCCTGCTTAAACATACCGTAACGGTAACGGATACCGCATCCGTACGCAGAATATCCCAAGGTGGCAAGGGAGTCTAAGAAACATGCTGCGAGACGACCCAAACCGCCGTTACCCAAAGCCGCATCCGGCTCCTGATCTTCGATTAAGTTAATATCCACACCTAACTCTTCCAAAGCTTCCTTTGCTTCTTTGTAAGCCATTAAGTTAATCATGTTATTACCCAATGCACGTCCCATGAGGAACTCCATGGATAAGTAGTATACAGTCTTGGGATCCTGCTTCTCGCAAGCTTCCTCTGTCTTCATCCAGCAATCCACAATCTGATCCTTGATTGCATAGGAAACTGCCTGAAAAATCTGCTGAGGGGTTGCCTCATCTATATTCTTTCTGTATAAAGTTTTGACGTTATATAAAACGCTACGCTTAAACAAATCCTTATCAAATTTGACTTTAGGCTGAAAAGAATGTGCCACCGCCTTTCTTGCCGCAGTTTTTCCGGTTGTAGTCTTAGCCGCACTTTTTCCCGCTGTCTTTGTTGTTGTCTTCGTCGTTTTCTTTGTAGCAGCTGCCTTGGTCGTTGCCTTAGTAGTCGTCTTCTTTGTAGCAGTCGTTTTGGTTTCTTTCTTTGTTGCCATAAATCTCTGCCTCCGTCTCTATTTCTTTTATGGTGTTTTGCCCCCCGCCCATTAGAGTTTGCATACACCGATACTTACGTTCTCACCGTTTACATTCCATTCCTTGGAAGTCTCTACGGTTTCACCGTAACAAATTTCATCCGCAAGTACTTTATCGGAAATGGTCTTTTCGTTCTTCTTAACCACTTCTGTAATCTTATCATTGCCGCTCAAGGAAACTTTGATGTGGTCCATCACTTCGAAGTCACAATCCTTACGCATGGTCTGAATCTTACTGATTACTTCATATACGAAGCCTTCCTCTAACAATTCTTCTGTCAGATTGGTATCTAAGATAACCGTTACCAGAGCATCTGCCTCGGTAACATATCCTTCCTTCTGCTTCATATCAATCAGCAAATCTTCCTCTGCAAGAGAAACTTCCGTTCCATCCACGTCAAATACCAGCGCACCGTTTGCCTTAAGGGTATCCATCGCATCGTTTCCGTCTACGGCTGCCAGATACTTCTGGATTCCGCCCAACTGCTTGCCGTACTTAGGTCCTACGGTACGAAGCTGGGGTTTGAATGTATATGTGGTAAATTCTCTTACTTCGTCAGTAAATACAACACTCTTGACATTCAACTCGTCCTCAATAATCTCCTGATAGAACTTATCCAATGTAAAAGGTGCTTTTACAAACATGGTTGCAATCGGCTGACGGTTCTTGATGTTTGCAGTATTTCTGCAGGCACGTCCCAATACAACTGTTTTTAAAACAGCTTCCATGTCAGCTTCTAATTTCTTATTAATCATTGCCTCATCTGCAACAGGGAAGTCACATAAGTGAACACTCTCCGGTGCGCTCTTATCGATGGAGCAAACCAGATTACGATAAATCTGCTCTGTCATGAACGGAATCATGGGAGCTGCAATCTTAGCAAGATTTACAAGTGCTGTATAAAGCGTCATGTATGCATTAATCTTATCCTGCTCCATACCC
The DNA here is from genome assembly GCA_045595325.1 of Lachnospiraceae bacterium. Classification (GTDB taxonomy): domain Bacteria; phylum Bacillota; class Clostridia; order Lachnospirales; family Lachnospiraceae; genus UBA3766. Next base: position 60,907 of record JAZOAG010000034.1, read on the forward strand.
TTTGCCCAGAAACGCTCACGGCCGCGACGAACATACCAGTTACTCATCTCATCCGTGAAATCCTGCAATGCTCTTGCCGCTTCAGGAATACGATAGTTATTCAAGTTATCGTCTACTTCTTTAATCACTGTATTCATCTTTGATAACAACCACTTATCCATTACGGGAAGTTTGTCGTATTCCAAAGTATATTTCGTTGCGTCAAACTGATCAATATTGGCATAGAGAACAAAGAATGCATAGGTGTTCCAAAGGGTTCCCATGAACTTACGCTGTCCTTCCTGTACGGCCTTGCCGTGGAAACGATTGGGAAGCCAGGGTGCGGAGTTGATGTAGAAATACCAACGGATTGCATCTGCGCCATAGGTTTCCAGTGCATCAAAAGGATCCACCGCATTTCCTTTGGACTTACTCATCTTCTGTCCGTTCTCATCCTGTACATGACCAAGTACGATAACATTCTCATAGGGTGCCTTGTTGAAAAGCAGAGTTGATTCAGCCATCAGGGAATAGAACCAGCCTCTGGTCTGGTCAACTGCTTCGGAAATAAACTGTGCAGGGAACTGTGCTTCAAAAAGTTCCTTGTTTTCAAACGGATAGTGATGCTGTGCGAAAGGCATTGCGCCTGAATCAAACCAGCAGTCAATTACTTCCGGCACACGCTTCATGGACTTGCCGCACTTCGGGCAGGTGCATGTGATTTCATCAATGTAAGGTCTGTGAAGCTCCACGGTCTTCGCTGCAGGATTTCCGCTTAATTCTTCCAGCTGTGCTCTGGAACCGATTGCTTCCTGATGTCCGCAATCCTCACATTCCCAGATATTAAGCGGTGTTCCCCAGTAACGGTTACGGGAAATACCCCAGTCCTGAATATTCTCAAGCCAGTTACCGAAACGTCCCTCACCGATGGATTCGGGAATCCAGTTAACGGTCTTATTGTTACGAACCAAGTCATCACGCACTGCGGTCATCTTAACGAACCATGACTCACGTGCATAGTAAATAAGCGGTGTATCACATCTCCAGCAGAAAGGATAATCATGCTCAAACTTAGGTGCATCAAAAAGCTTACCTTCCTTATCCAAATCTACCAGAATGTCCTTATCCGCATCTTTTACGAATTTACCTGCATAAGCAGTTTCTTCTGTCATTTCACCCTTGCCGTTTACAAACTGAACGAAGGGAAGATCATATTTACGTCCTACCTGGGCATCGTCTTCACCGAATGCAGGAGCAATGTGTACGATACCGGTACCGTCTGTCATGGTAACGTAAGAATCGCAGGTTACGAAATGTCCTTTTTTATGCTGCTTTGCAGCCACTTCGCCTGCGCATGCAAACAAAGGCTCATACTCTTTGTATTCCAAATCCTTACCTGTGTAAGTTTCCAGAATCTCGTATGCGCTGCTTCCTTCTTCTGCAAGGGAACCGAGAACCTTGTCAAGAAGTGCCTTTGCCATATAATATACAAAACCGTCTGCTGCTTTTACCTTGCAATAGGTTTCGTCGGGATTCACACAAAGTGCCACGTTAGAGGGCAATGTCCAGGGAGTTGTGGTCCATGCAAGGAAATATGCATCTTCACCGATTACCTTGAAACGTACAACTGCAGAACGTTCTTTTACCGCCTTGTAGCCCTGTGCTACTTCGTGGGAAGAAAGAGGGGTTCCGCAACGGGGGCAGTAAGGTACAATCTTAAAACCTTTGTATAAAAGGCCCTTGTCCCAGATCTGCTTTAATGCCCACCACTCTGACTCAATGAAATCATCGTGATAGGTAACGTAAGGATCATCCATATCAGCCCAGAAGCCGACGGTTCCGGAGAAATCCTCCCACATGCCTTTGTACTTCCAAACACTTTCTTTACATTTATCAATGAAAGGATCCAAACCATATTCTTCAATCTGCTCCTTGCCGTCCAGACCAAGAAGTTTCTCTACTTCCAGTTCAACAGGAAGACCATGGGTATCCCAGCCTGCTTTACGGGGAACCATATATCCCTTCATGGTACGGTAGCGGGGAATCATATCTTTAATTACACGGGTCAAAACGTGACCAATGTGAGGCTTTCCGTTTGCCGTAGGCGGTCCGTCATAAAAGGTGTAAGTTTCTCCTTCCTTGCGGTTCTCCATACTCTTTCGGAAGATGTCATTCTCTTTCCAGAAGTTTTCTACTTCCTTCTCTCGCTGTACAAAATTCAGATCCGTTGCAACTTTGCTGTACATGATATGTACTCCTTTCCAAATTCTATTTCAACATGCAAAGCGATTGTCGAAATCGCTCCGTTCATTGTCATCACGTGGACATAGTCGTTAATATTTTAGCCGTATGCGACACTATTGTCAAGAAAAACCACTATCTTACCGTATAAAACAACGCCTTCCGCACACTGCGTCCAAAAAACAGTTCATTGTTTTTAATATTTGCTTTTCTTCGTCAAAAATAGTATAGTAACTTTGTAAAAAAATGAATTCTATGTGGAGGAGAAAGATGGACAGACAGAATCTGACACTTTTAACAGACCTTTATGAACTGACAATGATGCAGGGTTACTTCAAAAGTAAGAATGACAAAGTTGTGATTTTTGACGTCTTTTACCGTACCAATCCCTGCGGTGGCGGTTATGCCATTGCGGCCGGACTGGATCAGGTAATTTCCTATATCAGGGAATTACGTTTCGAGAAGGAAGACATCGATTACCTTGCAGGTTTAAAAATTTTTGACAAAGAGTTTCTTGATTACTTAAGCACATTCCGTTTTACCGGCGATATTTATGCCATTCCCGAGGGAACCGTTGTATTCCCGAGAGAGCCGCTGCTTAAGGTAATCGCTCCCATTATGGAAGCCCAGTTAGTAGAAACCGCAATCCTTAATATTATCAATCACCAGAGTCTCATTGCCACCAAGGCATCCCGCGTGGTTTATGCAGCCCAGGGAGACGGCATTATGGAGTTCGGATTGCGAAGAGCCCAGGGACCGGATGCCGGAACCTACGGTGCAAGAGCGGCTATGATCGGTGGCTGTATCGGTACCTCCAACGTACTCTGCGGTCAGCTTTTTGACGTGCCCGTGAAAGGAACCCATGCACACAGCTGGATTATGAGTTTTCCCGATGAATATACTGCATTCAAAACATATGCAGACCTTTATCCTTCTGCATGCATTTTACTGGTGGATACCTACGATACATTGAAATCCGGTGTTCCCAACGCCATCCGTGTATTTACGGAGATGAGAGAAGCCGGAATTCCTTTAACCTTCTACGGAATCCGTTTGGACAGCGGCGACCTGGCATACATGTCTAAGAAAGCCCGCAAAATGTTAGATGACGCCGGATTCCCCGATGCCGTCATCTCCGCTTCCAGCGATTTGGACGAGTACTTAATTGAAAGTCTGAAGCTTCAGGGGGCAGCAATCACTTCCTGGGGTGTAGGAACCAACCTGATTACCGCGGCAGACAATCCGGCCTTTGGCGGCGTATATAAACTGGCTGCCATCAAGGACGAATCCGGTAAGTTCATTCCCAAGATTAAACTTTCCGAGAATTCCGAGAAGATTACCAATCCCGGAAACAAGAAGATTTATCGTATTTATGAGAAGGAATCCGGCAAGATTAAAGCCGATTTAATCTGTCTTGAGGAAGAGACTTTTTCCGAAGAGGATTTCATTCTTTTATTCGATCCTAACGAACCCTGGAAAAAGACCCGCCTGAAACCCGGAACTTTCACATTAAGAGAGTTGATGGTTCCCGTATTCTTACAGGGTGAATGTGTTTACACCTCTCCTAAGGTGATGGAAATCAGGGATTACTGCCGCAAAGAGCAGGAAACCCTCTGGGACGAAACAAGACGTTTCGCAAATCCTCACAAGGTTTACGTGGATTTGTCCAGCCGGCTGTATGATATTAAGATTTCACTTCTTGACCAGCTTAGCAAAGAGGATTAGTCACCTTTGGATTATGCAAAAAAACAAGTGCTGCCCCCCGCGTTCTGCGTGTTGGAGACAGCACTTTATTTTTTCTTTTTCTATTCGGGAACGTACGTAATGAAGTGATTTCCGTTCTCTTCAAAATAACTCTTGGAATCGTTCATTCCCACCTTGTATACTTTACCATTCTCAGGGTTCATCCAAACCGTATTGAGTTCATTAAAGCCTACAACCAAAACTGCGCTGCCGTCTTCTGCAACAGCCAGTACCGGAATATCTTTATTCACATAGTAAAGCACTGACTCCAGATTGCAACCGGATAAGTCCATAATCCGGCAATCCGGGAGAGATTCTTCCAGAATCTCCATGGCATTCCACCCGGAATTAAGCATCTCCTGTGCATTCTTTGAATATCCTTCAAAAGAAAGAATCGTTTCCAGGCATACCGCCATGGAAGTCTTCTCATCGCCCGCCCGGGTTCCCGTAATCTTCATAATCTGATTCTTGGTTGCCAAATTGCCGCGAATCCATACATAGTCACCGGAATCATCAATTACCACACCTTCCAGTTCATACGCCTGTCGAATCGCCGGAGCCGGCTGGGTATAAACACCTGCAATCTCTCCGCGATGATACACAAAGAAACGGTCGTTCCTTGCAGGGAAAGAAACATCTAAAGTCCTTCCTCCTTCATAGAGCACTTCCTGGGGAACCATGTATTTGATGCTGTCTTCTTCCATATCATTTCGCATGGCAATCTGAACAATCTTTTTCAGATGCTCCGTCGCAACAACCTCTATCACATTTTTACCGCTCTGTACCGGCTGATTATTCATAATGGTATCCGGTGTGGAAAGAACCAGTCCGCCGTCAGGAAGTTTGGTCATTCTCTCTAAGGTAATCATGTTCTCTTCCAACAAGCAGCCTGTAATATACTGTCCTTCCTGCTGGTAGGTTTTTAACAGGGTACCTATCTTATCACGAATATGAAGTGTATACATTGGGAAAGACACTTCACCGGAAGCATCCGTTACAATATCTTCCCGTCTGGCTACGCCGTAGAGCAAATCAACTCCCATAAATCCAAGCGGAAGCACACTTTCATCCTTACCGACTTTTACCACGGAACGAATTCCCGTCTCCAAATCAAACATCACCATTTCATCAGAAGCATAAACCTCGCCACCGGTCTGCCAAACCAGCATGGTATGGTCAGCGGATACCTTAAAGGTCTGGTCTGTTACACCTTCTACCATCCTCTCATATCCGCCGTCGAGAGGACTTACCTTTAGGATACTTCCTTCGAGATAGAGGAATAATTCGCCGGTATGATTTAAGAAGGATAACTTCTCCACATTCTTTGCCAGCAATTCATAGGATTTATCGTAGGGGATAAATACACTTTCTTCCAGTGTGTTTTTCACCCCGTCGTAATGGTAAAGGGAAATACCGGTAGCACCTTCATGCGTGCCCCTGTTCATATAACCGTATACCATAAAATCCACATTTCCCGTCTCATCAATATTCAGAATCCGAATGTTGTGGTCGGAATTTCTTGTGCGATAATCCCAGTTTTCTTCATCATAAAAGGAAAAAATCCGGGAACAGCTGTTGTTTACAATATTACAGGAATAAAGCGAGCCGGACTTCACAAAAGCCAGCTGATTGCCGTCATCACTCTCCACCAGTTCCATATCGGAATCAGCAATTCCGATCATGATTTTATCCCCATAAAAGGAACTTTGTTCTTCAAAAAAGAACTGTTCCATTTTTCTTTCAAAATCAAGCAGATACATTCGCTCCGAACCCTGACGCAGACGGTAGTGCTCTTTTACCGCAAAATAGTCCTTATTCCGTCCGTCCGGTATACTAACGAGATATTCTAACTGTACCGTAGCCGTTGTGGGAGCAAGTTCCTGCAATGTAACCTGTACGTCACTTTCTTTGGTGACCTCAAGTTCTCCCCAGGTAACCATATCCAGCGAACTGTGAATATCCACATTGGCATAATTGGTATTATCTCCGCTGGAATCACTTTCAAGATAGACAACCAAATCCTCTGCCGCCGTATCCTTATCAAAGGTCTCTTCAGAGAAATGAGAAGCAAATCTGATTTTACTTCCCGCATCATATTCATAGGCCTGGATTACCCTGGTATAATAGTAGAGTTCCGTACCGTCCTCTAAACCAATGACAAAAATAAGAGAATACTCCGTCAACGCATCCAGCAAATCTTTCAGGGAAATCGTAGCCTCAATCTTTCCGTGGTTCTCATGAAAAGTGTTTAACGGCGTGTTCTCAATCAAACGCTCTCCGTCAATGCTTCGCACCTCGTAAGAAATACTCTCCACCTTCGCATCATACGTATCCACACAAAAAGTGAGCGAACGGCCTTCTGAAAGAGGTGTAATGGATTCCCGCATATAAGCAGGCTGCATCCGGCTTATATGACCCTCCATTGTGTTCAAAATCACATCCTCGTAAAGAATGGATACCGTAGGGAAACCGGCCTCCCGCATTTCTTCCGTCATACTCACATTTCTGCGATTTAGAATTGCAGAAAAGAAAAGAAGTGCCGCAAAAAAGGTAACAATACAGACTAATATTTTGATTGCATGTTTCATAAGCAGTTCTCCTCCTTTCTACCGAAAATATCATTTCTTTCATGTCCCGGATTCTGTTATGGATTGCGGGACAATTCTTTTATTCCAAAAGTTTCTGAAGCGTCGTGTGAATTCCAAGCCCCTCACTAAATGTCGCTTCTTTCTTCTTAAGCGTTTCCGAACGCTTTCCTGACATCATTCCGCCCCGCTTAACGGCTCGAATCAAAAGATTCTTAGGGGTATGTGTCATATCTATAAATTCCAACAGCTGCGTCTCGTAGCCGTATTCTTCCAAAATCATACACCGTAGGGTATCCGTCACCAGGGCCGCCATTCTGTCCTTTACGATACCATACCCCAGCATAGGTTCCAAAAGATCCGATTTAATCTGACGGTTCACCTCATGATGACAGCAGGGAACCGAGAGAATGGCGGAAGCATTCCACTTCAGTGCCTTATAAAGGGCGTAATCCGTAGCCGTGTCACAGGCATGCAATGTCACTACCAGGTCCACTTCCTCAAACCCCTCATAATCTTTGATGTCTCCTACCAGGAAATGCAATCCGTCATAGCCGTATTTCTCCGCCAGCTCGTTGCAGTTTGCAATAACATCCTTCTTCAAATCCAATCCCACGATTTCCACGTTTTTGTGGCAGATTTCATGGAAGTAATGATAAATCGCAAAGGTCAGATAACTTTTACCGCATCCGAAATCCAGAATCCGGTAACGCTCTTTCTCTCCCAAGGCCGGCAGAATATCTTCCACAAATTCCAGAAACCGGTTAATCTGGCGGAATTTATCGTAAGAAGAATTGATAATCTTACCCTCTTTGGTCTGTACTCCCAAATCCACCAGAAATCCGACAGCCTTATCATCCGGAAGAAGATATTTTTTTCTTCTATTATGCGATAATCTTTCCCAATCCATACCCCGGCACCCTGCCTGCGTTTCTGCATTGACAATCGCATTCGTTTCTTGCGATTCCTCTGCCTTTTTATTGGCTGAAGCATCCACACGCTTTTTCTCCTTCATGGTAAGCGTGCCTCTCTTGCCGGTCAGACAAATCAATGTGGAAAATTCACTGTGAATCTCCAACTGTTTAAATTCTTCCTGCATCCAGCAAAGCGATTTCTTTGTCAATTCATCTGCATTCAGATTCTCGTGCTTCACCTGTTTCCCTTCAAAGGAGCTTACCTGAAAGCAGAGGGTCCCTTTTAAAAGCACGGGACGCACTTTTCTCTTACTGACTGCCTGATCCTTACTGCGTGGATTGCAAAAAATTGCCTCTTTCAGTGAAGCATTCCAATGATTATTCACTTTTTCACAGAAATTCTGCCACTGATGTTCCATTTTTTCTCTCCGTCTACCCCGAAAACATCAATCCCGGGAAATCTTAATTAAATACAACACAGGAAATCCAATCCGCTAATTCTTTTCCTCTCTCATCGGTTACATTTGGAGCAACATACTTACGTTCATAAAATGCAAACGATTCTATTTTTTCATTTTCATAATAGTATCCATACCATCTAATATGGTCTCCGACACCGGTTGGTATATCTTTATCATAAAAAATTTCATATCCCGGTGTATTTTTGAGTTCTAAAAACAAAGAATATTTTTCTTTTAGTTCAATTATGTCTATTTTTCCCAAATAAGTCCACTTTTTCTGAAGAACGCCGGAATTATACTCTGAAAAAATCTCCTCTCGGGTCATTGTTTCATTTAGTATATATATATTACCTTCCACATCTATAATGCGAGTGGTATATTCATCATATGGATTATTTCGAGAATATTTAAAAACAATCTCCGGCAATTCAATCTTCTCCAATTCTGCAATATGCCGCTGTCTCTGAATACCTAAAAAAGTGAATAAGACTACAGCACCCAGAATAAGTATGATGCTCAAAAAGACTAACACTATCTTCACATATTTCTTTTTCATGCCGCCCTCCTTAATTCACATCCAATATTTCTTCTGCGTCATAAAAGTTTCCGTGAAAATGCCATCCGTCTTCGTCAAGCGTCAGCATACGCAGTGTAAAAAACCCAAAAACGGGGCTGTTAAACAGCCCCCAATCAGGATACTTCTTATTTCAAAGTATTAATACGGCAAATCGCCTTTTTCAGTGCGATATTTGCCCGATCTAAATCCATATTGCTTGTTTTCTGTGCAATACGTTCTTCCGCACGCTCTTTCGCACGCTCTGCACGTTCGTAGTCGATTTCGGAAGGCCATTCCACAATTTCTGCCAGAATAATAACAGATTCCGGAAGAATCTCGGCAAATCCGGCATGAAGTGCCGCATTCTTTACCCCTTCCGGCTCGGTAATGGTCAAAATGCCCGGTTCAATAATAACCGTGGTGGGAATATGGCGCTTATAAACGCCCAGCTCCCCCTCCGTGGTATTAAACTCTACCATGGAAACCTTACCTTCATAAAAAACACGCTCCGGCGTAATCACTTTCAATTCCAAAAGATTATCATCGCTCATTACAGATCACCATTCCTACTTATTCGCGTTCGCCTTGGCAACAACGTCATCAATACCACCGGCATTCAGGAAATATCCCTCAGGAATATCATCATGCTTTCCTTCCAGAATTTCCTTAAATCCACGAATGGTTTCTGCAACAGGAACATACTTACCTTCCAGACCGGTAAACTGTCCGGCTACGAAGAAGGGCTGTGACAGAAATCTCTGTACCTTTCTTGCGCGGCTAACCAAAAGCTTATCTTCTTCTGATAATTCATCCATACCAAGAATTGCGATAATATCCTGTAATTCTTTATACTTCTGCAGAATCTCCTGTACACCTCTGGCAACATTATAATGTTCTGCACCAAGGATACGGGGATCAAGGATACGTGAAGTAGACTCTAAGGGATCTACCGCAGGATAAATACCAAGCTCTACAATGGCACGGGACAAAACGGTAGTTGCATCCAAATGCGCAAATGTTGTCGCAGGAGCAGGGTCCGTCAAGTCATCCGCAGGCACATATACAGCCTGAACGGAAGTAATGGAACCATTCTTTGTAGATGTAATACGCTCCTGAAGAGCACCCATTTCTGTCTGCAGGGTAGGCTGGTAACCTACTGCGGAAGGCATACGGCCAAGCAATGCGGATACCTCAGATCCTGCCTGTGTGAAACGGAAAATGTTGTCAATAAAGAGCAACACGTCCTTTCCACCCTTATCACGGAAATACTCTGCCATGGTAAGACCCGTAAGACCTACTCTCATACGTGCTCCGGGGGGCTCGTTCATCTGACCGAACACCATGGTTGTCTTATCAATAACGCCGGATTCCTGCATTTCATGGTACAAGTCGTTTCCTTCTCTTGTACGTTCACCTACACCGGTGAATACGGAATAACCGCCGTGCTCTGTTGCAATGTTACGGATTAACTCCTGAATCAAAACGGTTTTACCTACACCGGCACCACCGAAAAGACCTATCTTACCACCCTTCTGGTACGGGCAAAGCAAGTCTACGACCTTAATACCGGTCTCTAAAAGTTCTGTCTCCGTTGACTGTGCCGCAAACTCCGGAGCCGCTCTGTGAATAGGCTCGTAGCTTACTCCCTCGGGAGCAGGCTTATTGTCAATGGGATTACCGAGAACGTTAAAAATACGTCCCAATGTATTCTCACCTACCGGAACGGAAATCGGCGCACCTGTTGCCACAGCATCCATACCACGAACCAAACCGTCCGTAGGACCCATTGCGATACATCTTACGGTATCGTCACCTAAGTGCTGCGCAACCTCCACAACCAATTCTCCGCCCGCATTTGTCTGAATCTTAATCGCTTCATTAATGTCAGGCAGGCAATTCTCTGCAAACTTAATATCCAGGACCGCACCGATAATCTGTGTGATCTTTCCTATATTTGCCATTTCAAATCCTCCATTATGGTTTTCACCATTCCATCTGTTCCTAATTCTTACGTGGTCTGTTCTGCTTCAATTGCAAAACATACCCTAAGAGTATTCCTACGAAATTGCTTCCGCACCTGCGATGATTTCTGTTAACTCCTGGGTAATGTTACCCTGACGGGCACGGTTATACTTCAAAGTCAAACCTGAAATCATTTCTTCCGCATTATTGGTCGCATTATCCATTGCCTGCATTCTGGCACCGTTTTCACTGGCCAACGCCTCAATCATGGCACCATGAATCAGACTGGTCATATACTTGGGAATAATCATCTTTAATGCTTCTTCATCCTGAGGCTCAAAGTTCATTAAAAGCTTATCATCCTCGTTTGGTTCATGATCCGAAATAAAATCTTCCGGAAGGATGGGTAAAAGTTTCATCAGGGTAGGAATATGACTCACCGTATTCTTAAAATCGGTATACGCAAGATAAATCTCACCAATCTCACCTGCTTCATAGGATTTAACCAGCATATTGCTTATCTTAATCGCATCCGCATATTCAAATTCGTCTGCCAGCTCCGAAAAGTCACCTTTGATAGTATATCCGCGACGTTCCAGGGCATCACGACCTTTTTTACCAACTGCATAAATATCAATTTCTTCCGGCTTAAAATCACTACCGGTAATCAACTTCACCATATTGGAATTATATCCGCCGGCAAGACCTCTGTTGGAAGTCAGGAGCACAATCGCTTTGCGGGAAGATTCCTGTTTCTTGGTGTAAGGCAAATCCAAACTTCCGGTCTTCACCAGAAGATTGACAACTGTCTGATACATGCAATTGAAATATGTCTTAGACTGTAAGGCGCGAGTCTTCGCTCTCTGCAGCTTAACCGTCGAAACCAGTTTCATGGCCTTGGTAATCTGCTGGGTACTCTGAACGCTCTCTCTACGCCTCTTAATATCTCTCATTGAGGCCATAAAATTTCTCCAACTCTATTCTCTGCGTATACTTATTTTATACGAAGTCCTTTTTGAAATCCTCGATTGCCGCAACCAGTTTACCTTCCAATTCATCGGAAATTACCTGTTTGGTACGGATTTCTTCCGGAATCTCGGGATACTTGGTATCCAGGAAATCGAAGAATTCTGTTTCAAATCTCGTGATATCTGCAACAGGAACATCCAGCAGATATTTCTTGGTCGCAACATAAATAATAATAACCTGGTATTCAACACCCATGGGCTTGTACTGGGGCTGTTTCAAAATCTCTTTAATACGCTCACCCTGTGCAAGCTTCTCCTTGGTATCTGCATCCAATTCGGAACCAAACTGCGCAAATGCAGCAAGTTCACGATACTGTGCAAGTTCCACACGGATGGGAGCCGCAATCTTCTTCATTGCCTTAATCTGTGCCGCACCACCAACACGGGATACGGAAAGACCCGCATTTACAGCAGGACGGAATCCGGAATTGAACATTTCGGTTTCCAGATAAATCTGACCGTCGGTAATGGAAATTACGTTGGTAGGAATGTACGCAGAAACGTCTCCTGCCTGGGTTTCAATAATAGGTAATGCGGTCAGGGAACCGCCGCCGTATTCTTCACTCATACGAGCTGCACGCTCAAGAAGTCGTGAATGAAGATAGAAAACGTCTCCGGGGAATGCTTCACGGCCGGGGGGTCTTCTCAACAACAGAGAGAGTGTACGGTATGCGGTAGCATGCTTACTTAAATCATCGTAAACAACCAATACGTCTTCTCCGTTTTCCATCCACTCTTCACCAATGGCACATCCTGCGTAAGGAGCAATGTACTGCAAAGGCGCCAACTCACTTGCTGTAGAAGCAACAATGGTTGTATAAGCCATAGCACCATACTCTTCCAACGTCTTAACGATGGTAGCAACGGTAGATGCCTTCTGTCCGATTGCAACGTAAATACATTTTACGTTCTTACCCTTCTGGTTAATAATGGTATCAATTGCAATTGCAGTCTTACCGGTCTGTCTGTCTCCGATAATAAGCTCACGCTGTCCTCTTCCGATGGGCACCATGGAGTCAATCGCCTTAATACCGGTCTGTAACGGTGTATCAACAGACTTACGTGTGATAACACCGGATGCCACTCTTTCAATCTGACGATATTTGGTACTTGCAATAGGTCCTTTGCCGTCAATAGGCTGTCCCAATGCATTTACAACACGACCAAGCATTGCGTCTCCTACGGGAACTTCCACAACGCGGCCGGTGGTTTTTACAATATCGCCTTCACTGATGCTCTTCTGATTACCCAGAAGTACCGCACCAACATTATCTTCCTCAAGATTCATAACCATGCCGTATACATCGCCGGGGAATTCAAGCAACTCACCCTGCATAGCATTTTCAAGGCCATGTACACGTGCAATACCGTCAGCCACCTGAATAACAGTACCTACATCAGATACTTCCAGGCGGTCTGCATATCTCTTGATTTGATCCTTAATCACTGAACTTATTTCTTCCGGTCTTAAATTCATGGATCCTTTTCGCACCTTTCTTTCTGATTTATTCACTCTGAGAACCAAGCTGAATGTTTAATAACTCACGTTCCATTCTTTCAAGCTTGGTCTTAATGCTGCTGTCCACCACTCTGTCCTTAATACGAATGGTCATACCTCCAATCAGGCTTTCATCCACAGCATATTCGGTTTCAATGCGACGGTAAGAAGTGGTTGATAAAAGCTTCGCTTCCACGGCCGCTTTCTGTGCTTCTTTTAACGGAATGGCGGTTGTAATATACGCTTTGCCGATTCCTTCTGCATCCTTCACCCTCTGAATGAAATATGCCAGAATCGCGTCTATTTCACCATATCTTCCTTTCTGTACCAACAATTCCAAAAATCCCATCAATTCGCGGCTGACTTTCTCGCCGAAAATCGACTTAAGAATCTCTACACGTTCTTCTTTGGATACCTTGGGATTATTCATTAAAAGAGCTAATTCCTTATTTTCTAAAAGAATGGTCTGCAATGCGCAAACCTCTTCTAACAACGGGAGCACCTTGTCTTCTTCCTGTGCCAGTTCAAACAAAGCCTCGCCATATGTTTTGGATACTAGCTTAGCCATGTGCTCTCACCCATTTCTTTCAATGTTTCATCCAGCAACTGTGCCTGGGTAGCATCGTCCATGGAACCGGCTACAATCTTTCCTGCCATGGCTGCTGCCACGGAAATCACTTCCTGCTTTACCTCATCCGCAACCTTCTGCTTCTCGAGTTCTGCCTCGTGATTTGCACGGTCCACAATGCGATTTGCCTCTACTCTGGCGTCGCCGATAATCTTTGCTTCGTTCGCGAGTGCTTTTTTGCGGGCATCTGCAAGAATATCCTGCACCTGCGCATCCACACCGCTTAATTTTTCTTCATATTCTTCTTTCAAACGAGCCGCCTCGTCCTTATCTGCCTTGGCTGCATTGATGTCATCCGCAATTCCCTGTTTTCTCTTCTCCAGAAACTTTCTTGCCGGATTGAAGAAAAAGAAGGAACCTGCAAGGAACAGTACAAAAACAGCAATCAACGTAAGAACGGAATCGTGCAGTAACTGAAAATCCAAATCAAACAATCTGGATAACCCTTCGCCGGTCAATATGAAGTTCATACTTTGTAACGTATTCAAATTGCTGCCTCCTTAAACTCAATTCGTCCCTATCCGGGAAACGTCATGCTTCCCTGATTGGTACCATAAATTTTCTTTTCGTTTCTAAGGAAACGCTTACGGTAACAAAGGCTTTACGAATAATAAAAGGAATGCAATCAACAAACCATACAAACCTGTTGTCTCAGCAACAGCCTGTCCCAAAAGCATGGTAGTCATGATAGAACCTCTTGCGCCGGGATTTCTACCTACGGCAGATGCACCGTAACCTGCAGCGATACCCTGACCGACACCGGGTCCGATACCTGCGATTACCGCAAGACCTGCACCAATTGCTGAACAACCTAAGATAAAATTCTCATTAAATTCCATTTCTAAAAACCTCCTAAAATTTGTTTTGCCCGTCCGCATTCAGCGGGCATCTCTTTTAAAATTTGTAACTCATTCAATTTTTCTATTCCTCTGCACCGATGGAATTAGAAATATACGTCACAGTCAGCATACAGAATACATATGTCTGAATCGCACCTGAAAACAGGTCGAAATATACATGTAATGCTGCCGGCCAGCCTACAGCAAACCACTTAAGCAAGCCGTATACCAGTGCCATCATTACGGTTCCGGAAAGCACGTTCGCAAAAAGACGAAGTGACAATGAAATCGGAACGGCAATATCGCTTATGACGTTGATTGGAAGCCATAAAGGCAACCAGGGTGGCAATGGAGAACACATGTCTTTCCAAATAGCCGGAACGGAATTGAAACGAAACTTGTTTACATGAATTAAAGTAAACGTAATCAATCCCAGAGGTAAGGTTACACCATAATCCGCTGTGGGAGGTCTCAATCCCAGCAATCCCGAAATATTCGAGAACAGGATAAACAAGAAAACCACACCGATGTAATTACGAAAGCCTTTACCGTATTTGCCCAAGGCATTCATGGAGATTCCGTCCAAAAAGTCCAGCGCCATTTCCAATGCACATTGAATCGGCCCGGGAATATCTTTGGCATGTCGGAACACCATTCCTCCGGCTATGAAAAAGAGAAGTAACACACATACCACAATCAGTAAACAAATGTGTGAAGTTGTTATCCAGACCTCTTGCCCGAAAAGGTTATAAGAAAACACGCCGTGAATCATAAAATCCACATCCGTATTCCCGGATAACAGGATTCCCTGTCCCATAGTTTAACCTCCTTATTTATTGTTGTACATCTTCTTCCTTCTTAAGGACCGAAGATAATATTTTATGCGTAAACGGCTGAAGATATGCCGCTACTTTCAAACCCATAATCCCAATAAAAGTACCGATGGGATTGATAAAAGGGATGTAGTATGCAAGAATCAGAACAATCCCCGCCATCCCGAAACGCACCAGAGCGGAAACCCGCATCAGCCTCGCCGGATTTCCTCCTTCATCCAATGCTCTTTCTATGCTGCGAGCCATGTGTTTCGCCATAATCACGGAAGTAACACAACCCAGCAACACACCAAGCACATAAGCCAGCTTGGCTGCCGGGAACCACACTCCCACTGCAATGGTAAGAACTGCAAAAGCAATGCTTCCCACCCACAGCTCTATTAAAGTTTCATTCTCATTCAACACGGCCGGTCATCCTTTCCGATTCCCATATGTTTCTTAAAAAGTCTGTAAACATTCCTTCCGCCGGCAAGGGCACCGACGAAAAATAAAAGAATGGCAATAAAGGATGTTCCCAAGCGTTCATCCAGCCATAAGCCGGCAAGGAAGCAAAGCGTCACCGGAACCAGCATATTAATTCCGAACTGTGTAATGCACACCAATGTCCGGAAAACATCTCGCATAAGGCCGGATTTTTCTTTTCTGTCAGAAGCCATGAAAAAACCTCCCCTTCCAGTTTAAGATTATACTCATTTTTTACCATTATGTCTAGTTGAAAAATGCCATTTTACATTGACTTTTAAGACGGAAATGTGTAGTATTTTTAGAAAGAGTACGTAGACATTGGGAGGAACCGCCATGAAAGAGCTTCATCTGTATCGAAAACGACTGATTCCAAACGAATGTGTCCGCCTGGAAGATGATATCATCCTCTATCGTAATGACGAAATGATTATTACCGGATGGAAGACACTTCATCCCCGCAACGACATGGACCACGGTTTTTCTCTCTATCTTCTTAATGAGGGGATTAAAGTAGGTAAGTTTTGCCGAAAAGATGGTTCCCTTCTGTGCTGGTATTGTGACATCGTAGACTATACTTATGATGAGGAAACTTCCACACTTACCACAACCGACCTTTTGGCGGACGTTGTCATCATGCCAGGCGGCTTTGTGAAGGTCCTTGATTTAGACGAGCTTGCGGATGCACTTTCGCTCGGTCTGATTGATACCGATGCAATGCAAAGAGCTCTCGTTCGCCTGAATAACTTACTAAACTGCATTTACCGTGACGAATTCACCGTATACCAAAAGATGATTGAAGAATATGAATAAATCTCCTTTCTTATTCACATCCAATATTTCCTGTATATCCTATACAACAAAAATCCCTTCAACAGAACAATAAAAGCATGATATCTGTTCAAGGGATTTTGCTCACAAAATCAAGTGTAACAATGATGTATCCTAATACTAGTAAAATATATGATTTCCGATAATAATCCCGTCGATTCCGGGGACTACCGTTCTGAAATACACACAGTCGCCTACATTGGAATATCCCGCCATCGCTTCATCTGCCGCGCGGTAGCAGGATTCGGTGGCACGATTCTGTGCCAGGGCAAGGGCCAGATGCCCATCATCCACCGGCGCAAACTGCCGTTTCTGATAGATTACCGAATACACCGTATCCGGAAACACGGAAGAACGTACTCTGTTAATTACCACAGCGCCTACGGCAACCTGCCCTTCGTAGGGCTCACCGCCGGCTTCACAATAAATCAGATTGGCCAGAAGATATCTGTCATTCTCATCATACACAATATCAGAAACGTCACGCTTCTCGGATTCCCTTGAACGTCTGGACATCTCAATCTCGCGCTTAATCTGATCAATATCCTGCTGCTGGTCTTCCATTTCGTCATTCTTTCTATTCAGCTCATCTTCAATTGCACTCAGCTCATCCTTTGCGGTACTAACCTGCTCGGAATAATATTGCAACCGGATGGAAGTTTCCGAAATCAGTCCGTCGATGCGCTCTTTCTCATAGACATTCTGCTGTTTGAGCACTTCCAGTTCCGCATATTCGGCTTCCAGGGTAAGTTCCTTTTCTTCAATCTCGGTACAGATTGTCTGATAGTCTTCCAGCAACTGATTGTCATACTTTGCAATCATGTTGATGTATTCCGTCATATTCAGAAACTCCGCAAAACCGTCAGCCTGCATAAGAATATCAAGATATCCGCTGCCGGAATCCTCATACATGGACTGAAACCGCTTTTTCATAGCCTCGTACTGCGCACTTTCCTGTTCTCTTGCGTTGGTAAGTTCTACTGACGTCTTGGCGATTTCTTCTTCCTTATCTTCAATCTGATTATTCACCTCTTCCAGACGCGCTGCCGTTTCCGCAAGGTCGGCATTCAATTCATCCAACTGTTCCTGAATTGTAGTCTGATGGTAATTCAAATCCGCCAATGCATTCTTTGCATCTGCCTTATCTTTGGCGATTTTTTCCTGTTCTTCCTTCAGGCGTTTCATTTCTTCCTCCGCCTCAATCAAACGCTCCTCCGGCGTCTGTGCCTGCACCACTGCCGCAGGCGTTAAGGAAAGAACAATTGCTGCTGCCAGCAAAAGAGAAAACATCCTTAATCTGATTTTTTTCACAATGTCCTCCACAAAACTCCTACACCTCAAACGAAATTACCCTTCCGGTTCTTTCGTACTGACGATATTTCACGCCTGCCGCATCCAGCATTCTTTTGGACGCAATGACAGAAGGAGTCTGATCATATTTATTGCAATCATAGATTACTTCACTGATGCCTGCCTGAATAATTGCCTTGGCACATTCATTGCAGGGAAACAACGTAACATAAAGCTTGGCACCCTCTAAATTGCCGCCTCTGTAATTCAGAATGGCATTCAACTCACTGTGTGCAACGAAAGGATACTTGGTTTCCAGTTCCAGACCGGAACGGGCCCATGGGAATAAATCATCGGAGCATCCGTTGGGAAGTCCGTTATATCCTACGGATAAAATACGGTTGTTCTTATCCACGATACAGGCTCCCACCTGGGTGTTAGGATCCTTGGAGCGCATGCCTGAAAGCATGGCAATTCCGGTAAAATACTCATCCCATGAAATGTAATCTTCTCTCTTCATGTTGTAACCCCTCCCTTTTATCCTTCAATCATGTTAACGCGTCTTACATGCTTCTCCTCAGCAGGGAACTCTGTTTTCATAAAAGTATCAACGATTCCCATTGCAAGGTTGGGACCTACGATTCCCGCACCCAGTACAAGCATATTGGCATTATTGTGTTCTCTTGTCAGTCCTGCAGATACAGGGTCAGCGCAAAGAGCCGCACGAACACCTTTCACTTTATTTGCCACCATGGACATTCCGATTCCGGTAGTACATACAAGAATACCTTTCTCACATTCGCCGCTTCCTACCGCTTCTGACGCAGGACGGCCAAATACGGGATAGTCACAGGAACTCTTGTCGTGACATCCGAAATCCTTCACCTCATATCCCATTTCTTCCAAATGTTTCTTAATCATTTCTTTCAAATCATAACCGCCATGGTCACTTGCTAATGCTATCATGTGATGCATCCTCCTTAGACATTAATTATTTTATGGCCTGCCGCCTTCAATAAGCGGTTCATTATGGCCTGTCCTATTCCGTCTGACGAAAAGCTTTCGGAATAAATCTGTACCACGCCCTCATCATCCATTTCCCGTAAACAACGGTACAGCGAAGCAGCGATTTCTTCTTCTTTCTGCCTGCTTCCAATACATTTTACCACATCTGCCTGATATTCGTCCATGCTCTCTTTTGTGGCCAGTACACCGGTACGGATTCCCAGGGCTTTTTTCTCCTGCAGGGATGCATTAATTACAGCCACCACTGCCTCCCGTTGCCCTTGCACAATCACCATGTCTCCCTTGGGCGCATAATGACGATACCTCATTCCCGGTGCTTTGGGTGCTTCCGTGCTTGTCCCATCCAAAATGGTAGGATCCGTCTCCACCCTGCCAAGCACTTCTTCAAGCATCTCTTTGGTAATATATCCCGGTCGTAAAATCATGGGGATTTCGCCGGTCAAATCCACAATGGTGGACTCCAGGCCGATGGGAATATCCCCACCGTCCATAATCATTTCAATTCTTCCGTCCATATCCTCCACCACATAACAAGCCTGCGTCGGACTGGGTTTCCCGGACAGATTGGCACTGGGCGCCGCCACAAATCCTCCCGCTGCCTCTATAAAAGCTCTCGCCACCGGATGAGAAGGCAGGCGGATGGCTACTGTCTCAAGCCCGCCCGTAGTTTCCTTCGGCACCTCTTTGGCTTTGGGTAACACCATGGTAAGGGGACCGGGCCAAAAAGCCGCTGCCAGCTTCCGGGCGGTTTCCGGCACTACGGAAACACAACGTTCCAAATCCTCTTCCCTATAGATATGTATAATCAGCGGATTGTCAGAAGGTCTTCCTTTGGCGGCATAAATCTTTCGGGAAGAATCGGGATTAAATGCATCTCCTCCCAGACCATACACCGTTTCTGTGGGGAATGCCACCAATCCGCCATCCCGTATAATTCTGCCGGCTTCTTCCATTGCCTTTAAATCCATGCAGGCTTCATCCTGCTTCACAACCAGCGTTTTCATTCATTTTCTCCATCATTGATACATCCGCTCCCCTCTGCGGGAAGCGACTATTTATCGGCTCTTCCTTCGCGCGTCAGCCTTCCGCCGGATTCTTCTTCGCGAATAGAATACTGTGAGTATAACACATTTTACAAAAGATAGAAAGTACGAAAGAAAAGAAGATTTCCAACAAGTTATATTGGAAATCTTCTTCTCCAAAAGATAGAGCCATACTAATTTATGAAATAAATCCCATCAAGATATTCAAGTACCCCCGCCGTTATGGCATCCGCCACCGCTTCCCGGTACGCTTCCGTCCCCAAAAGTTCTTCCTCCGCCGGATTGCTTAAAAATGCACATTCTGCTATCACCATGGGCGCCTCCGTTTTCTTCAAAAGGTAATATGTATCATTGGATTTTGACACGCGGGGTGACGTCACTTCCTCCATTCCGTTTAGTTTCTCCTGAATGCATTCCGCAGCCCGCTTTCCTTCCGCACTGTTTCCATGATAAAAGACCTGAGGCCCACGCACGGCGGCATCCGTAAAACTGTTTTGATGTATGCTTACCACCAATACAGGACTGCACTCTGAAATGATACGGAGACGCTCATTCAAATCTTCCATTTTTTCATTGCTTACATTCTCTTCTCCCAGTCGTACATCCTCGTGCCTTGTCATCACCACATTTATGCCGGCTTCAGACAGTCTGCGCTCCAAAAGTCCGGCAATCTCCAGATTAACATCTTTTTCAAGCAATCCCTTATTTCCGACTTTTCCCGGATCATTTCCTCCGTGTCCGGCATCCACCACCACGGTATAGTTCCCATACCGGGAACGTTCTTCCTCCGCTGTTATGTTTTCTTCTTCCGATGCCTCCCTATCTTCCTTTGTCTGACCGCCGCGCTCTCTTTTACCGGCCGTCTCTTCCGCCCGGTGCAGGCTTCCCGCAATCCATATTCCCAGACAAAAAATACACAAAAAAAGAACACCCACCGTAAGTATTTTCAATAAAGATACGCGCTTCATACAAGCCCTCTTCCTTATCCGCATGATGTATTGTGATAACACATCACCTTTTCCTTACACTATATGGGTGTTCTTTTTTTATTATTCCGACAGGTCGCCAGAAGTCCTCTGCTGGTGATATAAAGCATCTACAAATAAAAGTTTTTCATTTCGGTCACTTTCCTTAAGAATTCTGATATTCACTGATTACATCCCAGATCAAACTCTGTTCAAAGCCCAATTTCCATTCTGCAACACCGGCAACACCGTTTGACTTCATAACATTTAATTTGGTCTTAATGGATTCTTCCTCTTCCAGCCAGATCTGATACAATGCATCACCCTGAAGCAGCTCTCCGTAATACTGGCAACAGGTGTTGTCCCAAATCAACTCTACGCCGTTGTCTTCTGCCCAGGATTTAGACGCTCCCATGCCTTTTACCTCGCTGCTAACTTCACCGCCCTCGGTTTTCCAGAGTCTGGTATAAAAAGGAATGGCATTAATCAGCTTGGATGCAGGCACTCCCTCGTCGATGGTACGCATAATGCCGCCCTCTACGAAGTCAATGGATGCAACACTTCCTGCCACATCGGAGCCTCCCCAGTGTTCATCATAGCCCATCACAACCACATAATCTACCACAAGTCCCTGCTCTTTACGATTATAATGTGCGGTGGAAGCGGTAGGCGCATAATTGTCTACGGAAAGAACAATTCCGTTGGCATGAGTCTGAATGGAAAGTTCTCTCAAAAACTGTACGAAATCGTCTCCCGTTTCGGCAGGAATCGTTTCAAAGTCAATGTTGATTCCATCCAAATCATACTCTATCGCATAGGAAATCATCCGTTCAATCACGGTCCTTCTTCTTTCCTTCGTTCCGAAAATCGCTTCTGTATCTACCTTGTTATCCACGTCGGTAAATACGGCCCAGACTTCCATTCCCTTAGCATGTGCCTTCTGCACATAATCCGTGCTGGCAATACACTCAAAATTGCCTTCGCCATCTATAAACCGAAACCACGTAGGGGCAATTACATTCATGCCCGTAGCTGACGCGGTATACTCTTCAAAAGTATTGTTTGCAGACTGTGAAAACACCTGATGAAAGCCCATGTTAATGATGTAATCCTTGGAAATCGGTGTATAACCGTCATCAATTGCATCCTTCTTCACGGTCTTGCTTACACTTGATAAATCCTCAATCCGCTTATTTTCGAGATATCCCATGAAACCATTCGGTAAAATAACCTTGGTCCACTCTTCCATCTCTTCAAGAACCAGTACTTCCTCCCCTTCTGCGACCTCAGCCACAATCGGAGATTTCACCCCGCCATGGGTTCTTATCTTAGTTTCCTTCTTCACCTTGCACTGCTTATAGGAAGTATCTTCCGTGTACAGTAACATTCTGTTCGGCTCCGGATAGAACTCATATTCAAAATCATTAAACAACTGCAAATACTCTGCCGAAACATGCAACACGTCCTTATAGTAAATCGCCGGCGCATACTTAAGGGGCACGGTCTGATCTCCTACGGAATAGGAAGAAACACCTTCTCCGAGCACCACCTCATAAATATCCGTTGCAGTGGTATAGAGCATAATTCCTTCCTCTGTATTCACATAAAAGCGATCCTTAAAATAGGTTCGTATGGTTTCAAAATCGAAATAGCACTCTCCGTTTACGTACTTTGCTTTCTCCGCCACATAAGAGTCCTGTAAAAAAATCGCCACATCGTTCTCATCATATAATTCATAAAACTCATTCAAATCTTTCTGCTCGGAACTGTAATACAGTGTCTCCACCAGTTCCCGTCCATAATAAATACCACCTATCACTATAATAAGCACAATTGCAATAATAACAGGGATAAGCTTGGCAATTGCAGCTTTACGCTTCTTTTTCTTGCGCATCTTGTTTCTGTTCTCACGCGTAGGTTCCATTTCTTTTCCTCCGTTCCTGATAAACAATCGTCCTTATTATAGCAGAAAAATCACCTATCGTCATCCTAAACTTTTCGAGATATTCTTTTTCCTTAATCCCCGACGGATGCTCCGTAAATCCTGTCTTACTCGGTTTGAGGGGTTATGCGTATTTTACCGTTTCCTGAGACAATTATGACATTTTTTTGGTAAATCACCGTAAAACAGACTCCGGTTTCTTCTGAAGGGTTTCAAAGAATTTCCATATTATCCGATGCTTTTGTCCCGACAATACTTTTGAGCCAAAAGGACCCGTGATGTAACTATCTTTTCCTTTTTTCTCATAAAAAAGTCCGAAAATGACGATAATAATTTTAGATGGACGACAACTCACACAACGAAGGTACCCGATTGAATTATTTGTAAATTGCTTTAGATTTCATAATTGGGGTTTAGCTAGTGATAACTGTGATATGCTACAATTGAAAGCACTAATATGTGCTTATAAGACATAATGTATGAAGTTTCACATAGATAAATTTGAGATAACCATTCAGAACCGATCGTGTAATTCGCTGTTCTAAACGGTCATAAATCAGAATATTAAAAAGATACCTTGAGTCCTCCCTCCCGGTACATTACTTTCGCCCGCGAGTTGCTCGTATCTGTAATTATATGCAATGCTTTTTCAAAAAGCAATAGTTTTACCGGTACCATTTCTGTCACCAAAATGACATTTTTGGTATGCCTAAAAAGGTCTATTTATGATAGTTTTGTGTTTTTACCGCACAACACTTGACGAACCTTAATGAAACATATAATATATCTTTTAAACGATTTTGCAAATATGGTGTGCGGTGTATGAATCTTTATTTGCAGAATATCCTTTTTAAGAAAGAGGTGATGATAGTGAAGATAGAAAAAGTAAATGATCGACAAATTCGTTGCACCCTTACCAAAAAGGACTTAGAGAAACGTGATTTGAAATTAAGCGAGATCGCATACGGAAACGAAAAAGTGAAAGCCCTGTTTCGTGACATGATGCGTATGGCGGCTCATCAATACGGCTTTGAAGCAGAAGATATTCCTTTGATGATTGAAGTCATTCCCTTTGCGGAATGTGCTGTCATTATTGTAACCAAGGTGGAAGATCCGGACGAATTGGATACCCGTTTTTCCAAGTTCGCACCTTCCGTTCATCGCGAAGACAATCCTCTCTCCTCCGCATTGGAAGAAGTTTTTGGCTCTTTAGGCAAACCTGAGAATCTTATCGATTTGTTCAGAAAGATGCAGACGTCTAACGCCGAGGAAGAAGTATCCGATGACGATTACGAAGAGGATGAAATCAACATACCTGATTTGCCCTCTCCCGGCAAAAACATGGCGCTTCATTCAACAGAGAAGAAGGACGCCGGCCGTGAATATTATTTTTACAGATTCTCCGGACTAAGCGATTTATTGAACGTCAGCAAAAATCTGGCACCTCGCTATCATGGTGTTTCTTCCCTTTTCAAAGAAGAAAGCAAGGATATGTATCTGCTTTACTTCTCCCGGGCAGAGCACAGTGTCGAAGAATATCGCAGTTTCTGTAACCTTTTGGAAGAATATGGTTCTCCCGTTCCGGACAACGGATACCTGAAGTATTATGTCGCAGAGCATTATGCACCCCTTATGGCGCTAAACGCAATCGAAACCCTGGCTCAGATTGCGAATGCCTGAAACGGAACGATGAGTGAATCAGAACGAATAAGATTGTCCGATGAATAACCGGCAAAAATAAACTCCCGCAGCCTTACGGTTTGCGGGAGTAAATTTTATAACTGATTCAGTGCTTCCAAAAGCTCGTCCACATTCATTCCGTGAACCATTGCAGCTTCTTCTAAAGTCTCACCCTGTGCTGAAGGGCATCCTACACAGTGCATTCCTGCACTCATTAATACGGGAGCAACTTCAGGATTCTTACGAAGCATTTCGCCAATTGTCATGTCCTTTGTAAATTCAGCCATTTCTTTTACCTTCCTTTCACTATTTAGCACATTCCTTTCTGAACAGATACATCAGAAATACATTTCCGAAAGTGCTACTTTGATAGTATAGCTTGTTTTTTCACTTTTTACAAGTGGGGATATCCTACTGTTTCCCGGCAATTACATGATAAGAAGTAACATCTACGATAGTTTCTCCATCCACCTGCAAAGGACAGGGTCTGTCAAAAGTCACCCGAATGTCACGTCCTGAAAGAATCAAAATATTCTTAGTATATTTCAAATGTTCTCCCTTAAAAATGGTGGGGAAAATCATCAGGGTTCGAAGTTTCCCTGAGCCGTGAAACAGCATCATGGACACACTTCCGTCCGCTTTCCCTCTTTCCTGGTTTGGCGTGGGCATAATACCGCCACCGTAAAAACGTCCCTTCATAGTGGGGGCAATCCAAACCTTGCGATAAGAGTACTCTTCTCCGTCTACTACCACAGTGGCATTCACCGGCTTAAATGCAAAAAGAAGCCCCTTAATTGCAATGGCTGTATAATTCACCTTCTTGCCGGGAATTGCTTTCAGCCTGTCGCCTTCCTCACAACAGTATCCGTCTAATCCAAATCCCACACCATTGATAAAACGGTACGTCTTATCCTTCACCTCTACCTGCGGAAGATTCTTCAGATATGTACGAACGGAAAAGGGAGCGCATCCCTTCTCGAAATTCAAATCACGGGCAAAATCATTGCCGGTCCCGTTGGGGTAATACAGAATCTCATTCTGAATATCCATTCCGTAAATGCTGTTGGCAAACCGGTTCAGCGTTCCGTCACCGCCTACCAGAACCACCACATCTTCCGGCTCCAAACCCTTCATAAAAGAGCCGTAATCCTCAATATCTTTCACGTTCACAAATTCCAGAGGCATTTTCAAATGAGGATCTAACACTTCTTTCTGCAACTGTCCCCTTGCATCGCCGGCCAATTCATTAAATAAAACGTAACCCTTTTGCATACATACACCCTTCTTTCTTCTGTTCTCTAACCCACTCTTACACACGCATTTATACAAACATTTCTTACTATATAGTATTATATATTGTTGAAACTGTCTTTGTAAATATTTTAACACAAGAACAACTCTAAAAGACGGGATACCGACAGCAAATCCTTTCCCCGCAAACAGAAAAAAGACCACCAAAGTGGTCCTTTCCCTGAGTAGAATAAGTGTATTAGCAGTGAATCATCCGAAGTCCGGGAATGACTGCCGGATAACTATCTGTTTATTTTTACGGAGTCTGATGACTTTTTTTATCGTCCCTTCATTAATTCTTTACAATAAGGCTGCCACGACGCTTGGAAACTACATCGAATATAACTGCCGCAAGCAATACGAGACCCTTAACCACCTTCTGCCAGTTCTGGTCAACACCCATCAGGGACATACCGATATTGATGACACCCATAAGAACCGCACCAATGATTACACCGGGCACGGTACCGATACCGCCGTATGCGGATGCACCGCCGATGAAGCAGGCTCCAATAGCATCCATCTCGTAGTTCTGTCCGTATGTAGGCTGTGCAGAAGTAAGACGGGCAATGGTAACCATACCTGCCAAAGCTGCAAGAAGACCCATGTTGGCATATGCCAAAAAGTAAACTTTATTGGTGTTAATACCGGAAAGTTTCGTCGCCTTCTCATTACCGCCCACTGCATAGAAATGACGACCGATGGTAGTATTGGAAGTAATGTAACCATAGATTAAAATAACAACCAATACCCAAAGGAATACGGTAGGAATACCTTTATGCTGTGCAAGACGGAATGCAAAAGCAAGAATTACAAGGGAAATCAGGGAAGTCTTAATCACCATGGGAGCAAGCTTCTCTGTCTCATATCCTTTTTTCTTTTTCATTAGTCTTCCTCTAATCTGGAAGAGCACATAAATTACCGTGGCAATCACGCCGGCCAGGAAACAGGTAAGGTTAAATCCTTCCACACGGAAGATATCAGGAATATAGCAGTCTGCACCGCCGCCGAAAAGATTTACGAAGGTGGTACAATCACCGATGGAAACTGTCATACCATCCAAAACAACATTACTCAATCCTCTGAATACCAACATACCTGCCAATGTCACGATAAAAGGCGGAATTCGCACATACGCAATCCAGAAGCCCTGGAATGCACCAATCAATGCACCTACCGCAAACATGACCAGTACGGCAATAAACATATTTACACGGAAGTTTACCATCAACACCGCACCGATGGCACCTACGAAACATACTACCGAACCAACGGACAAGTCGATGTTACCGCCGGTTAAGATACAAAGCAACATACCCGTTGCAAGAATGAACACGTATGCATTCTGGGAAATCAAACTGCTGACATTCATGGGTAAAAGAATGTTACCGCCTGTGGCTGCGGAAAAAATAGCAATCAACAGGATTAATACCAGAATCATTGTGTATTTATTTATAAAAGCAACTATTTTATCTTTACTCATCTCTATTCTCCTTTGCTTCCGGTTGCTAAGATACACGACATGATAGATTCCTGTGTCGCATCCTTGCCATCCATTTCTCCAACAATTTTACCTTCGTTCATAACATATATTCTGTCACACATTCCGAGAATTTCAGGTAACTCGGAGGAAATCATAATAACGGATTTACCTTCTGCCACAAGGCGGTTAATGATACAGTAAATCTCGTACTTAGCACCTACATCAATACCTCTGGTAGGTTCATCAAGAATCAGAATATCAGGATTGGCAAACATCCACTTGGCGAGAAGAACCTTCTGCTGATTTCCGCCGCTTAAGTTTCCTACATTCTGTTCTACCGTGGGACATTTGGTCTTCAATTTATTCTTATATTCCACGGCCACTTTATATTCCAAATCTTTATCAATTATATTTTTCTTACTTACACTTTCCAGATTTGCCAATGTGGTATTCACGCGGATGGGATTGCTTAGAATCAATCCGTTTCCTTTGCGGTCTTCCGTAACATAGGCAAGTTTATGCTTAATTGCATCCTGTACATTCTTCAACACAACCTTTTTGCCCTTAATGGTTAAGGTTCCGCTGATGTTATGACCGTAACTGCCTCCGAAAAGACTCATGGCAAGCTCTGTTCTGCCGGCACCCATCAATCCTGAAATACCAAGCACCTCACCCTTCTTTACATAGAAGCTTACATCGTCCACTACCTTACGTTCCATGTAAACGGGATGATAAACATTCCAATTCTCTACGGACATATTAACAATATCTAACACACAGTCTGTCCTTTTCGGGAAACGGTCTGACAACTCACGGCCTACCATGCCCCGGATGATACGAGCTTCGGAAATATCATCTTTTTCTTTGTCCAAGGTCTCAATGGTGGACCCGTCACGAATTACGGTTATCTTATCTGCCACATAAGAAATTTCATTTAACTTATGGGAAATAATGATAGACGTCAGTCCCCGGGATTTGAATTCCAAAAGCAAATCAAGAAGTGCCTTGGAATCATCTTCATTCAGGGATGCTGTAGGTTCATCAAGAATCAACAACTTGGCATTCTTCGCCATTGCCTTGGCAATTTCCACAAGCTGCTGTTTACCCACACCTATATCTTTGATTAAAACCTGCGGCGACTCGGAAAGTCCGACAGTTTTCAATAACTTTGCCGCACGGTCATTGGTTTCATTCCAGTTAATTTTGTACTTTTTTCCACATTCATTGCCGAGGAACATATTCTCAGCAATCGTCATATAAGGAACCAGCGCCAGTTCCTGATGGATAATAACAATCCCCTTGGCTTCGCTGTCCTTAATATTGGTAAAGCGGCATTCTTTCCCGTTATAAAGAATTTTGCCTTCGTAAGAACCATAAGGATAGATTCCGCTTAATACGTTCATCAGCGTGGATTTTCCCGCACCATTCTCGCCAACCAACGCGTGAATCTCACCTCTTTCTACTATCAAATTAACATTATCAAGAGCCTTGACGCCCGGAAATGTTTTCGTAATCTGTTGCATTTCCAGTATTACTTCTGCCAATGTTATCCCTCCCATGCTCATTTAGCTGTTGCACTTTTCTCTACTCATTTCAGCTGCCGGTTTTGCTCCCCTTCTTTCCCGATATGCTTCAGCCGGACAACTTCTCTTTTACAATTATGCAGGCGGGTTTTGCCCCGCCTGCAAGTTCCCTTTTTAGAATAAATTTTACACAACCATCTTTCTTTTATGGTAACAGCTTAAACTGTCGTAATATGTTAAGTGATTACTGAATCTGATCTGCTGTATAGTAACCTGACTTAATCAATAATTCTTCGTAGTTGTTTACGTCTGCAAATACAGGCTCGCAGAGGTAAGAAGGAATGTAACCTGTTCCGTTATCATATGTTTCCGTATCGTTAACGGGAGCTGCGGATCCCTTCATGATAGCGTCAACCATTTCAACAACCTTGGATGCAAGAGTACGTGTATCCTTGAAGATAGACATAGACTGCTTTCCTGCGATCATGTTCTTAACGTTTGCAATATCACAGTCCTGACCGGTGATGATAGGCCATTCGCCGTTGTAGTTAGCTGCCAAAGAGTTCGCAACACCAAGTGCTGTAGAGTCGTTGGAGCAAAGCACTGCGTCTAACTGTGTGCCGTCTGCGTAATTAGCAGAAATGATAGTATCCATTCTGGACTGAGCTGCTTCAGTAGCCCATGCTGCGGTTGCAACTGTTTCGAAATCAGTCTGACCGGATTTCACAACCAATTTACCGGAATCGATGTAAGGCTGAAGAACATCCATAGCGCCGCCGAAGAAGAATCTTGCGTTATTGTCGCCGGGGTCACCTGTTACCAACTCAATGTTGAAAGGTCCTGCAGCATTGTCAAGATCTAATGCTTCTTTGATGTATTCACCCTGCTTTGTACCAACCATGTAGTTATCAAATGTTGCGTAGTAGGTAACCGCATCTGAGTTCATAATCAAACGGTCATATGCGATAACGGGAATATTCTTCTCTTTTGCCTGCTCTAAAACAGTTCCTAAAGAGTCACCGTCGATGGATGCAATAACGAGAACCTTACATCCGGAGTTAATCATGTTCTCAATCTGTGATACCTGTGTAGCGATATCATTTGATGCGTACTGTAAGTCTACCGAATATCCGGCAGCTTCCAACTCAGACTTCATGTTGGCACCATCCTGGTTCCATCTCTGAAGATCCTTTGTAGGCATAGCCACACCAACCTTGTCTCCGCCTGATGCAGCGCTGCCGCTACAACCAACGAATAAGGACGCAACCATAAATGTTGCAAGAACCATACTCAAAATCTTTTTCATCATTCTTTTGCCTCCCTAAAAGCTTATAATTTTGTGTGACGGATCAGATCGCCACACACCTTTTTGTTTACAAAAACATCATAACATGTAAAAAATAGGAATAATTTATTACATTCTTCAAATTTTTATGATACAAAACAATAAAAAAAGAATCGCACTAGCACTTTTTTGTGCTAAATACGATTCCTTCACAATTTTTTCCTAATTCTATTACAATACTCTGTCATCACGCCAAAATCTAGGGCATCTCCTCCGGAACGTTCAGATATACATCCTCTTTCAGGTGAAATCCGTTTCCGATAATCACTTCGTCAATGTTATCCCTGGTAACACTGATGGGTTCCAGTCCCACATAAGCGATACGATACTTGCCGTTCTCAATATAAGTAACATCCTCCCCCGTAAGCGTCTCTCCCTTGGCCAGCGCCACCGCGCATTCCGCCGCCCGCTTGGCAAGCTGTTCCACCGGTTTATAAGCGGTCATAACCTGGGTTCCTTCCACAATTCGCTGACAGGCTTCCAAATCCGCATCTTGTCCTACCACCAGCTTATTTCCTGCCATCCTCTTCTCTGCCAGTGCATGTACTACCTGACTGGCCAGGTTATCGTTTCCGCACATAATGGCATCCGCCTGTTCCACGATATCCACATTTTCGTAGACATACTCCGCAGCAACTTCTGCGCGCCATCCGTCAGCATGGACCGAATCCAGAATGGTTACATTATTCTCTTCCATAACAGCCTTAAATCCATTCTCCACAAGCAGGACATTGTTATCCGCCAGAGGACCGCCCAGCATCAAAACCTTTCCGTCGGCAACACCGTTTGCCACAAAGGCTTCCCCCATCATCCGTCCTACCATCTCATTGTCAAAGGTAATATATAAATCCACCTCGGAATCCGTAATAAGGCGGTCATAGGCAATCACTTTAATGCCGGCATTCTGGGCTTTTTCCACGGAATCCTTAAGGGCTGCCGAATCAGCACAGATAATGACAATCACGTCCATTCCCTTCCTGATAAAATAATCAATCTGATTCTTCTGCTCTTCCACATCCCCATTGGCGTTCTGTACATTTACCTCCGCCCCCAGCTCTTTGGCAGTAGACACAAAAACGTCCCGGTCGCGTTGCCAGCGCTCAATAATAAAAGAGTCAAAGCACATACCAATCTGGATCTTATCTTCTTCCTTTTCTTCCATTTCTGCGTTCTGGGTACCGGGACCACAGGCCGCAAGCCCCATTAACAGACAAATCACTATCCCTGCAATTATTCTTTTATAACTCATCTCTCTATCCTCTCACCCCAAAGTGTTGTTCCTTGTATTCCGTGGGCGTAACTCCCACATTTTTCTTAAACGTCCGGCTGAAATAATTGGGATCCCCGTAACCCACCATGGAACAGATTTCCTTCATGGAATACTCCGACTCTGCCAACAACTCCTTCGCCTTCTCCATACGGATTCCGGTTACATATTCTATAAAATTCACTCCCGTATCTTCCTTAAACAGCTTGCTGAAATAATAAGGACTCACATTGACAACTCTTGAGACATCATCCAAAGAAATATCCCGGTTGTAATTCTTATCGATGTATTCCTTTGCATGTTCGATTATACTGTTGGAACGCTCGGTTCTTTTATCGGATATATTTCTGCAGGCTTCCCTGATTTTATCCAAAAACCATCCTTTTAATTCGTTCATCTGCGTCATGCTCATTAATGTCGGAAGGTAATCCCGTCTGGAAGAAAACTGATATGTCATGCCGCCTTTCAGATACGCGGCACGCTCTGCAAAAAGAGCAAATTCCAGCACCTTAATCCGAATCTCCATAAGGCTGTTGGGATTGTTCTCAGCCATCCAGTTAAAATATTCGCCTGCTGTCGCGATGGCACCATCCATGTCTCCTTTTTCCACGCTCTCAAAAAGAGATTTCTCCAGATGAACGGGATAGTCTGCTTCATAGTCACAGCCAATGGGCAAATCGTCCGCATGCACCACTCCCGCATTGGTCATATTCAGGGCGTTAATCGCCTCGTGATAAGAGTCCTCCACATTCTTCATTTCCGTCACTCTTCCCACACCGATACGGAAACGGATATCCGTTTTCTGCTGAATTTTACGCACCAGTTCTCTTGCCCTGTCGATGATTTCTATTCTCCGGTTATACTCCCCGTCTTCCTTCTCACAGGGCACTAAGACAGTCAGCTTATTTCCCAGTACGGTTCCTACAATGCAGG
Source organism: Lachnospiraceae bacterium (assembly GCA_045595325.1). Lineage (GTDB taxonomy): Bacteria > Bacillota > Clostridia > Lachnospirales > Lachnospiraceae > UBA3766. The sequence continues at coordinate 93,254 of JAZOAG010000034.1, forward strand.
TAAAATATTCCTTCATACATTCCCGCACTTCGCTGTAGTGCTTCTGCATTTTGACCCCGCTGCCCATGGCGTTGGTCATCTGGTTTCCATCAATGGAATCACCGCACACCACCGCCATCATGTAAGCATACTCTTCCTCAATACCAAGCATGGTCCGGTAATTTACAATGTCCTCTTCGGAAAGACTCTGTAATAAAATATTATAGATAAAACCGCTTTCGATGATGGGCACTACGGTCTCCATCTTCTCTCTGATAATCAGATCATTGGTACGTCGCTGCCGCTCCCGGTCCACCATATCAAAAGCAGTCTGCAAAACCGATATCAGTCTTGTTCTCTCCATGGGTTTGGTGATATATTCCAACACGCCGAGACGAATCGCTTCCTTGGCATAATCGAACTTGTCATAAGCGGATAAAACAATAAAAATCACATTGCTGTTGCTTTTACGGATTTCCTTCATGGCCTCTATGCCGTTTATTCCCGGCATCTGAATGTCCATAATGGCAATATCGGGCCGGAATGCCTCTGCCAGCTCGATGACACCTCTTCCTGTTTTGGCATATTCTATTGTGCAGGAATCTCCGAATTCCTTTTCGATGATAAACTTAATGGAATCAATTACAATTCCTTCATCATCCGCCAGCATAATCTTATACATCTTCCGGTTCCTCCTTTGTCTGCAGGTAGAGAATCACTTCCGTTCCCATATTCTCCCCTTCGCTGACTAAGCTGATTACATCTTCGTTTTCCGTAAAAAGCTTCAATCTGGCAATCACATTGTCCATACCGATCCCGTTGGAAGCGCTCTTAGAGCGTTTTTTACGGTAGGAGCCATCCAGAATGCTTTGGATATCTTCCTCAGCGATTCCCTTGCCGTTATCTTTTACACTGATACAAACTTCATCTCCCATTGCATATACCGACAGGCGGATAATCCCTGCCCCCTCCATCTCGCGGATACCGTGGTTCACACTGTTCTCCACAATGGGCTGAAGAATCATGCCGGGCATTCTGATATCCAGGAGACTTTCATCCAGCTCCTTCTCGTAATGAATCTCGCCCGAAAAACGCACGTTTAATATGTAAATATAATTATCCACCAGTTCGATTTCTTCCCGGAGGGTAACGGTTTCGTTTCCCTTCTTAACATTGTAACGGAAAAATTCCGCCATGTTCCGGACGTAGGTATAAGTCCGTTCCGCCCCTTCCATCATGGCAAGCTGCACTCCGGCATTTAACGTATTAAAAAGAAAATGGGGATTAATCTGTGCCTGCAGATATTTCAGCTGGGCATCCTTTAAGTGGGTCTCCATCAGAAGTTCTTTCTCCTTCAGAGCCCGCTCTACTTCCATTCTTTCCTTGATTTGCGCAATATATTTGCGGATGTTAATAACCATCTGGTTAAACGCATTGGTCACAACGCCGATTTCATCTTCCGCATTCACTTCCAAAAGCGCAATGTCGAAGTTCCCCTTTGCCACCTCATCCGCCGCTGTGGCCAATTTCTTTAAGGGCTGGATTTTACCGCCGACAAATCTGGTGATGATGATTACATTGGTTACAATCACAAGGAACATAACAATCATACTGACGGTTTCGAAGGAACGGAATACTTTGGACAATTCATTGTAGTGGACTGAATTATGCATAAACTGCTCATTGTTGAGACTAACAATATAGTCACTGATATATTCGTACAACTCCGTCGCACTCTCATAACGAACCCTGTATTTTTCAACATTGCGGCCACGCTTGGCTTCAACCGTCTGGGCTACAATATCAAGATAGTTCTCCGACATATTCCTGATATTACGCTCCATTCTGGTAAAGCTTAGCTCCGTTACCTTTTCCCCCATTTCATTCACCATGTTACGGTATTCCTGCTCGCTACGGTAATAGTCCTCCAGGGAATCACTGGTCTTCGAATTCAGATAATCCGTCATACTGTCCTGGACATTTTCCAGGCAAATGGCCAATTCGTTTAGCTCCAGGTTCTCCTGATAAACCATATCTATCTCATAAGCCATGCTGTTAACCCCTGCCAAAAGAATGACATTTACTGCCAGAATGAGCACATTGGCTGCAATATAGATCAGATTGATCTTACGGTAGAGAGGAAGATTTCGTAATTTATTCATCGTCGTCTCCCCCTTCTGTGTATTCATTTACATTATTCCGGTCTACCATATCAATATCTGCGGTAAAATACTGGCTGGTGTAACCCAGCTCATGGTACTCCTTGAGCGCATCCACACAGTACTGTCCCATCTGCTCTGTATTGATTGCCACAGTAGCGTAGATTACATTTCTCTCAATCCCCCTGATAATCGTTTCGGAATCATAATACCCCAGGATAGACACTTCACCAACCAGGTTGTAGTCTACCACCGCCTGGTAAACACAGGTCGTATTCAATTCATTCAGGCAGACAATTACATCGGGGATTTCTTCCTCCATTAAGATATCACGGATAGACTCCTCTGCCGCAAAAGCATTTGTCGCATCCACCGACACCATACTGCAGGCAATGTCCCCGGAAACAGTTCCCTTTTTGATGGTGTCCTGAATCCCGGAAAAAATAATGTTCTGTCCGGAATCTTTTGTATTGGCATTCACCAGAACAACAACATTTGTAATCTCCTTGGGCGGGTTTTCTTTTACAATGGAGAGCACTCTTTTGCCGTATTCCGTTCCCAGATTATAGCCGCCGACACCGACATAACTGCAACGCTCACTACTGGTATTATCGCTGTAAAGAGTCACCACGGGAACTCCCTGCAGATGCGCCTCATGAATCAGTTCTCCCAATTCTTCACTTTCATCCGCCTCCACAATGATTCCGTCCACTTCCGAATGAACTGCCACCTTCATCAGGTCATCGCGAGTATAGTCCTTGGGCATACTCTCGTTTAAGAAATCCACATAAATACCATACTCCAATCCGGTCTGATAAGCCCCCTCGTACACTGACTGCCAAAAGGCAGACTTAGGCGCATTGGTAATCATAACATAGTACTGTTCGTACTCCTTCGAATCATGCTCGCCGGAAAGACTTTGAATATAAAAACGAAACAGCATAATTCCGGCCACCGCAGTAATAAGAAACAGAAAAAGAGGAGACCACCATAATAAACCTCCTCTTTTACGCTCTGTTTCAGACAGCTTCTCTTTTTTCATCCACCGACTCCTTCTCGAATAACACTGAATAATCACCTTAGATTATACATTTTATCCGAAAAAAACACAATCGGTTTGCATACGACAGACATTATTCTTTGCATTATATAAAAACGCTGAATTAATCGTATTTTCCGTGCAAATATCCGTGACTTTTATCTCTTGACGAACTTTCTGCCCTTTCCTATAATTAAGTCGTATAGTGGGGTTTCAATTCGGAAATACTTATACGTATCCGTGATATGGGCAGAAAATCCGCATTGCGGTGTTTTTTATCACGGTATTCTGAATGGTTACAGACAATTTAAGATGAGGAGAACGATATGCGAGCAGAATGGGAAACATTTAAAGGAAAAAAATGGCAGACAGAAATCAATGTCAGAGACTTTATCTTAGAGAATTATACACCTTATGACGGCGATGAGTCATTTTTGGAAGGACCCACACAGAATACGTTGGATTTGTGGGATGAGGTATTGCATTTATCCAAAATGGAATTGGAGGAAGGCGGCGTTCTCGCCATGGATACCCGCGTGGTTTCCACCATCACTTCACACGGTCCCGGTTACCTGGACAAAGAGAAAGAAACCATCTACGGTTTTCAGACGGATTTACCTTTTAAGCGTCCTCTCCATCCCTTCGGCGGAATCCGAATGGCTGAGAAAGCATGTTTAGATCATGGCTACAAGGTTAATCCCGAGGTAAAAGACTTTTTTACCTACTATCGTAAAACACATAACGCAGGTTGTTTTGATGCATATTCAACAGAAATGCGCGCCTGCCGTTCCAGTCATATTATTACAGGTCTTCCCGACGCCTACGGCCGCGGTCGTATCATCGGCGACTACCGTCGTATCGCACTTTACGGAATTGACCACTTAATCGAAGATAAGAATAAACAGAAATTTTCCTGCGGACACGTTATGACGGATGATGTCATCCGCCTTCGCGAGGAGTTAACCGACCAGATTCATGCGTTGGAAGCAATGAAGAAATTGGCAGAATCCTACGGATGCGATATTTCCGCTCCCGCTTCCAATGTAAAAGAAGCAATCCAGGGAATTTATTTCGGCTATCTTGCTGCACTCAAGGAGCAGAACGGTGCAGCCATGAGTGTGGGAAGAACCACTACCTTCCTGGATATCTACGCACAGCGCGACCTGGCAAACGGTACTTTTACAGAGAAAGAAATTCAGGAGTTCGTAGACCACTTCATTATGAAGTTGCGTCTTGTTAAGTTTGCACGTACTCCGCAGTATAACGAATTATTCTCCGGAGATCCCGTATGGGCTACGGAATCCATCGGTGGTGTAGGTATTGACGGTCGCCACATGGTTACCAAGATGGCATTCCGTTACCTTCACACATTAGAAAACTTAGGACCCGCACCGGAACCTAATCTGACCATTCTCTGGTCCAGACGACTTCCCTTAGGGTTCAAGAGATATTGTGCGAAGCTTTCCATTCAGACTTCCGCAATCCAGTATGAGAATGATGATTTAATGCGTGTCAGCCGAGGTGATGACTATGCGATTGCCTGCTGTGTATCTTCCATGCGTGTCGGCAAGGAAATGCAGTTCTTCGGTGCCAGAGCAAACCTTGCCAAGTGTCTGCTCTACTCCTTAAACGGTGGTGTGGACGAAATCACCCGCAAGCAGGTCGGACCTTCCGCATGCAGACGCTATCAGGGCGATGTACTTGACTATAACACTGTTATGGACAGTTTCCTGTTCATGATGGAATGGTTGGCCGGCGTATATGTTAATACGTTGAATGTCATTCATTATATGCATGATAAATACAACTACGAAAGTGCACAGATGGCGCTTCATGATAAGGATGTTACCCGCTTCTTTGCTACCGGTATTGCAGGCTTGTCGGTTGTGGCTGACTCCCTTTCCGCAATCAAGTATGCAAAGGTTGAGCCCATCCGTGATGAAGATAATATTATCGTAGACTTTAAGATTACCGGTGATTTCCCTAAATACGGAAATGATGATGACCGCGTTGACGTCATCGCCAAAGAAATCGTTACCACTTTTATGAACATGATCCGGAGACACCACACCTATCGCGGCAGTATTCCTACCACCTCCGTTCTTACCATTACTTCTAACGTTGTATATGGTAAAAATACAGGTGCTACTCCCGATGGACGTAAAGCAGGTATTCCTTTTGCACCGGGTGCAAACCCCATGCACGGAAGAGATACCTCCGGCGCGATTTCTTCACTGGCTTCCGTTTCAAAGCTTCCTTACAAGGATGCACAGGATGGTATTTCCAACACCTTCAGCATTCTTCCTTCCGCTTTGGGAAAGAGCGACGAATTGTTTGCGGAAAGCATTTCCACAGACTGTCTGGAAGGCTGTCAGGATTCCGTATACGTACCTTCCGATGCAAGCACCTTCCAGGTGGACAATCTGGTATCCCTTTTAGACGGATATGTTGCCAAGGGCGGACACCACCTGAATGTAAACGTATTAAACCGCGAAACGCTGTTGGATGCAATGGAACATCCTGAGAACTATCCTCAGCTTACCATCCGTGTGTCCGGCTATGCGGTAAACTTTATTAAGCTTAACAGAGAACAGCAGATGGACGTAATTTCACGTACGTTCCATGAGTCATTATAATGACCGGGCGGATTTATTCGCTGGAAAGTTTCGGGGCCGTTGACGGTCCCGGAATTCGTTTTGTGGTGTTTTTTCACGGTTGTCCCATGCGCTGTGCTTACTGCCACAATCCGGACACATGGGCCGGCGACGAATTTAGCGAAATGACTGTGGAAGAATTGTGGGAGAGATTTGAACGCAACCGGGTCTTTTATGAAACCGGAGGAATCACGGTTACCGGCGGCGAACCCCTGTTGCAGATTGATTTCCTCATTGAACTTTTCACGTATTTTAAAAGCAAAGGAATCCACACCTGTCTGGATACCTCAGGCATTCTCTTCCCTTTAAACGGAAAAAATCTTTCCGGATACGAAGCACTTGCCAAGGTAACAGACCTTTGCATGTTAGATATCAAAGAAATTGACAGTGCCAAACATAGGGCGCTGACAGGACACGGAAACGAGGCGGTTCTTTCTTTTGCGGAATTTATGAATCAGCAGAAGGTATCCCTCTGGATTCGATATGTTTTGGTTCCGGGTCATACCGACGACGAAGAAGACTTATTTCAGCTGGGCAGATTCATACGCAGGCTGGATATGGTAAAGGCTTTGGACGTTCTTCCATACCACACCATGGGAGAGCCTAAGTATCAGCGCCTGGGCCTGGAATACCCCCTCAAGGGTGTTCCCGCTGCGGATAAATCTCTGGTTCTTCAGAAAAAAGCCATAATACTCAAAGGTTTTCGTGGAGAAGAACAGAAATAAATACCCTTATTTACCACTCTATGCGCATCGGGGTTCACTACTTTTTCACCATTTTTACTTGCTTTCTTCAATGTTTTGTTATAAAATATGTGATAATAACATCTGACTTTTCTGTCAGGGTGTTTGTTGTTACATGACTTAATGAATAAACATCGAAGGAGGAAATTATCATGGCATATGTAATTGGTGATTCTTGTGTACAGTGTGGTGCATGCGCAGCTCAGTGTCCCGCTGAAGCTATTAGCGAAGGTGCAGACAAGTACGAAATCAACGCTGATGTTTGTGTTGATTGCGGTAGCTGTGCAGATGTATGTCCCGCTGAGGCTATTACAGAGGCATAATAGTTGGAAATCTTTCCAATAGCGACAAAGGAGTTTGCTTATCGCAAACTCCTTTTTATTATGTTCTTTTTATTTCGCCAGATTCTTGAATTGTGTGAAATCGGGCAACCATGCCAGTTCAATGGTTCCGATGGGGCCATTTCTCTGTTTTGCAATAATAATCTCTGCAACGCCCTTCCTATCCGTATCTTTATTATAGTAATCGTCACGATAAATAAACATTACCACGTCCGCATCCTGCTCAATCGCACCGGATTCACGCAGGTCGGAAAGCATGGGGCGGTGATCGGGACGTTCCTCAACCTTACGGCTTAACTGGGATAAGGCAATTACCGGAACGTTTAACTCTCTTGCCAAAGACTTTAAGGATCTGGAAATATCAGAAATCTCCTGCTGTCTGGAATCAGTCTTTCCGTTACCGGTCATCAACTGAAGGTAGTCAATCATAATCATATCCAGACCGTGTTCAAGCTTGAACTTGCGGCATTTCGAACGCAGCTCCGAAATACTGATACTACCGGTATCATCAATGATTATCCTGGAATTACCAACCGCAGTTGCACCTTCAATCAGCTTCTCCCACTCTTTATCCGACAAATTACCGGTTCTGATATTCTGGGAACTAACCATGGACTCCATGGCAAACAAACGGTTTACCAACTGTTCCTTGGACATTTCCAGACTGAAAAGCGCTACGCATTTACCGCCCTTCAAAGCAGAATTAAGGGCAATATTCAAAGCAAACGCCGTCTTACCCATGGAAGGACGGGCTGCAATCAGAATCAGATCTGAAGGTTGAAACCCTGCAGTCGAGTAGTCCAGATCCGTAAAACCGGTGGAAATACCGGTAATGGAGCCTGTGGTCTTGGCCGCAGCTTCAATCATATCCAGCGCATTCATAACGACTCTTCTAATAGGTACAAAATCATTACTGTCACGACGCTGCACCACTTCGAAAACCTTCTTCTCCGTCATGTCAAGGATATCATCCACTTCTTCCTTCCCTGCATAACATATGTCGGTAATTCCCTCCGTGGTGTGAATCAGCTTGCGAAGCACTGCTTTCTCATGCACAATTTGGGCATAGTGCTTCACATTCGCAGAAGTAGGAACAGCCGTAATGAAATCACGCACATATTCCATGCTGCTGACCTCTGTGGGAACATCTTTTTCTTTCAGTTTATCCTGCAGTGTAACCAAATCCACTGACCGGCCTGCATTATTCAGTTCTACAATGGCATTAAAAATAACACCATATTGTTTGTTATAAAACTCATCTCCGGTCAAAATCTCCGATGCGGTAACAATCGCCTGGGCGTCCATAATCATGGAGCCTAATACCGACTGCTCCGCTTCCGTAGAATGAGGCAGAATTCGTTTAATGATTGCTTCATCCATTTTCATTCATCTCCGTTTTATTTCTCAGGTTCAATGCAAACTTTAAGGGATGCCGTTACCTTCGGATGAAGTTTAATTGCTACGTCAAACGAACCAACACTCTTAATGGAGTCATTTAGTTTGAATTTCTTCTTATCAATTTTTTTGCCGAACTGTTCCTCCAGCGCCTGGGCAATTTCTTTCCCCGTAACAGCGCCGAAAGTTCTTCCGTTATCCCCTGTTTTAATCTTAAGTACAACCTTCATTTCATCAAGCTCTTTGGCAAGGGCCTGCGCAGCCTCTAACTGCTCTCTGGCAACTTTTTCTTCATTGGCTTTCTGTAATTTTAAGTCATTTAAATTGGCACCGCTTGCCTCGATTCCAACCTTCTTAGGAAGGATGAAGTTTCTTGCGTATCCGTCGCTTACCTCAACCATTTCACCTTTTTTGCCTAATGCTTTCACATCCTGTAATAAAATAACTTTCATCTATCCTTCTCCTCACTATATATCATTATTTGCAATCATCTCATCCAGCGTATCCTGCAAAAGCTTCACAGCAGCATCCACTGTGGTATTCTCAAACTGGGCACCGGCAATATTCAAATGACCGCCACCGCCGAGACGCTCCGTTACAATCTGCACGTTTAATTCATCAATGGAACGGGCACTTAAATGAACTTTACCCTGATACTCCGTAAAGACGAAGCTGGCTTTCACTCCATTGATGTTTAGCAACTCATTTGCCGCCTGTGCCGCCACAATGGTAGGACTCTGACAATTGGTTGCATCGCAAACGGAAATGGCATAATCATTCCGATAAATCACCGCATCCCGAATGGTCTTTGCCTTTGTCATATATTCGGAAGCATCCTCGCGGAAGAGCTTACGCACTCTTGTCACGTCGGCACCGCTTCGACGAAGGTATGCTGCCGCTTCGAAGGTACGCACACCTGTCTTTGTCATAAAATTATTGGTATCCACCACGATTCCGGCATACATACAATCTGCCTCAAGTCCTTTCAGACGGGCACCGGAATTTACGTACTGTAAAACCTCCGCAACCATCTCACAGGCGGAAGACGCATAGGGCTCCACGTAGGATAATGTTGCATTCTCAATGCTCTCAGTACCCTGTCTGTGATGATCCAATACCACAATTGCCTTACAGAACTTAAGAAGTTCCGGGCACTCTGTAATAGCCGGACGGTTAATATCAACCACTACCAGTACAGCATTATTTCCCACCAGTTCCAACGCTCTCGTACTTCCCACAATCGCATCTTCTTCATAGTCAGATGACTGTTTATATAAATCTACCAAAGGCTTCAGGGAAGTGGTCACATCATTCATGACAATATGGGCCTTACGCTGCATGGACTTGGCAATCACACTGATACCCACTGCAGCACCAAAACTGTCCACGTCGGGAATACGATGTCCCATAACAAACACCTGGTCCCTGGCGCTTAAGATTTCCTGCAACGCCTGTGCTTTCACGCGGGCCTTTACGCGGGTACTCTTCTCCATCTGCTGGCTCTTACCGCCAAAGTACTGAATACTTCCGGGAGTCTTCACCACGGCCTGATCCCCGCCACGACCCAGAGCCAAATCCAAGCCGGCTCTTGCGAACTCGGAATTCTGACTGAAGGTAAGGCCATCCAGACCAATACCAATACTTAAGGTAACTGCGATTTCGTTTCCGATATTGACGGTTTTAACATCTTCAAGAACCTCGAACTTATTCTCTTTTAACTGGGTTACCGCTTTTTTACGAAGGACAACCATATATTTATCCTTCTCCAATTTCTTCACGATACCATCCACGGAAGCTATATATTTATTAATCTTACGGTCAATTAACGCAAGCAAAAGGGAACGGCGTACTTCTTCCACCGCTTCCAGTGCCTCTTCATAATTATCAAGATAGATAAGTCCCAGGGCAAGGCTCTGGTCATCATTCTCCTGTAACGCAATCTTTAACGCAGTTTCATCATAAAGATAGATTCCAATCAGATAATTCTCTTTATCTTCCAAATCTACCATGGAACTGTGCTCCAGCATATCTGTCACGTTAATGCGCTTCATCTTTGCAGTGAAATCACGTCCGTTATAAGAAATTTCTACATTGCTTTCTTCCGCATCCACCGGCAATTTATCAGATGTAATCTCTTCAAAGAAGGAATGAATTCCCTTGTGGGGGGCACTCTTTTCTTCTACCAGCCGATCAAAAGCCGTGTTGGACCAGATTAATTTACCGCTCTGATCCAAAAGCGCATAGGGCAGATCCAGCTCCTTTAACAGCTTGCTCTGCACCTGGCCATACTCCGTGGCAAAACTCACCAGTTCTTCCACCACATACTGACGCATATAGATTCTGAAGAAAAGGATTCCCAGAAAATAAATCAGCAGAAAAGAAGAAACAATGATTCCTGCACGATAATCATATATATATATCCATACATCCAAAAGAACCAGTAATACACCAAATATTACCAGTAAGTTCATAAACAGTTTAAATTTCCCTTTGATTTTGATTTTTTTAGACATTTTGAACCTCACATCTTCCGAGCAATGATTCAGAATCCACTCCTACAAACCAACCTGTATATAAAAACCCATTTGAAGTATTGTACCACGAATTCGTGTTTTTGTCTTATGTTTTTGTATATTTTATGAAATAACACCTGCGAAAGTGAAGTTTATGCAATACAACACAGCCATGACAGTCACCAAAAGGTGCCGTCATGGCTGTTCTCTGCGGAGTTATACCCCTTATTTTACTGAATCGTAAACTGTCGGCTGATCTGACCCTCAAAGCTTCCGCATCCCGTAATGGTTACGGTACCCACACCGCGTTTTTGGTTATTTTCGTAAGTGAGGGTGTAATCACGACCTTCCTTCAATTTGTATCCCTTAAATTTGATACTTACTTTCGGACAAACTTCTTTGTTCTTATAGGTCTGTGTCTTGATGGCCGCAACCACAACACCGGTGCCTTCCAGATTTCCTTTACGGATGGTGAAATTCTTCTCAAGCACCGTCTGTGCCTTATTAGCAAACGCATAAGACTTCGGTGTAATCTTCACCGTTGCGGTTCCTGCTGCCTTGTGATTCCGATAGCTGACAGTGTAAGCAATCTTTTCTTTCAAAACAATTGCCTCGCCTTTGCCCACACCTTCCGGATAGTAGGAAACCTTAACTGCAGGTTTCACGGCTTTTCCTGCGAAAGAGACTTCATCCACATCGATTTTGACATAAGCATCCGAGAACTCAGGAAGCGCATGAATGGTGAAATTATGCTTAATGCTGCCGGAATAATTGCCCTTGCCCGTAATGGTAACAAGCGCCTTGCCGGGCTTGATGTTCTTGGAATATTTCAGCGTATAATCTCTGCCTTCCTTCAACGCTGTTTGGGTGGATACATCCACAACAGAAAGTGCTCCCGGTGCATGGGTAAGTGTCTCACCCGAGAAGAAAAGTTTTTCGTTCTCCGTCACCACAATGTCACCGTTCTTTGCCTCTGCAACCATCTTTTTCTTGGTAATCTTAAACGCTGCGGATACTTCTCCCACCATGTGTTCGCCATCACCCGTAATGCAAACTTTCGCCGCGCCGGCTTTCACGTTGTTTCGATACTTGATGGTATAATAAGAAGGATCCATCAATTCTTTTCCGCGATATACCTTGATATCTTCCGGATTCAGCGTAAGTTCCCCGCCGGTATAAGTCATGGTCTTTTTCGCCAGTTTCACACTGATTTTTTCATCTGAAATCCAGATAGGAAGCGTAATGCTGCCAGTGAAATTGCAGCCCTTTTTACTGTTTGTAATCCCCTGAATGGTATATGTACCTTCCACGGTCTTACCCTTCTCCCCTACACTGTCACTTTTCACAATATAATCTTTGCCGGCCTTTAAAAGGACCTGTGTGCCGTCTTCATTGGTGAAATACAACTTCACTGCGGGCTTCACAGCCTTGCCGCTGTACTTAACCATGGATACGGTTTCTTCCGTAATGTAATCGGCAAAATTACCATCCTGTCCCACCAGCGAAATGGGAGCAATAGAGAAATATGCACCGGCCTTGCCTGCAAAATTTCCTTTTCCTTTCACCGTCACTTTGGCACCGGCAGTCAGGCTGCCGTCCGCATTTACGGCACTTGCATTCACATTATTGGAATAGCTGATGGTATAATCCACGCCTTCCTGAAGCAGAAGCTGACCCTCACTTGTCAGGAATGCAACGGAAACTTCCGGTTTCTGCGCTTTACCTGTATAGAGAGGTGTCGGTATCATGGGAGATACCGCTCCGTCTGTTCCCAAAGTTCCGATTACAACATTCTCGCTGTTAAAAGAACTCTTGGCAATCTTAAAGGTTAATGTTTTACTTCCGTATGTCTTGGTATTTGCCTTGGCTACCAGATAAATGCTTGCGGTTCCCACGGCATCATTGTTAGAGATGTAGTAATTGTACTGAATATCTTCCGCCGCATACTTCGCAAGGCTCTTGGCTGAAATCACCGGTTCTGCCACGCAAGGTTTGTTCACGTAGTATTGGGTAGGTATTTTGTCAAAGGTAATCTTAGCAAGATTAATTCCCTCAATCGTAAATTTCAGGACAACCTCACCGGTGTAATTGCCGATTCCCTTAATGGTTGCAACCGCTTCTCCCACAGTATCATTATCCGTGCAAACAATCTCATAGTCCACACCGTCTGTCAGCATGAATTTAACATCTGCCAGGGATTTATTCTTCTTATCCGTTACCGTCGCTTTTACTTTAAGTCCCGCCTGCAGCTGCGCTGTGGTATAATCATTCACGCTGATTTTCTTCTGTTGTAAAGCAGCTTCCTTGGAATTTAACTTCTTAGGAAGGATCGTGAAGGGAATGATTAATTCTCCGTAATAGGTTCCCATTCCGGAAATAATAACCGCAGGGGCATCCGCCTCCTCCGCGCTTCCCGCATTCACATTGTTTCTGTAGGAAACACTGTAATCAATACCTTCCTGCAACGTTTCTTCCCCATAAAGAATTGTTACGCCGGGGCAGAATTCTTCACCGGAATAGGTATAGCTCTCCTGACTTAACACGCCCTCCACAAGGTCTGAGGTAAGAGAAATCTTCCCGTCAGGCTCCTCGGTAGGTTCTTCCGTGGGTTCCTCTGTAGGTTCTTCGGTAGGCTCTTCACTAGGTTCTTCCGTAGGCTCCTCTGTAGGTTCTTCCGTAGGCTTCTCAGTAGGCTCTTCCGTAGGCTTCTCAGTAGGCTCTTCCGTAGGCTCCTCGCTGGGTTCTTCCGTAGGCTCCTCGGTAGGCTCTTCCGTAGGCTTCTCAGTAGGCTCTTCCGAAGGCTTCTCAGTAGGTTCTTCGGTAGGCTTCTCAGTAGGTTCTTCGGTAGGCTTTTCGGTAGGTTCCTCCGTAGGTTCTTCGGTAGGTTCCTCACTAGGCTCTTCCGTAGGCTCCTCGGTAGGCTTCTCGGTAGGCTTTTCAGTAGGTTCCTCAGTAGGCTCTTCCGAAGGCTCCTCGCTGGGTTCTTCCGTAGGCTCTTCCGTAGGCTCCTCGGTAGGCTCCTCGGTAGGTTCCTCGGTAGGCTCTTCCGTAGGTTCTTCGGTAGGCTCCTCCGTAGGCTTCTCAGTAGGCTCTTCCGTAGGCTCCTCGCTGGGTTCTTCCGTAGGCTCCTCGCTAGGCTCCTCGGTAGGTTCCTCGGTAGGCTCTTCGCTGGGCTCCTCGGTAGGTTCTTCACCAGGCTCCTCACCGGGTTTCTCAGTCGGTTCCTCTACGGATTCCGCATCGCTGGTATAAGCACGTATACGGGCTGTCGAACCGACATCCTGAAGAGCCAAATCCAACAAATATGACTTATAAACCATGTAGCTTGTTCCCTCATCCTCAACAACATGGTTATTTCCGTTCGTCGCATCACAATAGCCGGTGATTGACGCATTCTCGTCATCACTTTCAAACATGATTTCCACACTGAACGTTTCTCCCGGCCCTATCAAAACCTCTTCTTCAAGTTCAATGGTATGATATCCGCCATACAGGAAGTATTCCGAAGCAGGCGTCTCCAGCATTTTTTCTCCGTTTAAAGGTTTGCCTGCCGGTGCATTCTTGTAAACCTGCGCAGTAACGGTCAGATTAGTATTTGTAGTAAAAAATCCGACTGCATCCACAGACTGTGTTTTTCCTGTTGTATTCTCGAAAACATTGCAAAGAGAATCACCATTGGATAGTACATATCCAAAAAGAGAATAACCGCCATCGTAAAAGAACACGTTATCATAATTATCTGCCGCTTCTACAGAAAAGGCATAACAATTGCTCAGAGAGGTATCTTCATAAGAAATCCAGTAATATCCCTCATCACCACTATAGGTACCCCAGCTGTTTTTCATCAACCACGCGCCATCCTTGGAAGGGCTGGTTGCGAAATTATCCTTCGAAAAGTTATCATCCCATCCGATTAATGTGACAGCATGATTGGTTGATGTAGTCTGAGGGTTATATATCGTATTGCCCTTCTCGGTAGACGGACTGTGCGTTACAAAGTAAGAGATTCCCACAGCACCATATTCCATGATTGCTTTCTTTATCCCTTCGATATCCTTTGCATTCAGGGCAATGGTATCCTGTAAATGCATCTCTGAACGATAAAAATCTTCTGCCGCAATTGTTCCTTTAAGATTCGAATAAGGGAAATCACTTTCATTGGCAACACCCTGCCAGGAACTAAGCGAAAGCGATGTATACAATAAATTTCCGCCGCTTTCATACCAAAGATCAGGTGCCTCCATATAGTCACCCAATGTATTTCCCAAAGGGTCATCAACGCCCTCTCTGTTGTAAACCGTATATCCGATATGATATTCCGAATAATCTGCTTCTGTAGCAAGACCCTTCTTCCATGCGTTAATCTCCATTAAAGCAGCACTGGAGAACGTCCAGCAGGTTCCGTAAGGATTCTGGTCTTTAATGGATGTGGCGTAGGGAGACCTATACTCAGCAGGCAACGATTCTACGCCCATCACCGAAAAATACTGCGAGGTTTTCAGCGGCATTTCCGGTTCAAATCCGTCATCAATCAAACCGTATTCACTCACACCCCCAACCGGTTCAATCATCACACTCTCCGGTACGGGAATTTCCTTCTCCTTAGCCAGTACATCCAGCGGAGACAAATAAGGCAGTAACAAAGCCACTGCCATTAAAAACATTAGTATTCTTCTACCCTTTCTTTTCATACGTACACGCTCCTTTTCTCACGATGATTTATTTTACCATACTTTCCCTCTCTTTTGAACATAATTTTCTATGCTTTTTCTCTTTTTTATTAAAAAAAGACAGACTCTTTTATGAAATCTGTCTTTTTGTGTAATAATTTTATATGCAATTTTACTTCAAGGCTGTATTTTAACTTTACTTCCGCGAACTGCCAAGTCTCGTTTTAAAATCCTGATAGCCAAAATCCGTCAGACGGATTAATTCTCCCTGCGGCGTCATTCTCCAGATGTTGGGCAATGCCATTCCGTTAAAAGTGTTATTTTTGCAGGTGGTATAAATAGCCATATCCCTGAAAAGCAGAATCTCCCCCGGCAAAAGCGTATGGTCAAACTGATATTTCCCGATTACGTCTCCCGCCAGACAGGTGGAACCGGCCAAAATATACTGATACTCCTTATTCCCCTCATCCGGCTCCGATGCGCCGTGAAGCGGCGGCACATATGGCATTTCAATTACATCCGGCATGTGACAGGCTGCGCTGACATCAAGAATCGCAATCTGCTCGCCGGCATTTGTCACCACATCTTCCACCGAAGCTGCCAGAAAACCGGCATCCAGGGCGCAGGCCTCTCCCGGTTCTAAATATACATCCACGTTCCAAAGTTCTTTGGCACGGGAAATGCAGGCCTCCAGCTTGGCAATATCGTATCCGGGCCTGGTGATATGATGACCGCCGCCCATATTCAGCCATTTCATGTGAATCAGGACATCTCCAAACCTCTCTTCCACTGCCTGCAGGGTCATCTCCAGTGCATCCGCATCCTGCTCGCACAGAGTATGAAAATGCAGGCCGTCAAGAAGCCCTATCAGCTCCGGCGTCATTTCCGCATCCCACACATCCCTGGTAGTCCCAAGCCTGCTGCCCGGAGCACAGGGGTCATAGATGGCATGACCCTCCTGAGTAGATTTCTCCGGATTGATACGAAGCCCTACACTAATTCCGGCCGCCCCGGCTCTGGCTCCGTATTTACGCAGCTGCGACGGAGAATTAAACACGATATGGTCCGCATATTTGAGCAGCTCTTCAAACTCTTTCTCTTTATATGCTCCGCAGAAAACATGAACCTCTTTGCCGGGCATTTCCTCCGCTCCCAGACGGGCTTCGTAAAGACCGCTGGCCTCTGTTCCTGCCAAAAAAGGTGACAGCACCGGATAAAAGTCATAATTGGAAAACGCTTTTTGGGCAAGTAAAATTCTGCATCCGCTGCGTTTGGCAACGCCCTGCAAAATCATCCCGTTTTTTTGCAATTTATCTTCATCGATAATATAGCAGGGGGTAGGTATCTTTTTAAGCAGCCCGAGCAGGGCCTCTTCTTTCCTTTTTTGCTGCATTGTTTTTATCGTCCTTCCCTCCTTTCTTACGCAAGATATTTGAACACATCGGTGTGCTCCTATTCAACCAATACCGGATTGTGGCTCTCTTTCTTGGGCAGACCATAACGGTCCAGTGCCTCAATAAAAGGATCGGGATCAAACTCTTCCACGGTGTGCACGCCGATGGTATTCCATTTGCCGGTAAGCAACATCAGGGCGCCGCACATGGCCGGTACACCGGTGGTATAACTGATGGCCTGACTCTCTACCTCCTTATAGCATTCCTGATGATCACAGACATTGTAGATATAGTAGGTTTTCTCTTTTCCGTCCTTTTTGCCGGTAAAAATACAACCGATATTGGTTTTACCATGGGTGCGGGGACCGAGGCTGGCAGGATCCGGCAACAGTTCTTTTAGGAACTTAATGGGAATTACTTCCTTCCCCTCGTACATTACCGGCGTAGTGGAAAGCATGCCCACATTCTCCAGACACTTCATGTGGGTTAAATAGCTCTGTCCGAAGGTCATAAAAAATCTGATACGCTTTACTTCGGGAATATTAATCGCCAGGGACTCAATTTCTTCATGATGGAGAAGGTACATATCCTTGTCACCCACCTGTTCAAAATGATATTCCCGCTTGATGCTCATGGCAGGAACTTCTACCCAGTGACCGTTTTCCCAATAGCTGCCGGGAGCTGATACTTCACGCAAGTTTACTTCCGGATTGAAGTTGGTTGCAAACGGATATCCGTGGTCGCCGCCGTTGCAGTCTAAGATATCAATAGTATCAATGGTGTCAAATTCATGCTTCTTGGCATAAGCGCAATAACTCTGGGTTACGCCGGGATCAAACCCGCAGCCAAGAAGGGCAATCAGGCCGGCTTTCTCAAATTTTTCCTTGTAAGCCCACTGATAGCTGTAATCAAAATATGCAGAAAACCCTTTCTCTTCACAACGCTTCTCATATGCGCTCTTCCACTCCGGCTCGGTAATATCCTCCGGCTCATAATTTGCCGTATCCATGTAATTTACCCCGCAGGCAAGACATGCGTCCATAATGGTCAAATCCTGATACGGAAGGGCAATGTTCATTACCAGATCAGGCTTATAGGAATTGATTAAATCAATGACTTCCTCCACCTTGTCCGCATCCACCTTAGCGGTTGTAATAATAGTTTCTGTTTTACCTTCCAATGCCTTCGCCAGGGCATCACACTTTTCTTTGGTTCTGCTGGCGATACAAAGTTCCGTAAAAACCTCACTCACCTGACAACATTTCCGAATTGCTACATTTGCCACGCCGCCGCAGCCAATTACCAATACTCTGCTCATTTCATTTTCCTCCTCATATCCTGACTATTTGCAAAGTGCAAGAAGCAGTTCCCGCACCACCTTACATGCCGTTGCCGTTGAAACACCGGAAGGATCCAGCATGGGAGCCAATTCATTCACGTCCGCTGCCACCACATTTGCCTTGCACACTTCCAAAATGGCACCAAGAAGCTCCTTAAAAGAAACGCCTCCTGCCTCCGGTGTTCCCGTTCCGGGAAAAATGCCGGAGTCCAGACAATCCAAATCGATGGTAAAATACACCGGCTTATTTTCTTTTATCAGTTCTTCCACGCATTCTTTTAATCCTTCAAAGCAGAAGGGATGAAAATCCGTGTGCGCTTTTCCGAAGGCAAACTCCGCCCGCTCGCCACTACGGATACAGAACTGATGAATCCGTCCGTCACCTACCAAATCATGACATCTGCGAATCACACAGGCATGGCTTAAGCATGCCCCCAGATAATCCTGCCGCAGGTCCGCATGGGCATCAAAGTGAATGATGTGCAAATCCGGATACTTCTTTCGTGCCGCCTTCACGCTGCCTAAGGTTACCAGATGTTCGCCACCTAACAAAAGCGGAAGTTTCCCATCACGGAGAATGGTTTCGCAACGCTTCCGGATATCTTCCAATGCTGCCTCACTGCTGCCGAAACACAACTCCATGTCACCACTGTCAAATATATGGTAATCATAAATGTCCTTATCCTGATAAGGACTGTAACTTTCCAGTCCAAAGCTTTCATGTCTTATTGCCGCAGGGCCGAATCTGGCACCGGGGCGAAAACTGGTGGTGGAATCAAAGGGGGCACCGTATAACACAATCTGTGCCTTCTCATATTCACAATCACACCCCAGAAAGGTCTCTATATTTTTATTAAGCATTTTTTTCCTCCACTTCTTCCAGCATCCGCTCCAGAAAAGCCGGCAGATAAAATGCGCCGATGTGGAGCTTCGGGGTATAATACTGGGTTTCCAAATTCATCTTTTTCCATCTGTCCCTGTCCAGATCATCAATGGGATGGTATTTTTTGCTGGCAAAACCAAAGAGCCAGTATCCCGCCGCATACGTGGGGATATGGGCCTGATATACACGGCTTATGGGGAAGGTGGAAGCAATCCTTTTATGGCTACGCTGCATGGCCTCCGCATCATGGCGGTAAAAGGGACTTCCCTGCTGATTCACCATAATTCCGTCATCCCGCAAGGCATTGTAACAGATTCCGTAAAATTCCTTCGTAAAATAGCCTTCCAAAGGGCCAAAGGGATCCGTGGAATCCACAATAATCAGATCATACTGTCTGGTGCGACGTCTGATAAAACGAAGGGCATTATCGTAATATATATGTACTCTTTCATCATCAAGCCGGCAGGCATTCTCCGGCAGATATGTGCGGCAGGCCTCCAAAACCATGGGATCCATCTCTACCAAATCGATGCAGCGGATGCTGTCATATCTGGCCAGTTCCCTGACCACACCGCCGTCTCCCGCGCCGATTACCAGTACATCCTGAATTGCCGGATGAACACTCATGGGCACATGAGTAATCATTTCGTCATAGATAAACTCATCCCGTTCCGTCAACATGACATTTCCGTCCAACGCCAGTACCTTACCAAATTCCGGCGTTTCAAAAATATCAATCTGCTGGTAATCACTTTTCTCCGAGTAGAGATGACGTTTCATCCGGATGCTGTGCTTCACATCCGGCGTATGAAATTCGCTAAACCACAGTTCCATTCCTATTCCTCCACACAAACATTTAAAAACTCGATATTCGCATCCTCCGGTCCCGTCATGGAGCAACCCTTAACCTTTGCATACGCAATGTAGTCAAGAATTTCTTCCGTAATACGCTCTCCGGGCGCCAGAATGGGAATTCCGGGGGGATAACACATTACAAATTCACTACACACAAGCCCGGCACTTTCTGTAATGGGGACGCTTTTTTTCTTTGCATAAAAAGCTTCCTGCGGACTTTTCACCACTTCCGGGTCAATATATTCCTGGCTTAAAAGTCCGTTTTTATCTTTATGATACAAACGTCTGATTTCCGCCAGGGCACTTACCAAACGTTCTAATTCCTGCGGACGGTCTCCGATGGAAAGATACGCCAGAATGTTTCCGATGTCTCCGAACTCAATCTGAATATCATACTCATCCCGCAGCAAATCATACACTTCAATTCCTGCCAGACCGACTTCCCTGGTATGTACACTAAGCTTGGTGGGGTCAAAATCATAGACGGAATCTCCATTCACCAGTTCCTTTCCGAAGGCGTAATAGCCACCAACCGCATTGATTTCTTCCCTTGCATATTCCGCCATTTCCACAACCTTGGCAAACACCTTCTCTCCGCGAAGCGCCAGATTACGGCGGCTGATATCCAGGCTGGACATCAAAAGATAGCTTCCTGATGTGGTCTGGGTCAGATTGATAATCTGTCTTACATGCCCCTGATTCATATTGGGTCCGATTAATAAAAGACTGGACTGCGTAAGACTTCCGCCGCTTTTATGCATGGATACGGCTGCCATATCCGCACCCGCCTCCATGGCAGAAACAGGCATTCCCTCTCCGAAATAGAAATGGGTTCCGTGCGCCTCATCTGCCAGGCAATACATTCCCGCATCATGCGCCATCTTAACAATCGCTTTCAAATCGCTGCAGATACCATAATAAGTGGGATTGTTTACCAGTACCGCCACTGCATCAGGATGTTTGGCAATGGCCTTCGCCACCTGTTCCCGTTTCATTCCCAGAGAGATTCCCAGTCTCTTATCCACCTCCGGATTAACATACACGGGAACCGCACCGCAAAGCACCAGCGCATTAATCACACTTCTGTGCACATTGCGGGGCAAAATAATCTTATCCCCTCTTTTGCAGGTGGACAGCACCATGGTCTGCACACTACTGGTAGTACCTCCTACCATAAGAAACGCATGGGCCGCTCCAAAGGCATCCGCCACCAGTTCTTCTGCTTCTCCGATTACGGAAACGGGGTGACAGAGATTATCCAGAGGCTTCATGCTGTTGACATCCACGCCAACGCACTGTTGCCCCAGAAACTCTGCCAGTTCCGGATTCCCTTTTCCGTGCTTATGCCCCGGCACATCGAAGGGTACTACACGCATCTGTCGGAATTTTTGAAGTGCCTCGTAGATAGGAGCCTTCGTCTGGTCTTTTTGGTATGTTCTCATATTTTTTCTCCTGAAAATTTCTTATGAAATAAAAAAGGTTGTGTGCATCTGCACACAACCTGCTTCACGTTCCTATCCATTCATACAAAAGCATCCACCAGAACAATCCGTTCACTGCTCGTTATTGACCGTTTCACAAGTATGCGCAAATACGCATTTTAGGTTATAAAGTAACCAACTTATAAAATTTGAGCTTCTAACTCAATCAATAAGGCGATAAATCGCCGCTCGGCAGTGGACCCGGCTGTCCGTATGGCCTTAACTCCCACGGGAGTGGTCCGTATTTGTCGGAATGATACTTTCTATCCGCTTATCTTTTCGCGGTATTTTTCAATCCGTTCTGTATTTTATACAATTTTTTTAACTTTGTCAAGAAAAACTATTTTTCTCTGTAAACGCACACTCTGTTACGTCCGTTGTTTTTTGCTTCGTACAAAGCCATATCCGCTTTTTTCACATCTTCATTATAGTTTCCGCCGTTATAGGCCGCAACACCGATGGATATGGTCACTCCCTTTTGTTCATCCTTTTGAGACTCAATCTTCTTGCGAATCCGTTCCGCAAGCTGTCTTGCTTCCACAAGACCGCAACCGGGAACAATTACAAGGAATTCCTCGCCGCCCCACCGAATCACATAGTCAGAATTACGGAGCATCCCTTTCACTTCCCCCGCAATAAACTTAAGCACCGTATCTCCCACCTCATGTCCGTAGGTGTCATTTATTTTTTTGAAATGGTCAATATCAATGAGCAAAAGTCCCACTGCAATATCCTTTGCAAAAATGAGACGCCCGCTAGGCCCCTCCGCCAGCTCCTTAATCTTGTTCCGGTTATACATTCCCGTAAGCTGGTCATGAACCATCATATTATGCATGCTTTCCTTGGTAATATACTGATCCAGATACGCTTTCTGCATAATATGATTCATATAGCAAACCGCCAGAATACAGGGAAGATTAAACACGAACATCATATCAATATCTTCATAGCGGATAAAAATGTGAGCAACCAGAATATCCACTATGAGAATCGCATGGAAGAAAGTACTCCACTTAAAAGGAGCCGCAAATCCGGCGCACACAAATACCAGGTTCATAACAATCATTCCGGCAACGGCATAAGTACGGTCCGGCAACAGATAAGTTGACCAGTCCGTACACCATATAATAATATGTATCATAAGATAGGTGGCCGGCACCATTATTTTGTAACTGCTGACTTTATGTTCCAACACCAGAAACAAGACCGCCGGTATAATAACAATAAACCTCGATAACGCAGTCTCGTAAGAGAAACGGCCAAAAATCAAACAGTCCGTAATCATAAAACTCAGATAAGCCAAGGTTGTTATGATAACAAGACTTCTGTTAAACACCTTGAAATAATCATATTTAGACTGATAATATCCTTCTCTTTGTTCTTTCGTTAAATCCTTCATTCTAACCATTGTACATATCGCTCCTTATACATCCCGCCCGGTCAAATCCAGCACTTTCAATTTCCTCATTGCTCCGCTCTTATCTTTTGAAGATGTCTGTCAGAACAATTGTAAAAGCAGATAGACAAGTACTGCCATCACCCAGGCAATTGCGAACTGTCCCACTGAGACAAAAATGGCCCATTTCACACCAAGTTCTCTTTTCACGGAAGCAATTGCCGCAACACAAGGAGTATATAAAAGGCTGAATACCAACAATGCAACCGTAGCGGGAATCGTAAGTATACTCTTTAATGCTTCCGTATCCGCAAATAATACCGACAAAGTAGAAACTACACTCTCTTTGGCTATAACACCGGAAATCAAGGAGGTTGCAATTCTCCAGTCACCGCATCCAAAGGGTGCAAATACCGGAGCAATCAGGCCGGAAAGCATGGCAAGGATACTGTGTTTGGTATCTTCCACTACGTTAAGACCCGGACCAAAGGTCTGCAGGAACCAGATCACGATGGAAGCCAGGAAAATAATGGTAAATGCTCGCTGTAAGAAATCCTTCGACTTCTCCCACAGCAAATGGCAGACATTCTTAACCCCTACCATTCTGTAATTAGGCAGTTCCATTACAAAAGGCACCGCCTCCCCGCGAAACATCAGCTTACGGTAGACAAAGGCAACCAGAATTCCCACAAGGATACCGAAAACATACAACCCTATCATCACAAGTGGTGCATACTTCGGGAAAAATGCCGCTGCAAAGAAAGTATAAATCGGCAACTTTGCCGAACAACTCATAAAAGGAGTCAAAAGTATGGTCATCTTGCGATCCCGCTCCGAAGGCAATGTTCTGCTGGCCATCACACCGGGAACAGTACATCCGAATCCAATCAGCATGGGAACAATGCTTCGTCCGGACAAACCGATTTTACGAAGGGGTTTATCCATAACAAATGCCACTCTTGCCATATATCCCGTATCTTCCAACAGGGAAAGGAAGAAGAACAAAACAACAATAATGGGAAGGAAGCTTAACACGCCTCCGACACCTCCGAAAATACCGTCTATAATCAACGAAGTAATCACTTCATTGGTATGCACCATATGTAAAAAGTTCTCTGTTACATTGGTCAGCCATCCGATTCCGGTCTCCAAAACGCCCTGTAAAAAGGGACCTATCAGCCCGAATGTCAGATAAAAAATAAGCCCCATGATTCCGATAAATGCCGGAATGGCGGTGAACTTTCCGGTAAGAATCTTATCAATGTTTCTGCTTCTGGTCCGTTCTTTGCTCTCCTTAGGCTTCACAACCGTCTGCCGGCAAACTTTATGAATAAAAGAGAAACGCATATCTGCTATGGCAGCATTTCTATCCAGTCCGCGCTCCTCTTCCATCTGTGAAATAATGTGTTCCAGCATCTCTTTCTCATTTTTATCAAGGTCCAGCGCATCTACAATGATACTATCCCCTTCAATGAGCTTATTGGCAGCAAAACGAATGGGAATTCCTGCTTTTTTCGCATGGTCCTCAATCAAGTGCATGATACCGTGAATACATCTGTGTACCGCACCGCCATGGTCCGTCTCATCACAGAAATCCATCCGGCCCGGCCGCTCCTGGTACTGGGCAACATGAATTGCATGGCTGATTAACTCATCAATCCCTTCGTTCTTTGCCGCCGAAATGGGCACAACGGGAATTCCGAGAAGAGACTCCAATTCATTAATACGGATGGAACCGCCATTCTCCCGCACCTCGTCCATCATATTAAGGGCAAGCACCATGGGAACATCAAGTTCCATTAACTGCATGGTAAGATACAAATTACGTTCAATATTTGTTGCATCCACAATATTGATAATCTCTTTCGGGGACTCCTGCAAAATAAATTTTCTTGTAACAATTTCTTCACTGCTATAGGGAGACATGGAGTAAATACCCGGTAAATCCGTTACCAGAGTATTGGAATGCTTACGCATCTCTCCGTCTTTGCGTTCCACCGTCACGCCGGGGAAATTCCCTACATGCTGACTTGCACCGGTAAGTTGGTTAAAAAGCGTAGTCTTGCCGCAATTCTGATTTCCCACCAGGGCAAAGGTCAATCGCTCTCCCTTTGGAATCGGATTTTCATCCGCTTTCACATGATACCGACCACCTTCTCCCAGACCGGGATGGGCTGTTTCAGTCTTTTTCCCGGACAAAGTCTCCTCGATCCCGTCTTTTTCCCTTTTTTCCACTGTAATGGTACGAGCATCATCCAGACGCAGCGTCAGGTCATATCCGTGAACCTGCAACTCCAGAGGATCTCCCATGGGCGCAAACTTTACCAGGGTAATATCCGTTCCCGGAATTACCCCCATATCCAGTATATGCTGACGCAATGCACCATCACCGCCTATGGCGGTAACAACAGCCGATTCTCCGATTTGCAATTCATTCAGTGTCATAATATTTCCTCTATCATCCATTACTCAAATATATCATCCTAACTTCCGGTTAAGAACATATATTGCTTTATCTATAACGATACATCAGGCAGGAGAAGATTCCCCCGCCTGATGTGACATTCTAACGGATTTCTTTTTTGTTAATGGTAAATTTCTGTGTAAGCGTTCCGCCCCATTCGGTAGGAATACCGGTAATGCTCACACTTCCTTTGTTACTTCCTGCTTTCACATTAGTTCCGTATGATACGGTATAGTCCACGCCTTCATACAATTCAGTCAGGCCGTAAGCCAGAATCTGTTCCACGTTTCTTGTCTTCTTTGCACGCTTCACATCGGAAGTATTCTCAGAATAGAATACCCGGATAGAAGGAGTGATCTGTTCACCGGTATAATCGGTATCTGCAGTATCTACAAGAATATAGATATTCTTAGACTCCATCTTATGAAGATAGATGGGAATCTCTACACTCTCTACCGTTCCGGCATACAATCCGTTGCTTCCGGCACTAATGCGAACGCAAGGCATATCCTCTAACGTCGCCGTTCCGGCATTCAGTTTATTGAAATACTCACGTACCTTATCCTGGGTCGCATTTAAATATTCCACAGTGTAATCTGATTTAGCCTTCAGCGCTTTCTCACCATCGTATACTTTTACGGAAGGCTTATACTGATAGGTATCCTTCTTCTTAATGTTGAATGCTACCTGATTCACCTTGACGCTGATGTTTTCGCTGTCCAAAAGGCCTGCAAGAATCGTAAACTCAACACTAAAGCTTCCCTTATAGTTACCCTTGCCCTTCACTACAATAGTAGGACACTTCTCTTCATACTTGCTGGCAACCTTCTTATTGTTCTTGTAAGAAAGGGTGTAGTCCACACCTTCCACCAGCGTCTTACCTGCCTGGTTGGTAAGAATAATCTGATCCGCGGGTTTCACTCCGGCTTTGCTGTATACTGCCTGAATATCATCCATGGACTTATCGCGGCTTACATATGCGATATCCCCGATATCCACCTGTGTAATCTTAAAGGTCTTCTTCACCTTACCGGTAAAACCGCTGCTCTCTAATCCGATAAACTGTACCGTTGCAGTTCCTTTATTGATATTCTTGGAATAACTTACCTTGAAATCACGTCCCCACTTCAATTCTCTGGAAGTATTCTCTCCTGTTTTGAAGAATACTTTCACCTTAGAAGGTTCTAACGTAATGGGCTTGCCTGTATAAACTGCATTCTCTATTCCGGTAATGTCGACCGTATTCTTATCAAATTTAGCTCCGGAAATCTTAAATTCTATGGTCTTAGAGCCGATATAATCGCCCTTGCCGCGAATGGTTAAGCTGGCAGTTCCCACAGCCTCATGGTTGGCGTAAGAAACAGTGAAATCCTTATCCTGGATCAGATACTCATCTCCCAATTTCACCAGATAAACGTCGTCCGGATTAACCACAACCTTTTTGCCCGTGTAGGGATCCTCTAAGGAACCATTGATTACTTTATAATAAGACTTGGTTGTTTCATCATATATTGCGGGAATGAAGGTATAAGGTTTTCCGGAGAAAATCGGATTCTTCACATTGGCACCAATCACAATGGATGCACTCTTTAACATCTTATCCTTCTCGGCAACACGCACTTCCTTCTCAATGGTTCCCGTGTAATTGCCGATTCCTTCCAGCTTCATAAGGAAGCTTCCGCTGTAACCCTTAGGTACCTTACCGTCAGCAAAGACTGTTCCTTCGGGAATCATTGCACCATTGGCATTGAACGCACGAACTGATGTTAAAGTAAGTGTAAAATCCGTGCCCTTCTTCATCTTCTTAATACACTTAAGAGATGTAAATACATCCTGTGCCTTGGAAGTACTTCTTACAAGCTGATCCTTGTAATTAAGTGTCACATTCTCTGCTTCCGTCTTATCTCCGATTGTTGCCGGAAGAATATTAAAGTTGACGGAAATCTTATCTGTGTAATTTCCTTTTCCCGTAATGGTAACGTAAGGCAGTGCGGAATGAAAGGTGTCGCCTGCCAAAATACCGGCCGCATTGGCCTTGGTATTATTCTTGTAGGTAACACTATAATCCTTGCCTGCTTTCAGTAAAATATCACCGTCATAAACCGTTACGCCGGGTTTTATTGCTTTGGATGTATATACCATGTCAGGAATCGCCTGTACATAGAAGGTAGTTCCCGTTCTCTCTTTCAGCCACTTTGCATATAAAGTGGTGTCTTCACTGATAATATCAGCATCGAAATCCCACTGATTCTTATAAGTGATATCTTTGTACCATCCGTCAAAGAGATATCCTTCCACCTCTTCCACTACGGGTGCTTCTATGGTTTCTCCTACAGGGGTTCCGATATAAGGTGCGATTGCCTCGCCCACGCCGCAATTGTCAAAATATACATCATAGAATACGGGACTCTTGGTTACTCTTAAAGTTCCGGATACATAAGTAATATCATAATTCTCACCTGCATCAGCACCGGAAGGTACAATCTGATAGATTCCGGTCTTGGAAGTATCTTTAATATCACAGGTAAGGGTAGGTTGTACAAGGAACACATCACCCTGTGCCATTCCCGTACATTCGTACTCATAGCTTGCAGGAAGCGGATCATTTACGGTAAGAGTCACATCCTTTGCCGTAATCACAATCTGTCCTTTGGTAATGGTGAAGTGAGCAGTCTTCGTTCCTTTGTAATATCCTTCTCCCTTCAGAATAATGTCGGCTGTTCCGATTTCTTTATGGTTGGAATATGCCACAATACTGTAATCCGTTCCCTGTTTCAGGGTAACGAAATCACCATCAGAAACCACAATGGGTCTGGGCTCCTGATATCCGCCGGTATAGGGATAAGATACTTCCGGAAAGCTTACCCACTCCGCCTCTAAGTCACGATATGCATAAACATAAGCTTCAATTTCCTTGCGAATATTGAAGGATACTGTGTCAAAAGGTGTAAAAGTAACTTTAAAGCGGTTTTCTCCCACCTTGTTCACAACGGTATCCAAACTGTCTTCCCAGTTGAACGTACCGTAAGCATTCTCTTCCATGGGAATATTACGCAATGTTCTGCCGTAGTCTGTATTAAACTTAGGCACTTCCAATACTAATATATCAAAGCTTGTTTCTAATTTGTCAAACGCAACCTTGATGGTAACCTTACCGGGCTTCTCTGTAGAGAAACCGGTTACTTTACAATCTGAGTCTGTTAACTTGGCAGATTTACCGTTTTTTCTGTTAATTACCACAGCACCCTTGAAATCTTCTTTCTCACTTACAAGATAGGTTGTCTTAGGTAAATCTTTCACCACCAGCGGAGACGTTCCTTCCGGGAAAATCTCTAATTCAATATCGGTTGATAAACCATCAAATACTGCTTTAATGGTTGTTACGCCGGCCTTCTTGCCGGTTACTGCTCCGGCTACGTTTACGGTAGCAACAGATTCGTCCGATGAGGACCAGGTAAGTCCCATATCTACCGGTGCGGTAATGGTTCGTTTCACATCCGCATACATCGGGCACTTGTAATTTACAGTGGCATTACATACCACATTTGCCTTTTCTCCTACCAGCATAAAGGGAATGTTCTCTTCCGGAATTCCGATGGCAGTTACAAAATCACCATCAAATTCAATGGCTACGGTTGTTTTGCCTACCGTAGTGTCTTTGTCGGTACTCTGTTTGGTGGCGCTGGTCAATTCCATTGTCACGGTATAAGGATAGGGAACATACTTCTCATCGCTGTAGAAGCATCCAACACCAACCTGATTATATCTTGTTGAAATGATGGATTCATAATGTCCTGTCACCTTGCCGGAAACTTTATTCACATAGTCATCTTTCTCGGCATACCACTGCTCAATACCCTTCATCAGACCATCATAGTTCCATGCTATGTCTTCTGCAAAAGCGGACACTCCGTCTTCGGTGCGTACCGTCCAACAGGATTCACCATTGGGACGGGTATGTGAAAGATACACCGAGGCTTCCGCCGCACGCACTCTAGCAATGGCCTCCATATCTGCAGACCAGGTCAGCTCTTTGTAATCGGAAGATGTAAGTTTCTTCCCTGTGTTAGGATCAATATATCCGTTGTCGCAGGCTTCTTTACGAATCTCGTTCAAGCGGGTAAGAATCTTTTTCGCGGTTTCCGTATGATACGTTCCTTTTAAATTCAGGGACAGATTCCCGCTGTTAATCGCATCATCGATAGCAGGAGCGTAGATGCTTCCTTCTGATTCTTCCCTTACAGCAGGCTCGCAGACAATACCTTCCTTGTCATTCTCAGAAGGCTCCTTGATTTCTTCCGGGTCAGACACTTCTTCTGATTCTTCCGTATCTTCTTCAGACACTTCTTCGGAAGCTTCCGTATCTTCTTCGGACACTTCTTCAGCGGCTTCCGTATCTTCTTCGGACACTTCTTCAGCGGTTTCCGTATCTTCTTCGGACATCTCTTCGGACAAATCCTCAGAAACATCTTCCGCAGCAGCGTCTTCGGAAACATCTTCCTGTGTATCCTCGTTTTCCTCCGGAATTGTTGCTTCTTCTGCACCATCCTCCTGCGTCATTACATTTGCAATTCCCTCAAAAGCATATGCAGGAACGCTCTGGGTAAGAATCAACAATGCCATCACGGAGGCAATCAATGTTTTCTTCAATCTCCTCATCTCAATCTCTCCTTCCGAATTCACTTCTCCATATAATTCCTCTTCGGTTGAAGTATATCACTTCCCGCAGTGCTTTGGCAACTAAAAACACCCATTTTTAGTGGTATAATCTGTCTGAAACTCCGTCACATGCTTACGCATCCACTTCGGGAAATGGTTCATTTGACACCTTGCATTGGCCCTCTCCTTAATCGCCACATTTTCAAAGAAAATCTTCCATCTGGCAGTAAATGCATCTTCCGATTTCTCTGCCTCTTTCAGTCTCTCAAGCTCTGCTTCCGTCAGATAGCGGAAAACGGATTCTTCATCCTTTGGATGAATCACCGCCGTTTGGTGTACGTCATCTACAATAATCCAGGACTCTGAAGGCATCCTGTCTTCAAAGTGCCATGATACCGGCACCAGTACTCTTCCCTTCGGCTCAAAATGTGCTATATATAATCCATTCTCCAGTCTGGTAAAACGCAAAAATTCCCAGAAATGATTGGCCTCTCTCCCTACCCTTTTGCGGATTTCAAGGAAACGGGACACTTCCCGATATTGGTATTTCTCCAACACACCGGGCCCATAGGCGAATCCCAATACAAGCACTCTGTACACGGTATCCAGCATGTCCGGCTCTGCCGAAAGCATGGCGTAGGAAATATCTGCGTAAAAAGAATATGACAGTTTACACTGTATGGAACGAACTACCTTCTCCACCTTCTCATCGTCCCTGTCAACATGAAGATAGGTATCAAATAAAGTGTACTGTTCCACCGGTTCCACACAGAGTCTTACATTCTGATGCCCGTTGCCGCTGGCCCATGCCTCATAAATACAGGTCAGCATATCTTCTATCTCAGGTTTACATGTATATATAACCATCTCATATTTCACTCTCCAATCTTAGCCTTCATATCATTCTCACCCCGGAATTCCAAAGTCAGAAAACAATGACATCTGCTGAAACGACCCGGGATTCTCAATCTCCCAGTTCTCTTTCCGGTTGCCGGCAACCAGACCGGCTGTAATAAATGTTTCTTCTATGGGAATTCTGTGCATCATCCTGCCCCCACAGGTAATGAAATAATGGGCGCGTTTCAACACGACTCCCATCTTCTTAAGAATCTCGAAATTCAGTGTGCCGTGACGTCTGGACTTCATAATCCGTTTGGCACTGACAGGGCCTATCCCCGGCACCCGCAATATCTTCTCATAAGAAGCAGTCATCACCTCCACCGGAAACTGGTCTAAATGCCGGATTGCCCAATCACACTTAGGGTCTAACTGCTCATTGAAATTCGGTTTCTCTTCCGAAAGAAGCTCCTCCGCCACAAAACCGTAATACCGAAGGAGCCAGTCCGCCTGGTAAAGACGGTGCTCTCTCAAAAGGGGCGGCGGCGTCCCGATTGGCGGCAGTGCAGAATCATCATTCAAAGGTACGTAGGCAGAGAAAAAAACACGCTTCAAATCGTAAGACTGATACAGATTCTGGGTTGCCCGCATCAAATCATAGTCCGTCTCTCCGCCGGCTCCGATGATCATCTGTGTACTTTGCCCCGCCGGAGCAAACGGTCTAATCATAGACGTATCTCCCCCCGGCACCATCAGCATCCGGTTCTTGCCGGATAAAGAATCCTCCAGTCTCTCATTGTTAAAAATACTGTTTGGCAGGTATTGGTTGATTGAACTTCGCTCCATCCTGGCACTCTTCCCGATTGCAATTCGGTGGGATGCAATGGTATCCGTCACCTTTCCCATGGGATTCAGAATTGTTTTAAAGTTCTTATTGGGCGCAAAGCGTTCCAGCCCCTCTGCCGTAGGAAACTCCAGATTAATACTCAGACGGTCTGCCAGATAACCTGCCATAGCCAGCAATTCATCCGGTGCCCCGGGAATCGCCTTCATATGGATATATCCGTTAAAATGATACTTATTCCGCAACAAATATAGGGTCCGGCACATCTTCTCCATGGTCTCCCCCGGAGACTTAATAATCCCCGAGCTCAAAAACAGCCCCTCAATATAATTGCGCTTATAAAATTCCATGGTAAGACTGCAAATCTCCTCCGGCGTAAAAGTGGCTCTGGGAAGTTCGTTACTGCACCGGTTCTTGCAATACTTACAGTCGTAAATACAATGATTGCTCATCAAAATCTTCAACAGGGAAATACACCTTCCGTCGGCGGCAAAAGAATGACAAACCCCCGCCGCAACGCTGTTTCCCAGATATCCCTTCTTTCCCGCACGATCCACACCGCTGGAAGTACATGCCACATCATATTTGGCCGCATCCGCCAGAATCTCCAGCTTCTCTTCTATCGTCTTATTCTGTCTTATTTCAAATGTTTCAAACATATCCGCACCATCCTTTACGAACATTTGTTCTGTTTATTATACAAACAAATGTTCGTTTTTTCAAGTGCTTTTTTATTTTTTACAAAAAATAGCATTTCCTTTTGCGTTTTCCCAGACCTGCTCTCAAAGCCATCTGTTTTTATGCTGTCTCCGCGGTAAAATTCAGTTCGGACTAAAAAGAGCCTTCGAACAAAAGTATTCCTACCTTAGTTCGAAGGCTCTCTTCAATATTTTGAATTACACGGGCTAATTATTATATAATAGAACCCATTCAAAAAAACCTTTTCCTTTATTCATCCTCTTCACCCTCGAATTCCAACATGGGTGTATTTGCTACAATTCTGCGAACATAATCCGCATTTCCACCATTTAAGGCAAGAAGCTTACAGTAGCGCTCCGCTTCTTCTTCGTTCCCGAGCATTTTGTAAGAAATAGCCATTGCATAATACCCGTCGCTGATTTTACTGTTTAAAGAAAGTCCTTTACGGGCATATTCAATAGCTTCCTCCGGCTCCTGCATATCTGCCAGTAAACATGCCATATTTGTATATACTACAGGAGGCACATCTCCTAATGAAATTGCTTTCAAAAAAGCCTCATACGCGAATTCATAGCAATCCATCTTATAATAAGCTACACCGACATTAATCCATATTTTGGCATTTTTATCATTATACTTTAACGCCTTCAGATACGCATCAATTGCCAGCTTCAAATCTATTTCATGATAACAAACTCCCATTAAAAAATAGACTGCAAAAAAATCTTGCTTGATGTCACAAACTTTTTCCAGTTTAGGCAAAATCTTCAATGCTTTATGATATTGTTCAAATCCGTAAAAACGAATTGCTTTAATGAGTTTTTTATAATTCCTTCGGTCATTACTAAACGCACCATTTATCTCATTCTTAAATTTCTCTTCAAAAACAGCATCCGGCAGTTTTTGCTTTGGAAAATAGTACTGCAAAGAGCCGAAATAAGCCACAATGAAAATGCC
Organism: Lachnospiraceae bacterium; assembly: GCA_045595325.1. Classification (GTDB taxonomy): domain Bacteria; phylum Bacillota; class Clostridia; order Lachnospirales; family Lachnospiraceae; genus UBA3766. The sequence goes on from JAZOAG010000034.1 coordinate 126,555, forward strand.
CGAGGTAATAATTCTTACATAATCTGTATGATCCCTAAAAAATAGATTTCCCACAATTAGTACAACGGCAAGAATTGTACCGAGTGTATGAACAGAAAAGATTATCCACTTTTTCATAATCTATCCTTTCCCTTATCTTACATTCTGCCCAACATTACATCGAGGTCCGTTGTCTTGTATCCGTGCTCTTTACTCATCTGATAGTATTTCGCGAACCGTTCCTCATCTCCCTGCATTTTGTATGCAAGCGCAAGTGTTGCCATAGTTTCTTCATTTTTAGGTGAAAGTTCCAAAGCTTTCAGTCCATATTCAATACTTTCCTCAACTTCACCCGCTTTCAATAAAAAGGTGGCTGCATTATGAAACGCCACATGCTCTTTCGGATTGTGCTCTGCTGCACGTTTAAAAATCTCTATTGCATCATCGGTTCTGCCTTTGGACGCGTAAAAAACACCAATGTTAGAAAGAAGAATTGCGTTAGACGGGTTAATCTTAAGCGCCTTTTCTGCATATGCAATCGCCCCATCAATCAGACCTTTTTCCGAACAGCAAAGCGACCATAATGTATAGATACTTTCATACTCCCGCGGAATTGAACACTCAAGCTCTAACTTTTTCAGAATCTCAATTGCTTTATCCGCCTGATTTCGATTATATAAACTGATTGCTTTCACAAAAGTCTCGTACTTACCTCTTTCCTCGGGGAAAACACCCTCCAGAATTTCTTTATATCCTTCCTCCATTTTATTATAGGTCATCGTATCCCGGCGTATCGATTTGGAAAAGATACTGAATAAGTAAAATATCACCATTGAAATACCAAAGAAAACTCTATATTCCGGTTTGCTTAACTGAAGAATAAACAAAAACAGTGCTACAGCCACTAACACGCCCCGAATAATCACTACTATCATATATCTCTTGTTTTTATCCATTGTACTTTCCTCCAAAATCATTAAGTAAATGGGCTGCTCCTGTGGGACCAAGCCTGTCCTTCCCAAAATTTAAGGCTGTGATAAACGCAGCCTTAAACATTTTAACATATTAACTTAAATATTTATATATAAATCTTCTATTTCTTTTCCATTAATTCACTTTTCCGCAGGTGTAAGTCAGTCTTTCGTGGTATGTTTCTTCATAAATATTCTTCCACACCTCGTAATTCTTCCGGCTCATCTGCTCTGCCGCCGTTCTTCTGTCCACAGATTTATTGGGGTAAATAGGCGCTCCGATGTGAATGGTATATTCCTGCACAAAGAAGCCTGTTTCATCCTTAATATCACTGTCCTCCATTGTAATGAAGCAAGGCAGCACCGGCACGTTATTGCGCACCGCAAACTTGTAAGCACCGCTCTTTAAGGGTTTGGGTTTACGGTAATTCCACCACATGCTCTGCTCGGGATAGATCAGCATGAAATGCCCGTCTTTCAGCACCTTATCCATACTGTCCATAAACTTACGCATGGTCTGTACGTTGGAACTGAGCGGGAAGGTATTACAGTTTCTCATAAGAATTCCGTAGAATCCGGGGAAGTTGGTATAATTTCCTTCTCTGATTACACGGAAAAGTTTTCTTTTTCTGCGATGGCCTGCTGCCTCGTAGGCAATCTGCATGGCAAAACTGTCATATGCATTGAAATGATTACAGGTGATGATTGCACCGGAATCCAGATTTTTATAATGCTCCAAACCGCGGATTTCCTTAATAATCATCTTTTTATCATCAATAAGACTGTTCATAAACCGCCGTGCAATGGAATAGGCGAAGCGGGCCTTGATTTTGCTGCTAACCTTCCGGCGCAGATAATCAATCTCATCCGGCAACAGTTCTCTGGTAGGCGGGTCTTCCTCCACATCCTCATCGAATCGGCCTTCTTTTTCGTACTGGGCAATTTTATTAAGGATAATCAGACGGTCCAGTTCAGCCGCATCCTTCTGAGAAATCAGATTATAATATCCGTCTTCTCTGGCAATTTCAGCCAAAGCCATCTCTTCCAGATTCTTGGCAGAAGCGAAATCCGCCTCTCTCTGCAAATCGGTGTAGGACGCAAGAATTTCTTTCAGTTCTTCGCAGACACCGGTTTGGGTTGCATACTTCCAAAACACATCCCCATAGGTGCAATCTTCGAAGTGCCAGGGCTTAGACACCATAATGTAATGAATAATAGCGGCCTCTTCCCTGGTACAGGGAATCTCCCCGAACATCTCGCAGTTCCACTTGGAAGGAATGTGATACACCCGGTCCTTACAAAGGACATTCAAATAGTCCTCATCCTGGGTTACCACAAAGCGGTATGTATAAAGCAACGCCTTAAAACGATCAAGAATTTTCTCTTCTCTGTAAAGACGGGTATTTATAATCAATACACCGGCGTTGAAAAACTGCTCTCTGTCAACGCCTACCACCTTCTCACAATAATCACCGAAAATCTCGCTCTGTCGCATGGCTTCCTCGTGAGCCGCACCTACCAGGCAGTCACCGATTTCAATATCGTAAAGTTCACTGATATCCCCCTGCACGACAGTGTCACTGTCAATATAGAGAACCTTGTCATATTCCGGGAACATATCCGCAATGAACATGCGGTAATAAGTTGTCATGGAATAATAATGACGAATCGGCAGATGTCCGCCAATCTCACGCACCCGCTCCTTCACGTTTTCGAAGCAAATCCGAAAATTCGGGCGCTCTAATTCCATCACCTTCGCCTGATTTTCTTCCGTAATACCGGTATGTAAAATATGTATTTGATATGTTCTCTCCGGGGACGCATTTTCCCGCATGGAGTAGAGAGAAACAATGGTAAATTTCACAAAATTATCATCACACGCATAAAAAATCGGAACATTTAATTGACTCATCACAGACCTCCCTTTCCATACATCTGCTCAAATCTCTTCTTTTTCGCTTCGTACTCATTAAAAATATCATCAAACTGGTGGTAACGGAAAACCGCATGAACTCTTTCCACATGCCACTGCTTAATATTATCCGTATGCGGATAGGGCAGATAAAAGAGTCGTTTGGAGAAATGTCTAACCACCGTATGTCTATGCAAAAACTTCTGATCATTAAATCTCTGGGGAAGAAGCTTTTTCTTCGTAGTGCTTCTGATAATCGCACTCTGGTCAGCAAACACAAGTTTTTTACGCTTAATCAGTTCCCGCGCCTTCTGCAAAAGGCCGGTTTTACGTATCTCCATCATATTCAAAAGAAGCACTCCCGCATTGATGTACCTTGGATTAATCAGATACTTGCCATAATGGTCATTGGCCGCAGCATACTCCACGTCGCAGACATCAATGTCATATAAAAGCCGGATATCCCGCTGGAACATTACGTCCACGTCCAGATATAAAAGTTTGCTCGGCATCCCCTCTACCATGTCGGCAAAAAGCCGCAACAGGGTATACGGCGAGCAGTAGCACTGCTCATTGGGGCAATTGGCAAATTCCGCCTCATAAATCTGTGTTACATCATATTTCACCACTTTGCTCTTCGGATTATACTCCTTCGCCACGGAATCTAAAAATACCGCCATCGCATCACTGATGGGCCGGTACTCTTCCTTAATCCGGGTCACATCCATGGTATATATATAAAAGCAAAAAGGCTCTTTGGTATCGGTTCTTTTAAGAATGGAAAGCATGCAGGTAAGAATTCCGTCAAATACCCGCTCGTTTCCTGAAAACAGCACATTAATCATATCTTTCTATTGTTCCTCCGCCGGACGGTAAATATATTCCACCATCACTACCGTATTCTCTTTTGCCCGCTCCTTCATGGTCGTGTATACCTGATTACGCAGGCTCACCTTCGGATTCTCTCCCGCCACGGGCTCAAAAGGGCCGTCTACATAGGTTACAATCCTGGGCGTCTTTCTCCATTTCCTTTTCTGATACGTATTCGTAAAACAATACACCGGACATTTCTGCTTCACCGGATAACGGAATGACAGCTCCGTAAAAGGTCTGATGTCCGTATAAAAAGGCCAGATGTGGGCTTCCGGGTATATTGCAATACAATTCCCTTCCTGCACCCTTTTTTGAATTGCTTTCATGAAATTCACACAGGCACCGGCATTATCCGGTAAAGGAAGGGCTCCCAGATAGGGAGTGATTTTTCCAAGCAGGGGCATGGAAACGTTATTCGGATGTACAATCACAAAGGTTTCATTGGGTAAGGATACAAGGGTCGGAATCAGTGCATCCGCCATGAAGTGGGTGTGATTCCCGTAAAGGAAAAAGGAGGTATGCTTCGGTATGTTCCTAAGTTTCTCCCGATTCACAATTCTATGTCCGAACCATAATTTCATATAAACCGTAGCCAACGGAATCGCCACAATGCGGTACCAGAATACATGTAAAAACTTAGCCCATCCCCCGGTGCGCACATATCGGTAATTCTCATCAATGGGAATTGCTTCAATAACCGCTTCGGAAAATTCATCATTCAATTCGTCCTGATAGTAAATCACTTTCTCCATATTATCATAATACCCTTGTGTTAAGGTTGTGTCAACTGTTTCATGTAGTTTTTCATACTACATCTTTTCTATGTATTTATCTTTCTCCGGTTAATAACAAAAATGAGACCTGTGGATGCTCCGCATTCGCTTCTTTTCAAACCCCAAAGGACGCAGTTTTATCACACAGCTCTCATTATTACATACTAATATTAATTTTATATAAACTTTTGGTTCTTTTTTTGAAAAAAATTATATTTTTTTAAGAAAAGGCGCAGAAATATGATAAATTTATTGCTAATTTTATATTTTCATCAATTCTCTCCTGGCTTAGTTGTAATTTTTTCCATTTTATCCCTGATATTTAAAGCAGGGCATGAATTCCAACTTGAATAAATTCTTACGATGAAGGTCATCAATGCGGGCTTTTACCGTTTCATCCTCACAGATTCCTTCCCGGATATACCGGTCCAGAGCTGCATAGGTAAAACCTAAATTATCTTCATCGGTTTTACCACAGAGTCCGTCGATAGGCACCTTATCCACCAGAACATCAGGCAAGCCTAAGAATCTGCCGATTTCCTTCACCTCGGTTACGGTAAAGAAGGACATGGGGCTGAAGTCTCCCACACTGTCACCGTAACGGGTTGAATATCCCACCCAGTCTTCGGAAAGATTACAGGTATTGGCAACGCGGCCGTTAACGCTCTGGCTTACTGCATAGAGAGTTGCCATGCGGATACGGGGCGGAAGATTGGTCAGGGCCTGGGATGTTAATTCCGGTTCCGTAATGGCCCCCGTAATTCCCTTAATGGCCGCTTCCACATTAATCTCGTAACTCTTAATCCCCAAATGTTCCACCAGAAGTCTTGCCATGTCTATATCCGCCTGCACGCCGCAGGGCATCAGCACACCGATTACACGGTCTTTTCCCAACGCTTCTACCAGCAGCGCTGCCACAACAGAGCTGTCCTTTCCTCCGGAAATGCCGACCACACCGTTACAGCCGGGGCCGTTCTTTTCAAAAAAATCGCGAATCCACTCCACACAGGCCTTCGTCGCCTTTTCTACATCAAATGCCATTCTGTTTTCCTCCTCGTCTCACCCTATTTCAATGTGATACTGTTATTCAATACAGATGTACTATACAAAAATAACACATCCTGATTGGTAAATGTTACATAATTTCCCACGTAGGCGCTGGGGAGATACCTGATATCCACCAGCGTAACCTTCCCGTAGCCCTCCGCCAGAAGCGGAACAAGACTTCTGCTGAAAGAATCGCCGAAAACCACAAGTTCCCTTGTCGGGTCGGCGGAAGGATTCTCAATCACCGCCAGAGAGATATTTCCGCCAAGGAACATCTCATACGGGTCCCTTCCCTCTGCTTTGGATGTATCATATAAGGGAATCTCTTTGTTATTCTCCAAATCGAATACCTTGCAGGAATCTAAGATTTCGTTGCGGCAATAAGCAATTCTGTCCGGCTCCGTCTGCAGGGCTGCCTGTCCGTAATACACCCCATAAAAGGGCGTCTCCAAAGTAACCGTCTCATACCCGCCGGAAAAGGAAACATTCATCCCTTCCGCAATCCGCTCTGCCACATCCCCGATGCGCTCCTGTCTCCAGTGAGAATCTGTCTTATAGTAATCCTCCTGCTCCAGCAAATCATAGATTTGAATCGGAGTGGCGTAGGGCATTCCGTCGTACACCTGCTTCGAGAATTCATCATAATCAAACTTAAGTCCCGCACCCTCGATGAAAGCACCCTTATCCGGCACAACTGCCACATAAACTTTCGCCTCCGACTCTTTGATGCGCTTCTCATACATTTTCCCGAAAATTGCCGTGGCATAGTCGATGGATGCCGCGTCTGCAGGATATTCCGGGTCATAGAGATATCCGTCTTTTATGACGATGCCGTTGACATCGTTTTTTAACATAAGATAATGCTCAAAATTTCCTTTTACTGCACGGAAGGTATCCCGGAAAGGAAACTGATCCGTTACGTAGGTCTCAAACCCGGACTGAAAGGTTCCTTTCCCCCAGGTTTCCGCGGTAATATCCGGCATGGTTGCCAGCGGCCGCCGCTCGCTTAAGGAAAAATCCCCCGGTGCTTTAAAGATGCAAATCAGGGTCATGATAAGATACAATCCCCCGATTACGCCAATCGTGATAAAAGCGTTATGATTCTTACCGGAACCGGATTTGGATTTGCTGCTTTTTTTCTTCATCATATCACCACTCCTCCCATCAGAATCGGAAATAGAGGAACGGATTGAAAGATCCATCCACCAGATAAGCTACCGACAAAACAAACAGTGCAAGGGTACCAAGTACTTTGACTCCCTGCCATAAGAAATTTACAGTTCCCGACTTTTCTGAAACTGCCCTGTTCACTTTTTTAACCAAAGCTGCCATGAAAGGCGTAGCCCCCACTGCTGCCACGGGAATCATTACGGCGAAACTGCGAAGGTAATATAATGCTTCCGGTGACAAGAAGGGAATCCCGCCAAACCCCAGAAGACATTTGAAATCAGTATACGCCTCCTTTAAATCGGCAGCGTTAAAAAGCACAAAACTGAAAATCAGAATAATCAACACATATAACCGGGAAAAAATCTTATATTTATCCCATTCCAACAGTTTAAAAAGCCACTTTTTTTCAATTACCAGAAGCACACCAAAGCCCAGTCCCCAGAGCACAAAATTCCAGGACGCGCCGTGCCAGAAACCGGTAAACATCCAAACCAGAAGAATGTTGCGGTACCACTTTAATTTCGACACACGGTTACCCCCCAAGGGGATATACAAATAGTCCCGAAACCACGTTCCCAGTGACATATGCCATCTGCGCCAGAACTCCGTAATGCTGGTGGAAATATACGGATAATCAAAGTTCTCCGGGAAATGAAATCCCATGATTTTACCCAATCCGATAGCCATATCGCTGTAACCGGAAAAATCAAAATAGATATGCAGGCAAAAAGCGATGGCATACAGCCAGTAAAAGAGCACGGAAGGCTCCGTAGTTCCCCGGAAGGTTTCACAAAGCGCCCCTAACTGATTAGCAATCAGCACCTTTTTTGCCAGACCAATCACAAACCGGTAGATTCCCGCCTCAACTTCCGTTGCCGAAATGCGTCTTTCCTTTAATTCCCCGTCAATGCTTTTATACCGCACAATGGGACCGGCAATCAGCTGGGGAAACATGGAAACATAAAGCGCCAGGGAAATAATATTGCGCTGTGCTTTGGCTTCACCCCTGTAAACATCAATCAGATAGCTTACAATCTGAAAAGTATAAAAACTAATGCCGATTGGCAATGCAATCTGCAGAAATTTCACCGACATCCCCGTAACAGCATTGAAATTGTCAATAAAAAAGGAAGTATATTTAAAAAAGACAAAAATCCCCACAAACAACGTAATGGCTGTCCCCAAAACCAGTTTGGGTTTCAGAATACGCCAGGGTTTCGTAAGACTTGCTTCCAGCAAAAGGCCGGAACCATAGCCGATTAGAATGGACGCAATCATCAAAAGAACATAGATTGGCTCTCCCCATGTATAAAACAAAAGGCTGGCTGCAAGGAGCAGAACATTCCGCCCCTTGGCCGGCACAAGAAAATAACATAATAATACACAGGGTAAAAAATAGAATAAAAACGGTATACTTGAAAAAACCATCCTGACTCACCTGCTTTTAAACCGTATCTTACTGTACAAGACTCTCCTCATACATCACTGCTGCCTGGGGATATGCCGCAAGAACCTTGTTCTTGAAGTTTTCAATAATCTCGGCATTACCGAATGCTGAAACCATATAATCTCCTACAGACACTACAATCAGGGTATCGGGGAATCCGCACATCCACTGACGGTTCATAATATTGTCCTTCAATCCATCCGCGAACGCCTGCTGATTGGAAATATCACTCAAATGATATGCTCCGCAAGTAAAAGTATTGGCATTCATCATATGCATAATGGAAGCTGCGTCATCGATCATGGCAGCACCATCGGCCGGAAGGCCTAACACGGAATCCATCTCTTCCACTTTGGAAACATCATAAGAACCCGGCGCATCCATCACCGTATTGTCAAAATCTCCGCCGCCGATGGGGAATTTCTCATCCTCCTGATAGCTTCCCCAAACTGTTGTCAAAAGATTCAGGGAATCCGTCACTTCCACACCCTGAACTTCTTCTTCGGAAGCCGCTCCGCTTCCGCTGTCGCCTGATGCACCTGTATTATCATTGGTCGCACCTGTGTTGCAGGCAAGCATACCTGCTGTAAGAATGCCGCAAAGGGCAAGACAAATCAACTTTTTCATAATTTTCTCCTTTCGAGGTGTCACTGCATTCTCTGCCTTTCATATTCTCAGACAACCTCATCGCCTTCATTGTAACATACTTCAGATGAAAATCAAAACATAATTCTTGGAAAAAACCTTGTTCATTATTGTTTTGGATGCTATAATCGTTATGTTTTATTTTATTACTTATTAATTTTCATATTTTTATATTTTATTTATTTTTTAAGAAAGAAGGATTATTCGCATGAAAAAATTTCTATTTGGTATCCTGGCATACATACCGGTTCTTTTTTTTGCTCTTTATACGCTTTCCGTTATTTTTCTGGGACTTTTTGTAGTCTTTGTTCCCGACGCGGAATCTTCTCCCCTGATATTTGTGTTCCTCATAGCATATATGTTTATCATTTTAGCTCTCGGAGTGGTTACATGGTTTGACATTATTTACTACATGATTGTTGCGCTCAAAAAGCCTGACCACAGTGTGACGGAAAAAGTGCTTTGGTGTCTTGGATTTTTCTTTTTGAACATATTCATTTTCCCGTTCTATTTCCATTTTCATCTGGTGAAAACATTAGGCACAACCGCTTAATTCCATTGGATACACGGAAGTCTTTCCAAAAAATAACCCCGGCAGTGATGCCGGGGATTTTTATTTCGTTCTTCTCAGATAATTTCATTCGCTCAGATTATCTCAACCTCTCGGATAACTTCATTCCCTCAAATTATCTCAATCTGGCACATAGCCATGGTCTTTAATGCTGCTTCATGGGATTCGGGCGTAACTCCCGCACAGCAGGATGCGTCAACGCTGACTTTGATTTCGGGATACATTGCCTTAATCAAAAGAGCATTGGAAACCACACAAATATCCGTGCAGAGTCCAACCAGCTCCACTTCCTCAAAATCAAAATCCTGCCAGCCCAAATAACCAAAGGTAGGTTTATTGATGTAGGTAGCACCGGAAACTTCCAGCCCGTCTCTGATTTCCCAGCCGGCAGTTTCTTCGATACAATGTACGACAGGAAGGTGCTTTCCTTCATTGGTAGAAAGATAATCTTCCTGATGGGTATCTCTGGTAAAAATAATCTCATGCCCTGCTTCCCGGTAAGCGGCAATCTTAGCCTTTACCGCATCCACAATTGCGACGGCTTCCTTTGTTCCTAACGCGCCGTCAATAAAATCATTCTGCATATCTACTACAATCAATGTTTTTTTCATATCGCACCAATCATCCAATTATCTCAGATGGTAATTGGATTTTTCCTTTCTCCACTTCTTATCTAATTCTGTCCGTAATAAGCGCCTGCGCCGTGTTTTCTGTAATAGTGCTTATCCATCAAAACATTTGGTGCCGGTCCGAGCTTGGGTTCAATGGCTTCTGCACGGTAAGCCATCTTGGCCACCTCTTCCAAAACCACTGCATTATGTACTGCTTCATGGGCATCCTTTCCCCATGCGAAAGGTCCGTGATTCTTGCAAAGCACAGCCGGAACCGCCACGGGGTCTTTCTGCATCCGGGCAAACTCGCCTACAATCAGCTTCCCTGTATTTGCTTCATATGCGCTTTCAATCTCTTCCGCATTCAGACAACGTACGCAGGGAATCTCGCCGTAGAAATAATCTGCGTGGGTTGTACCGTAGCAAGGAATGCTGCGGCCTGCCTGTGCCCAACTGGTAGCATAAGAGGAGTGGGTATGAACCACACCGCCAACCTGGGGGAATGCCTTATAAATTTCCAAATGAGTTAACGTATCAGAGGAGGGTTTCCATTTCCCTTCTACCACATTACCTTCCATATCCACAACCACCATATCTTCCGCTTTCATTGTTTCATAATCAACACCTGAAGGTTTGATTACAAAGTAACCTGTTTCTTTATCTCTCTCACTTACGTTTCCCCAGGTAAAGGTTACCAGTCCGTATTTTGGCAAAAGCATATTTGCTTCATAAACTCTTTTTTTTAATTCTTCTAACATTTGTCTGCTCCATTCTTTTTCTAAATTAGTCCATCAGTGTTTCCACTGCTGCCTTCTCGATTGCAAGACCGGCACGGTAATTTGCCATAAATGCATCGAATCCCTTGCGGTCTTCTTCGCCGGCTTCTACCGTCGTTTCCTTCTGACCTGCAAAAATACATTCATCTAAGTAATCCTGCAGGGACTGTCCGTCCTTCTTTTCCATCATGTATGCAGCCAATACCGCGATACCCCATGCGCCGCCCTCACCTGCAGTTTCCATTACCGTTACCGGTGCCTTAATTGCTGCGGAAGCAAAACGCTGTCCTACCTCAGGTGTTTTAAAATAGCCGCCGTGGCCATACATTTTATCCAATGTAACATGTTCTTCTTCAAGAAGCAAATCAAGTCCGATTGCAAGACTTGCCAATGCGGAATACAGATGGGTACGCATTACATTTCCTAAATTGAAGGAATTCTCCGGTGTGCGGACAAATAAAGGTGCCCCCTTCTCAAAGCCGGTTACGGGTTCTCCGGAAACATAGTTATAAGAAACCAGACCGCCGCAGTCTGCATCTCCCGCCAATGCTTTCTTATACATTGCGGTAAACAAAGTGTTATTATCAATCTCCATACCGAAATCAGCCGCAAACTCACGGAAGAGGCCAACCCAGTCATTAATGTCGGAAGTACAGTTGTTGCAGTGAACCATGGCAACAGCCGCACCGTCCGGTGTGGTAACCAGATCAAGTTCAGGATAAGCTTTGCTTAACGCCTTCTCCAAAACAACCATTGCAAAAATAGAGGTTCCTGCAGAGATATTTCCGGTTCTCTTTCCTACGCTGTTGGTAGCGGTCATACCGGTACCTGCATCACCCTCCGGCGGGCAAAGAGGAATTCCTGCTTCCAGTGTATTGGTAACATCCAGAAGTGCCGCTCCCTCCTTTGTTAAGGTTCCGGCATTCTCTCCGGCAACCAATACCTTCGGAAGAATCTCTTCAATATTCCAGCCAAATCCTTCCTTCTCCACCATGGAAGCAAAGGTCTTTAACATTTTCGCGTCATAGTTATTGGTGTTACTGTCAATGGGGAACATTCCGGATGCATCACCCACACCTAACACCTTTTCTCCGGTCAGTTTCCAATGCACATAACCTGCCAATGTGGTAAAGAATGTAATATCTTTGACATGAGGCTCCTTATTTAAAACAGCCTGATACAAATGGGAAATACTCCAACGCTGGGGAATATTGAAATCAAAGGCTTCCGTCAGTTTCTCTGCTGCCTCCCCCGTAATGGTATTTCTCCAGGTGCGGAAAGGAACCAGAAGTTCATCCTTTGCATTAAAAGCAAGATAACCGTGCATCATTGCAGAAAATCCGATAGATGCCAATTTGGTAATCTTCACGTCATATTTTTCCAAAACGTCCTTCTGCAGTGAAGCGTAGGCATCCTGTAATCCGCTCCATACTTCCTCCAAAGGATAGGTCCAGATACCGTCGTCTAAATGATTCTCCCAGCCGTGATCTCCTGCTGCCAAAACCTCGCCACCCTGTCCAATCAGAACTGCTTTGATTCTGGTAGAACCAAACTCGATTCCCAGTGTAGCCTTTCCTTCTGAAATATATATTCCTTTACTCATTTCAATCCTCCTTGTTACTTCAAAATTACTATTTCATTGTAACGATTTCCGACTTATGAACACAATAACCTTATGCGACTTGTCAAATACGCATCCCCGACCGCTCCGACTATTTCCGGGACGCGCCTGGGTATGTCTGTGGTTTTCTTCACATAATACCCACATACAACTACTGAATTCCTATCTTTTATCACAAATCCCGGGTATATTAATTCAAATGAGACCCTAAATACCCAGGCACACTTAGAAGCTTCTCTCATCTATCCGAATTGCCAGTTAGCCTCTCCCATTTATTATCTGAAAGGCCACTTTATTATCTGATTCCATCGATAAAAGTTCTTCTGCTAAACAACGTGCCTCGTCTTCATCAATGAGCCTTTCCGGAATATTATAAAAGAACAATATTCTTTCTAAATTTTCCACATTTCTATCAATACTTAAGAGTTCACGAACATGAAATAAGGCTATTGAATAGGCACCTTCGATGAAGCATAATGGATTGTTTTATTGATCACTTACGACAGAAAACTCGAGGATGCTTCATGGCGGTTGTTGCCAATAGAACATCCCCGATTCTGTTTGCATTTAGTATTATAGAAATTTTTCACCGTATCATATTTTTAATTTTAATATATTACCGCGTATAAATTCTCTGCAATATAATCACCGAATACCTTTTTGATTTCTTCCTTTAATGTCTTGCTATCAAAAAGAAATTTCAGGTAATCGGCTAATCCATTCGGTTCATCACATGTTGAAAAGCAATTTTTTCTAAGACAGCAAATCTCTTCTGAAATATCTTCTATCTTATCTTTGCCAGTTAATTTTAGAATGTACTCTTCAAAGTCAAATTCACCTGTACAACAAAACTCATATTGATATAATTCCATTCGCTTATTATTCTGAATGTAATATGGCGTGATTAGACACTCCTCCATTTCTATTCTAAAGTCTGTTTTTAGCAAATCATCCAACTCTTGAAGATTAATAAAAATTTCTCCGGCATATTCAACAGATTTAATAGCTGTATTTATTTCTGTAATTCTCATTTTGTCACCTCAATCTGGTATATATGGGTCAACTATACTTAAATCAGGTGCCCATGTCGATGGATTAATATTATCACTAATCTGAACTATCGCTTTTGTAACATCATCAACAATAACATATGAATCTTGCTGAGTGTAAAATACTGTTGCAGAATTTCCTGTCGCCTTATTTACACTAGTATGAATAGTATATGGATTATCCACTGTATTTCGTATTAAATCTTCTGTCCATCCTCTTTCATTCATTTGATTCATTAACTTTCGTGTTGATTTGGTCCCACTTCCAAACACGAAATCAGAACCCTTAATAATTGATGTGCCACCCTCCATTGCATCACCAACCAATTTTGATCCATGTCGTCCTGCATCTATCACATCATCTGTACGCTTAACCACCATATTCCCAACAGCAACTACTTCATCAGCATACTTCAGCGTTGTATGTGCAAAAATCATTGTGTTTGCTCGCTTTGTAGTTCTTACCATTCGGCAAAGTTCACCTGCACCAACCGGAAATGCGACTTGTCAGAGCCCCGCGTCAGATAATATTATCGGATACTATTGGACGCGGGACGCTAAAAATCAGCAATCTTACCAATCTTTTAGGATTTTGGAAATGTCACGAAATCATTACGTTCTTTTTATGTCTGCTAAGCCCTCATTTAGAGATAATATATACTCCACCGGGTTCTTACAATATTGATTTGCCTTTGAATTTTTCATGCACTCTAACATATCCTCTATTTGAGGTGAACAAATCATATCTCCTACGAGAAACATTGCACCAATTCCTTGTACATATTCAATTAATGTAATTAATTCTGTTTTAGTAAGACTTCGCAAATCCAATCTGCAATTTATTTCATCCAGCATATTATCAAAATAAATGAATTCTATACACGTTTCGTCTAATTTTCCATACTGGATAATGTCTTTTGACCAACTTTTTTCCTGTTCAAGAAACTTAATCTTGTTTGATGGTTGTGATGCACCTTTCCACGAAATCACTTCATCACGACTTAGCTTATCAATATTCGCTCTAGTTGGTATAATATTGCATTGAAACTGCCATATAGCCATTTCAGTCCTCCTTTTCATTAAGTTTCTTCATACATAGTAACACACAGCCCAAATTCACCCATCAAATCATTACCTAATTCAACTGCAATCTCCTTTTCTGGAAATAATTCCTTTACTCTAATCTTCCAAAAATATACTATTGCATCACCAAACTGTTGAATTAACTTTTCATTATCCATAACCTCACTAGAATCGCCAATGAAGAAATCACCTATGCTCCACGTATTGACACTCATTTCAATAGATTTTTTATCGCTACCATGTTGTTCTTCCAATCTACGAATGTGTTCCATAGATTCCTCTACGCTACAGTTCCAAAATTGCTTAATAAATATATAATCTTTAACCTGTATGATTTGAGGACAAAACAAATATGCCGCAGCTATTAAACCATCCATTTTACACTTATGTGTGCTGTACTGAAATAAATCGGTGCACCAGTTAGCTTCTACGATTTCAGTCTTAATAGTTTCATCAACTATGCTTTTAAAAATTTTTACATTCTCCATATTTATCACCATCCAAACAATTCTTTAATTGCATCTGGCACAGCACCTTCTAGTTTATATGCTTGATAATGCTCAACACCATTAGGATCAACATTTATTTTTAAACCTTTAACTCGACTACTGCTTATATCATATATTAATTTCCCATCTCCATCATATATAAATATATGCTCTCCGTTTCCGGTTTTATAATAACTATTGGGCGTCCCTATTAATGGTCTATCACTACCTGATGTATTAACCTTCACAATGCCATTGTCTTTTAATGACAAAAAAACACACGCAAGTCCTGCCCATGCCAAAGGATCATCGATATGATATCCAACATCGAAACAGCTGATTGCTATTCCCAAAAGGTCATATTCGTAGGTTCCAATCAATTTGGAATCGCTGCTTCTGTATATGGATACAATATCATTCTGAGCATTTCGTGTAAAGAAATACTTTGTTTCTGCCACGTTTCCCTTTTTATAACCAATGGAGAGAACCGTTGCATTAAAAAGAACAGCTATAATGTTATGATATGATTCCTCCTAAGTAGACAAGGTAAATAACCAAATCTACTTAGGAGGAATTTTTTATGTCCAGAAGGTCTAAGTATTCTTCAGAACAGCGAGTACAAGCATGTGAGGACTATCGCAATGGAACTCGTAGTTTAG
>JAZOAG010000035.1:0-58420 GCA_045595325.1 Lachnospiraceae bacterium
TCAAAGGCTGTTGGTCGTTCCGACGGTTTCATTTACGTGGAACTGATAAGGTAAAAATAGAATGGGGTCTGCCGGCAATCGCCCATAATATCACAAAAATGCACTCTTTTCCGAAACATAAGAGAGGGCATCCCTCTCTACGACCTTAATCAATCATAGTTTTGGGACACCCTCTTATTATTTCTGCTTGTTTTCTTGCTTTTCTTTTATATGCTTATTTTTCTTTGTTATCGCTCGCTTTTTCTTTTATATGCTTGCTTTTCTATTTATGAAGATTCCTTCTGATTCTCTACGGCAAAAATAATACCCTTTTCTTCCCGCAGTTTCTTCATCAATTCCTCCGGCGGACATTCCCCATGTACCAAAACATATCCCTCCATACCGACATGACTTCCCGCTTCACTTCTTGGTGCCACCACCAGCAAATCCTTCACGTGCCAGTCATGAATCATCCGGTCGGATATTGAATTCACATTCGCCGCATCCATCAGTTCCGCATAGAAATAAAAGCGCTTGTTCTTTTTCTTCTTGGCCTCTTCCAAACGACAGAGAATACCGTTGGTAACTGCCACAATAATCGTACACATCACAGAAGCTTCATAGAAACCAAATCCTACTGCAATTCCAAGCGCCGCCGTCGTCCAAAGACCGGCCGCCGTTGTCAGACCGGTAATATGGTCACGCCCCTTCACAATAATGGTTCCCACACCCAGGAAACCGATTCCGGAAATAACCTGCGCCGCCACACGAAGCGGATCGCTGTCCGCATTCTGGGTCCAGACAAAAATCCCAATCATGGATGTCATGCATGCCCCCACGCACACCAGAATATGGGTTCGCAATCCGGCCGCCCGTCCAAGCTTCTCTCTTTCATATCCTATAAAACCACCCAGAATCATGGCCAGAATAATCCTCAAAAGCATAGATAAAACATTAAATTCCTGCAGATAACTATACCACTCCATAGCATGCCTCCTCCCGGAAAAATCAACGCACTCTTATTTTATTATTATATCATACTTCATGCCTGTTGTGAACAAATCTTTGCAGGCCCAATTCCTGCGGGTTTGCCTTGTAAAAAGCGCAATCGGACATTATAATAAGTGGTAGAGAAAAAAACAAATGCGTAACGATGGAATGAAGTGCACAAATATAGAAAGAAGCGCAATGATAGAATGAAAGTCAAAAAGCCGGAGCATAAATACAGAGTGAATAGCAAAAATCGGAGATTAAATATAAAGTGTATGGTAAAAATCAGAGATTAAATATAAAGTGAATAGCAAAAATCAGAGATTAAATATAATATGAATGGTAAAAATCAGGAGCGAAAAATATGAATGAAATAGAACGCAAATTTACAGTGAAAGAAATTCCTGTCAACTTGTCAGAATACCCTTCCCACAAGTTAGAGCAGGCATATCTGAATGTCTCTCCCGTCGTCCGGGTACGTCGCGAGGATGACCGTTTTTACTTAACATACAAAGGAAAAGGATTCATGGTGCGGGAAGAATACAATCTCGACCTGACAGAGGAAGCCTACTATCACTTACGCGCCAAGGCCGATGGAAACATTATCACCAAGGAGCGTTTCTTAATTCCCTATAACGAGTCTCTTACAATCGAATTGGATGTTTTCGATGCCCCTTTTGCACCGCTGATCATTGCAGAGGTGGAGTTTGATACCGAGGAGGAAGCCCTCAACTTCACACCCCCTCACTGGTTTGATAAAGACGTGACCACAGACCCCGCTTACTCCAATTCTGCATTAAGCCGCAAAGATTTTACGACATAAAAAACGACGGACTATACGTAATGACATTTCGCATAGTCCGTCATTTCTCATTTATCCTCTTCCGTAACACTTCACCATATCATTCAACTTCTCTGCAAGGGCATCGTCATAAGCACCTTCTGCCATACGCCACATCCAGTTGCGCCCCAAAGTGGAGGGCAAATTGATGCGTGCCTCGGTTCCGAGCCCCAGACAATCCTGCATGGGGATAATTGCGGTATCCGCCACACTCTGCATTGCAAGGCGAATCAGATCCCAGTTTAGATTTCCGGCAGTTTTCACGCCGAGGTATCTTCGAATCTGCTTCCGGTCTGCACGGCCGGCTGCCTGATACCAGCCAAGAACCGTATCATTATCATGCGTTCCCGTATACACCACACAATTAGAATCATAATTATGAGGCAGGTAGTCATTCTCTTCACCGGAGTCAAATGCAAACTCCAAAATCTTCATTCCCGGGTATCCGGTACGCTTAATCAGTCTCTTGACTGATTTGGTCAAAAAGCCCAAATCTTCCGCAATGACGGCTTTTTTACCGTATTTCTTTTTAAATGTGTCAAAAAGTGCATACCCCGGTCCCGGCTCCCAATGCCCGAACTCCGCAGTAGGGTCTCCATAGGGAATATAGTAGTATTCATCAAAACCGCGGAAGTGGTCGATGCGTACCACATCATAGAGTCGGTAGCAATGTCCCAGTCGTTTCATCCACCAATCAAAGCCGGTCTTTTCATGATACTTCCAATCATACAGCGGATTTCCCCAAAGCTGACCGGTACGGCTGAAGTAATCGGGCGGGCACCCTGCCACTCCGGTGGGAATCCCCTCTGCATCCAACTGAAAAAGTTCCGGATGCGCCCAGGTATCTGCACTGTCCAGCGCAACATAGATGGGAATATCGCCTACGATTTCAATTCCCTGCTCGTTGGCATACCCCTTCAACTCGGCCCACTGGGAGAAAAATAAGTATTGTAAAAAAGAATAAAAGCGAATCTCGTTCTCTAATTCCTTTTTTGCCTTTTCTAACGCTTTGGGGTCCCTTCTGCGTAATTTCTCAGGCCACTCCAGAAAGCTCACACCGCCGCAGGAATCCTTAATTGCCATGTATAAGGCATAATCCTCAAGCCAAAAAGCTTCCGCCTTGCAAAAGGCATCAAACGCATCATTGTTCTTTCCAAATCCCGAACGTTCAAAGGCTTTCTTCAGCAGCGGATAACGATTGCGATAAAGCAATTCATAATCAACATAATTCGCATCACTTCCAAGCTCCGCCTTGTCGCACTCTTTTCCGGTAAGCCAGCCGGCCTCAATCAATGCTTCCAAATCAATAAAATACGGGTTGCCGGCATACACCGACGCTGATTGATATGGGGAATCCCCATAGCCTGTGGGCCCCAACGGAAGGATCTGCCACAAAGACTGCCCTGCCTTGCGAAGAAAATCCACAAACTCATAAGCCTCCTTTGAAAAACATCCAATCCCGTAGGGAGACGGGAGGCTGCTGACGGGCAATAATATTCCGCTTCTTCTCATGTTGTTTCTGCCACTCAAAATGTGTTAAAATATACTCAAACACATTGAGAAATTGAAGTCCTTACGGTTCCTTCTTACTGCTTCAAAGTGTATGCTTTGGTGGTTACAAGTAACACACTACTCACAAGTTCTTGTACACTCCACAGTCGTAAATTCCCGAAATAGCCTTCGGTACATATCTACATCTGCTTTTTTATGCCGTTTTGTAGATTTTAATATCCCTTAAATTTAGACTTGCATTGAAATCCCTGTCCGTAATGTATCCGCAGTCACATTTGTATATACGGTCAGACAGTCGTAAATCTTTTTTTATCTGCCCGCAGCAATGACACAGTTTTGATGACGGGTAAAATCTGTCTGCAATTCTTAATTCAATGCCGTTTTCATCACATTTTGCTTTCAGTTTTGTTTTGAACTCATAAAACTTTTGTGACGCTACGGCTTTTGAAAGATGTCTGTTTTTCATCATGCCTGATACATTCAAATCTTCAATCGTTATAAAGAGCGGTTTGGTTTTCACTATCTCTGCGATTATTTTATTGATGTAATCAGTACGGATATTCTCTATCCGGTGATGAAGTTTTTGTACTCTGAGCTTTTGTTTTGAGATATTTCTTTGAGTGGACTCTCCTTTCTTAGGATTTTCATATTTACGTGAGAGACATCTTTGCTCCCTTCGTAACTGTTTTTCCAGTTTCTTTAGTCCGGCTGACTTATTGATATTTTTATAAGTCCTGCCGTCTGATAAGATTGCAAAATCTTTCAGTCCAAGGTCTATTCCCATGCCGGAGTTGGATGTATTTGAAATCGTTGCGTCCGGGATTTCTACAAGGACAGACACATAATATCTGCCAGCCTTTATGGAAACCGTTCCGCTTTTGATAACAAAGCCGTCCTTCGTGGTTGGAATATATCCTTTTTCTTTCAGCCGCACCCACCCCAATGTTGGGATGTTTACCCGGTGCCTTTCACAGAAACAATCCTTGGGATTATTCTTTACAAAGTACATTTTGACATCCGATTTTCCTTTCTTTTTAAACTTCGGGAAAGCACTCTGATGTTTGAAAAACCTTGCAAAAGCTGCACATCCGTCTTCAATAGACTTTTTGACTGATTTGGAACTCACTTCCTTTATCCATGTGTAATCCGGATTATTTGGAAGAAATTCATTATTCAGCCATACGCTAAACGCCTTGCCGGTCATAAACTTTTTCCCATTGCTGTGAAGTTCTTTGTTGTGTGCAAGGTAAAAGTTATAAACGTACCTGCAGGTTCCTATGGTCCGATTGATTTTTTCTTTCTGTTCCGGAGTTGGATTTATTTCCGTCTTGAAGCTCTTTAGCAATTTCGGCGTCCTCCGTTATCTGTTTCTTGTACTTTCGAAGTCCATACAACCGGCAGGAGAATACATGAAGGATTGAGACAATATCCTGTACCAGTTCCTCCTGTGGTGATAATTCTTCATTGTTTACTATCATTATGGTTGTATTAAACTTCATACAGAATTTTTCAAACCATTCATAGCCAAATCTGACAAATCTGTCTTTGTGTGTGACTACAATAGTTTTAATTTTTTGTTCCATTACTTCATCCAACAGATGATTCCACTGTTTGCGGTTGTAGTTAAGACCACTTCCATAATCTTCAATGCACTGGTCTACAATAATACCTTTCGCATTACAGAACTGTCGTAGAAATTCTACTTGATTCTGTAAATCATCCTTTTGGTTTGTAATTTGTGATATTTGATGTATTCATGGCAATATACTCCTTTGAGTATATTTAAACACATTTACACACTTTTGATAATACTTTTAATAACTTAAAGTATTCTCCTTCCCTCTGACTGCTCATCCGTGTGTTATAGCCACGCCTCCGACTACTCATCCGTGCATTATAACTACACCGCTCGTCTCTTCATCCGTGTATTATAGCCGCACCTCTAACTACTCATCCGTGCATAATAACTACACTTTCCACACATCGCGGTTGTATTCCGCAATGGTACGGTCTGAGGAGAAAAATCCTGCTTTGGCAATATTAACAAGCATCATTTTTCTCCATTTGGTACGGTCTTCAAAGTCCGCAAACATGCGGTCTTTTACCTCAATATATTCCTCCAGGTCTAACAAAGTCATGAACCAGTCTTTGTTTAAAAGCTCCTTGTAGAGCCGCTCTAAGCTGACTTTATCGCCAATGGCCATAGCCTGCTTGCCGACAATGAAATCCACAGCCTCTTTAATCACAGGACTCTTCTTATAATACTCCTTGGAAACATAATCTGCCTTTTCATAGTGGGCAATTACCTCATCACTAAGCTTGCCGAAGGTGTAAATATTTTCCGGTCCCACAAGCTCGGAAATTTCCACATTTGCGCCATCCTGCGTTCCCAAAGTCACCGCACCGTTTAACATAAATTTCATATTACCGGTACCACTGGCTTCCTTGCTGGCAAGGGAAATCTGCTCGGAAATATCACAAGCCGGAATCAGGCGCTGTGCATAATCCACATTATAATTTTCTACCATAAGCACCTTCATATACGGTGCGACATCCGGATCATTGTTCACGATTTCCTGCAAAACAAGAATCAAATGAATAATATCCTTTGCAATCACATAAGCCGGTGCCGCCTTCGCGCCAAAGATAAAAGTAATCGGGCGTTTAGGCGTCTTTCCACCTTTGATTTCAAGATATTTGTGAATAATGTAAAGGGCATTCATCTGCTGGCGCTTGTACTCGTGCAGACGCTTAATCTGGATATCAAAAATCGAATTTTCATCCAGCGTAACACCTTCTTTGGATTCCACAAACCGAATAAGCGCACGCTTCTTTTCCATTTTAATCTCTTCTAAGAGCTGTAAAACTGCGTCATCATCCTTATATTTCAGAAGCTTTTCTAACTGATTTGCATCCTTTTTGAATCCATCGCCGATTAACTCGGTCAAGTACCTGCTCAACTGGGGATTGCATGCCAAAAGCCAGCGCCGGAACGTAATTCCGTTGGTCTTGTTATGGAACTTTTCAGGATAAATTTTATAAAAGGAATTCAATTCCGTTTCTTTTAAAATATCCGTATGAATTGCTGCCACGCCATTGATGGAAAAGCCGTAGTGAATGCAGATATGTGCCATATGTACACGCTTCTGCTCGTCGATAATCTGCACTGCAGGGTCATCATACTTGGCTGCCACGCGCTTCGCAAGCTCCTTGATAATGGGTACCAGCGCAGGTACTGCTTTCTCCAGGTATTCCAGGGGCCATTTCTCCAACGCTTCCGCCAGAATGGTGTGATTGGTATATGCGCATGTCTTGGTTACGATATCGATCGCCTCATCCATACCGATGGCCTTATCCTGGGTAAGAATTCGAATCAGCTCAGGAATAATCATGGTAGGATGTGTATCGTTAATCTGAATCACCGCATAGTCATAGAGCCGGCGCAGGTCATAAGACTTCTGCTTCATCTCATAAAGAATGAGCTGAGCCGCGTTGCTGACCATAAAATACTGCTGGTAAATACGCAAAAGATTGCCTGCCTCATCGGAATCATCCGGGTAAAGGAACAAGGTTAAGTTCTTCTTTACCGCCTCTTTGTCAAAATCAATTCCTTCCTTCACCAGTGCTTCGTCAAGCCCTTCCAAATCAAATAAGTGAAGCTTGTTCACACCATTCTCATACCCGATCACATCAATATCGTACAACTTAGATTTCACGGAAAATCCCTTGAAATCAACTTTGAAAGAAATATCCGTAGGATTCAGCCAGGAATGTTCTTCAATCCAGTCATTCTTTTCGGCGCACTGTTTGTAATCCTTGAAAACCTGCTTGAAAAGTCCATAATGGTAATTCAAGCCGATTCCGTCGCCGTGAAGCCCTAAAGTCGCAATAGAATCCAAAAAGCAGGCCGCAAGTCGGCCCAGGCCACCGTTGCCCAAAGAAGGCTCCGGCTCAAACTCCTCTATCTTAGAAAGTGTTTTATCATATTTGTGCAGAATGGTCTTTACCTTATCGTAGATACCCAGGTTAATCAGGTTGTTGGTCAAAAGCTTGCCAATCAGAAACTCCGCGGAAATGTAATAAACCTTCTTCTGCCCGGAAATTGCATCCGTAACTGAAGTCATATCTTTCGTTACATGCAAAAGAACTACATAAACTTCCTTATCATCGCACTGAGAAAGCCCCTTGTTAAAAAGTCTCTTTGCAGTACTCTCTAACTGTCTTTCCAAATTGGCTTCCAAAAGCTGTTTTTGTAACATTTCAGACTGTATTGACATATCTTCCATTCCTTTCATTGAACTCATTTTGTGAAATATATCTTGCTTTCTATTCTATCTCAAATATGGTTTTTTAGCAAGAAAGAAACATAGGGTGTAGGCGGCAATCAGCCTTTATTTTGTAGATTCTGTTGGCCGGGCTGAATTGCCCGGCTGGGCTTTCAGCCCTTTCTCATATTTTCTTCCATTTGGGCCGTATCGACGCCCCCGGGCTTTCAGCCTTATTTCATGAATTCCACTGTTTGGGCTGAATCTTCTGCTCCGGCTTTCAGCCTTATTTCATGAATTCCACTGTTTGGGCTGAATCTTCTGCTCTGGTTTTCAGCCTTTTCTCTTGTTTGCTTCTCTTTAGGCTGAATCCCCGTCCCGGCAATTCAGCCCTCCTTCATATTTTCTTCCATTTGGGCCGTATCGACACCCCCGGGCTTTCAGCCTTATTTCATGAATTCCACTGTTTGGGCTGAATCTTCTGCTCTGGCTTTCAGCCTTTTCTCATATTTCCTTCTCTTTAGGCTGAATCCACGTCCCGGCAATTCAGCCCTCCTTCATATTTTCTTCCATTTGGGCCGTATCAACACCCCCGGGCTTTCAGCCCTTTCTCTTGAATTCCACTGTTTGGGCCGTATCGACACCCCCGGTTTTTCAGCCTTATTTCATGAATTCCACTGTTTAGGCTGAATCCCTCTCCCGGCAATTCAGCCCTTTCTCTTGTTTTCTTCTCTTTAGGCTGAATCCCTCAACAAAAATACTCGTCGATTATCCCATTGACCGCCTGAGTCGTTAAGATATTTTTCTGTGTTTCATATGTAATCACCAGATTACGGCCCTGATAATATCCATTTTTTTCATACAAGCGAATTTTCCATATGGCCTTCTCCGCATACTCGGGATTATCCATCATCCCGAAGTGTTCCCAAATGATCTCCTCGCGCCCATTCATTTTAAGAACTGTGAAATCCGGATATATTGAACTGACGCCGGGCATTTTAAGGGGGCACTCATAACGATACGGAATTCCACGTTCATTAAGCGCATTGGCAATCATCAATTCTGACTTTGACCGCACCCTCTCATTTCTTGCCGTCAGCAATTCCGGCGCATTTTCGTCAAAACCTTTGCCGCAATATTCAAAAGCACGCCACTCGGCGATATAATCCTCATCAGATTTGACAATCGGCTCAATCATTTTCGCTCTTTCAACTGAAATATTTTTCATCAGCTCTTCCGCTACCCACGCCGGATACTTTTTGAGAAAACTGTCAATTGCTGCAACCTCCTCATCAATGCACCGGACAAGCTTATTGTCATAGCTTTTCTGCGCAAGTTCTTTCGCCATCGCTAAATCCTTTTTTCGCAGGTACTTCTGCCGTATAGGACCATTCTCTGATTTGACATAGTACTGTGTAAATGTTCCCTTTTTGGTAATCCGAAGAACACCTTCCGGCGCGGTCTCCAGCGCACGTATTTTTTCAGTCCGGATCCTTTTTAAATATTTCCTGCGTTGTTCTAGTTTTGTTAAAATTTCCTGCATAAAAAATATTCCTCCCTTCAAAATGGACAGCAGACAACAATAAAAACATGTTTGTTCAAACACCCTCTAAATTGACTTTTTTGTTAATTTGGAATGTATGATTTGAAAAAATCATTGACTTGCGCCCTCCTAATAAAAGATGACGCACATAGAAAAAAGACGCGTTTTTCAACGCAGATGCAGGCAATCTGCCCGCTCAGTAGTTCTCATTATAGCATATCTTATTATGATATTTCCTACCATAATATTCTTTATTATAAACTTCCGGTTCAAATATTTCCAGCCCTATTTCGTTTTTTTACAAACTTATTTCGTTTTTTTGCAGCCTTATTTCGTTTTTTTCCAGCCCTATTTCGTTTTTTTGCAGCCTTATTTCGTTTTTCCGTGATTTTCTTGGTTTTTTAGAGTTGTATGGGCATATACATACACCGCGCGCACACATGGCGAGTGGTTCATATCTTGCACGCTTCGCGAGCCCGACAGGGGCACGACCCCTAAATAGAGCGCGGAACCATAAAGAGTGGGGACCCCTAAGGGTCCCCACAAAAATCATAGCTTATTTAACTGTTGTCCAAATCTTGTATTCCTGATTTGCATTTACTCCCTTGTATTCGAACATCTGGCTTACAGTTACGAATGTATAACCCTGAGCCTTCAAATTCTGAATAATTGTAGGAAGAGCCTGAACAGTCTGGTCATTGCCCTGGAAATCATGAAGGAGAATGATGGAACCGTCTTCAACGTTATTCATAACGTTCTGAACTCTCTGATTAGCGGATACGCTTGAATCATAGTCCATTGTGTTAATTCCCTCGATGAAAGCCAAATCAATGTTCTGGTACATGGAATTGCTTGTTGCAAGATAAGGGGGTCGGAAAAACTTAGGTCTAACGCCTACAGTGTTTTCAATTGCAGATGATGTCCATTCAATCTGATTCTTGATATCACTTGCACTCATACCACTCATATCAACGTGGTTGTAAGAATGGTTAGCCAACTCACATCCCATATTAACCTGTCTCTGCATGATAGACATTGTATTGGAGTTAACATTTTCACCGATAAGGAAGAATGTTGCAACAACGCCTTCACTCTCTAAGATATCCAATACCTGGCTTGTTGTGGAAGTCGGGCCATCGTCAAAAGTCAACGCCACGAGCTTACCGCCATTGTAACCACCATTTCCGGCATTTCCACCGTTACCGCCATTTCCGCTGTTGCCATTGTTGCTTGACTCGCCACCGATGCGAACGTAGTCAAGGTATGCATCCCAGCTACCGTCATCTGCGGTTACTACCAATTCAACAGTCTTGTTTCCGGTTCCGGTATTAACGTTTTCAATGGTGTATTCTGCTGCATTTGCATCACCATAGTAGAAGGTTCCCTTTGTCTGGCCGCCGATTACAAGATCAACACGTGCCATACTGTCATTGTTGGAAGCACCTCTTAATGTAATGTTATTTGTAGCATTTGTAAAATTGTAGTTAAACTTAACAGACTCGTTGTTTGCATATAACGCTACACCTGTGAAAGGAGAAGAAACGTTACCTGCATACTGACCTGTAAGTGTCATGCTTTCGCATTCAATCTTGTTGTCGGAAGAACCGGTGTTACCACTCTGGTTTCCGCCCTGATTTCCACTCTGGTTGCCACCCTGGTTTCCACTCTGGTTGCCGCTCTGGTTTCCACTCTGGTTATCATCTGAAGAACTCTGGCCAACACCACCGGTAATGGTTAAGGAATCAAGGTATACATCCCAGCTACCGTCATCAGCGTTTACTACTAACTCGATCTGCTGGTTTCCTGTTCCGTGAGATACATTTTCAAGTGTGTACTCTGCAGTATTTGCATCGCCATAGTAGAATGTTCCCTTGTTCTGGCCGCCGATTAACAAATCAACGCGTGCCATGCTGTCATTATTGGAAGCACCCTTCAAAACGAATGTACTTGTACCGCCGGTAAAATTCTGTGTAAATTTAACGGATTCATCATTTGCATATAATGCAACACCGTTAAAAGGATTGGAAATCTGTCCAGCATACTGTCCTGTGAGTGTCATATTCTCACATTCGATAGTTGTGCTGTTTGAGGATACGTTGCCGCCCTGATTTCCACTCTGGTTGCCGCCCTGATTTCCACTCTGGTTGCCACTCTGGTTGCCACCCTGGTTGCCACTCTGGTTGCCGCCTGTATTTCCGCTACCTACACCATTTCCGGAAATAATTAAAGCGTCTACGTAAGCATCCCAGTTGCCATCATCAGCATTGACAACAAGTTCAATCTTCTGATTTCCTGTTCCGTGAGAAACGTTCTTTAATGTGTATTCTGCGTGATTTGCATCACCAAAATAGAATGTACCTTTGTTCTGGCCACCGATAATCAAGTCAACTTTTGCCAGATTGTCGTTGTTTGATGCTCCACTCAAAGTGAAATCATGTGTTCCACTTGTGAAGTTCTGTGTATATGATACAGACTCATCATTTGCGTATAATGCAACACCGTTAAAAGGATTGGAGATGCCGCCTGCATACTGACCGGAAACTGTCATGTTTTCACATTCAACTCTTGTTCCCTGCGCTGTTCCGGGTGCTGCAGAATTGTTATCACCTGATCCGCTGTTTCCACCGTTGCCGCCGTTGCCGCCGGAAATGCTTCCGCCGATTTTGATGTCATTCTTGTAAACATCTGCCCAACCGCTACTCTGGTATCCTTCAACGTTAAATGCTGCTTCGTAAAGTTTACCCATCTTCATGCCCATGTTTTCCCATGCCTGGAAGTGCTGGGAAACAGAAATGGTACCGCTGTTTCTCTTAGAAGTACGTACGCTCCAGTACTGCTGGAAGGTAGTATTTCCATCGATGGAAGGCTGATTTACACGAGTTGTCTCGTATACATCATATGTACCGCCATCTACTGTAATGGTTCCTTTGGAGTTAGCTCCGGGGGGACGCCATGTGCCCCAACTCTCTACGATGTAGTACTCTACGAGTGGATCTCTCGTCCATCCGTATACGCACAAATAGGAATTTCCATTGGGCTGATAGTCAACGCCGAAATCAATGGTAATATTTCCTATCTGCTGATAGGTCTGGGTACAATCAAACTTCTTACCCTTTCTGAAAAGTGCGTTTCCGATGTTTTCCCACCAACATTCGAAAGTTCCGCCACCTTTGATGGTCATGCTGGTGTCACCATTGTCCTTCCAGAGTTCGTAATCATAACCATCCTCGTTACCTGTTGTGTTATTGTAGAACACCTGAGCTGCATTTACCTGCATTGCAGGAACTAAAAGTTGCAAGCCCATTGCCGCCATTAACACGATTGCTTTGATTCTTTGTTTTAGCTTTTTCACTGCTACTTACCTCCTTTATGGTCAAAATGGTATCACAACGATGCGTTTTTTTATATAGTATTTGTATATGATATTTCTGTATTATTTTTGTAACATTTGTTTAACATTTGTTGTTCTATTGTCATTTTTTACAGAATTTTTCCATGTTTTTTTGGTAAAAATCCCAAGTAGCAAAATAGTTGCCTAAAAACGTGGCATAATTTTTAAAAAAATCACGCAGGTTTACCATAAATGTCGCACAGATTTAAAATAATAAAAAAAACACTCCCTTTGCAACAAAAGGAGTGTTCCTAACCATATTCCCTATTATATTTCGTACTATATCGCTTACTATATCTATTCCTCACTAAAACTGAAACGGATTGGCTATAAGATATACAAAGTATACAGCGTAGACACCGAGCATTACCATGCCGCCAACTCTCTTCAACTTCAAATCCCTGAGTACAAAAAGCATCAGGATTAATGCGGCCAAAACCGCCATTACACAGTCGATAATGAATGCTGAACGGAAAGGCACACCACCGGGCGTTACCAATGCAGTCGTTCCGAGAACGAAAAGCACATTAAAGATATTACTTCCCACGACATTACCGATAGCAATATCAGCTTTCTTCTTAAAGGCAGCCACAACAGATGTAACAAGCTCCGGCAAAGAAGTACCGAAGGCTACGATGGTAAGACCAATGATACGTTCTTCCCAATTCGCCATAGTCGCAAGGGTAGATGCCGAATCGACCGTCAACCTGCTGCCTACAACAATCGCAACACCACCGATAATAATCTTGGCAAGAAGCCAGAGAATGGATGCTTTCTTCTCCTCTTTCGGCGCTTCTTCTTTCTTATCGTGGTTTTTCTTAGCCATTCTGAGAAGATAAATCAGAAATGCAATCATTCCGACCCAGAGTATAATACCATCCACCAAACCGATATTTCCGCCCAATGCGCCAAGCAAAATTACGGCCGCGCTGGAAACAATTACCATGGGAATTTCAATATGCGCTGTGGACTTCTGAACCACCAAAGGAGTAACCAGACAGGAAATACCAAGAATAAGAAAAATATTCATGATATTGCTTCCCACCACATTACTAACCGCCAAATCCGCACTTTGGCTGAGACCGGCGGTAATACTAACTGCCGCCTCGGGTGCGCTGGTACCAAATGCAACAATGGTCAAACCGATTACCAGCTGGGGAATCTTAAGACGATCCGCAATCCTACTGGCACCGTCCACAAAGAAATCCGCGCCCCAAATCAGCAGAGCAAAACCTGCCACTAAAATCAACAACTGTAACAACACTTGCATAAACTATTTTTCCTCCGACTTCTCCCCCCATGTGTTTGGGGCAGGACAACGAGGCAATGAGGTCCGTTGTCTGCCGTCATTCCCCACAAATTATACCAATTCCATCAAATCCGTATATTCTAAGTTTAAGCTGTCTGCCACGTTCTTATTCGTACACTTGTGATTATAAATATTCACACCATTTGCAAGACCTGCGTCCATCTTAACAGCCTCTTCCAATCCGTACTTGGCAATCATCATACCATATTTAAAAGTAGTATTTGCCAGAGCAACGGTTGATGTATAAGGAACGGCGCCGGGCATATTGCCTACACAGTAATGAACTACACCATCCTCGATAAATACAGGGTTGTCATGGGTTGTTACACGAGAGGTCTCGCAGCAACCGCCCTGGTCAATGGCGATATCAACAATAACAGAGCCCTTCTTCATAAGCTTCAAATGCTCTTTGCGCACCAACTTCGGTGTCTTGCCGCCGGGAATCAGAACAGAACCGATTACCAGATCTGCTTCCTTCAGACACTTACGAATGTTTGCCTCTGTGCTGTAAAGAGTTGTAACCGATGCACCGAACACATCCTCAAGATAAGAAAGACGATTCAGATTAACATCCAAAAGAGTAACCTGGGCATCACTACCTACAGCAGCCTTAGCAGCATACGTTCCGGCAATACCGCCACCGATGATTACAATTTTACCACGTTCTACGCCGGGCACACCACCTAAAAGGATACCGCGTCCGCCGAAGCTCTTCTCAAGATATTTCGCACCTTCCTGAATACTTAAACGTCCTGCAATCTGGCTCATGGGACGAAGACAGGGAAGGTTTCCTTCTGCGTCCGTGATTGTCTCGAATGCAACTGCCTTCACACCACGCTTCATAAGCGCATCTGCCAATCCGGGATTGGGTGCTAAATGTAAATATGTATAAAGAATCTGACCCTCTCTTAAGTGCTCATACTCACAGGGTTCCGGCTCTTTCACCTTTACAATCATATCCGCATTGGCAAAAACCTCTGCAGGGGTATCCATAATAACAGCACCGGCTTCTTTATACATTTCATCGTCAAATCCGGCGCCTTCTCCTGCGCGGGTCTCTACATAAACGGTATGTCCTTCTGCAACAAATGCAGAAACATTATCCGGTGTTAACCCCACACGATACTCATGATTCTTTAATTCTTTCGTTGTACCAATTCTCATTTTTGCTAACTCCCTTTCATTGAAAATATAGACTATTGCCTGTTTTTTTCAAAAACTAACCTTAATTATACAATCTACAGATGTCTATGTCAAAAATAACTTCGTTAAAATAGCGCCTTTTAAAATGTGATTTTCGCAAAATAGAAAGGTCCTTTTTGCACAAAACACATTTTAGTCATTTATGACATTACTCTTCCGTCGAATAGAGGAAATTCTTCAGAATTGCCGCATTCTCCTCAAAATCTACCGCATAAAGTGTTCTGCCTCCCATTCCGGTCATAACACCATAAGTTCCTTTGGCGGGAACTGTCATCTGCTCAATGTCCGCGCCGGCAAGAGTCGGAAGATATGTGGTCAATTCCAAAACCTCTGTTTTAGACATGTTTGTCTGAATCAGGGGCAGAATTGTATTGGTTGCCTCATTTAATTCAATCAGATTCAATTCCTTCGACTGATGCACCACTGCCTGAATTACGTTACGCTGACGCTGCACGCGTTTCCAATCGCTGTCAATATAACGGAGGCGGGCATACTGCAGGGCGTCATATCCGTCCAAATGATTTACCCCGGGATACATGGTGTGCTTCGCATAGGCATTGGTCCGCACTTCACCGTTCAGCCCCTGGGCCTCCAGTGCTGTCAACTCAATATCCACACCGCCGACTGCATCTATAATCTGGTCAAAAGTATTGAAATTCACGCGGATATAGCGATCCACATCCACACGGAGACATTCCCTTACTTCCTTGAGCATTAGATCCGCACCGCCGTAACGGAAGCAATGGGTCAGCCAGTCATACTGTCCGGCATAAGCCCCTTCCAGAATCGGAAATCCCATACCACGTTCCAGGCTGGCCAGTTTCATGGTCCCCTCCTTACGGTTTAGGGAGAGAATCATAATACTGTCCGCACGGGCATTGGTAGAGTATTCCGACCGGCGCTCATCCGTTCCGAGTAAAAGAATATTCAATACATCATCATCCTTAAAAATCTCCATTTCGGAGAGAACGGCATCTTCCTCTTCAAGCCCTTCTTCCTCTGCTGAAATAATCACTTCCGGTTCTTCCGAAGAAAGACCCAATTCCTCCAGGGCAACCTCTGATGCCGTTGCAGACAGTTCCTCCTCCGTAAGCGTTCCGTCACTGTAATCCAGTCTGCTTAATTTATCGTTTACGAACCAGATTCCGGCGATGATTACCAGAAGCGCAATTGCAGCCGCACTGATAAGACAAACTTTCACCGGCGTTTTTAACCTTCGCCCGGCTCGTCTTTTCCTGCCGTTCTTTCCGCGCTTATTTGTTACTTCGGCAGCTGACGCCTTTTCCGTCGCTGACTTTTTTCCTGCAACTGACGTTTTCCCTACAGATGACGCCTTTCTTACTGATTTTTTCTTTTCTTCTATATTATTCTTCATTTCTTCATTCCTCTTGACATACGAAGTGCTCCAACCGAAGCCACCCCCAGCGGCAGAAAGATGCCGCATAAATTCATCAATATTGCACTCACGGCCTTGCCATACATCTCTTCGCGGAAGAACCAGACCACCATATCCGTACGGGGATCCAGTAACCATAAATCGTTGTCAAAAAACATATAGTGAAAGCCTTTAATCAATCCGTCAATATCAATCAATGCCGCCAGACCAATCACCAGCCCCAACAGAATCATAACACCACAGCTTACAAGAAAACCGCCGCCTAATTCAAGGGGACGCTTCAGAATACATAGCACAACCGTTCCCAACACAAAGAATCCACCGCAGCAGGCGATAAAAATCCGCACCTTCGTCACTAAATCCCGACAATCTTTGATATGAATCCGTTCCTTTTCGTTATAGAAATCACGCTGCTCTCCATCCATGGTAACCTGCACCTGAAGCGTATCGGTCTCACTCTTGGTGTATAAAACCATGGACAGGGCAACCTTCTCCAAATCTTCCTCGGACATACCAAGCAACTCATGGGTACCAATCTTTAAATTTGCATCTTTTAGAAAGTTCTTATTCATAACTGCAGAGAAAAACGCAAGATAGAGTAAGACCATAGCTCCCGCCATAGCCGTCAGAAAGGCCAATACCTTCACTGCAACCTGACCGATTGTAAGCGGTCTTTTACGGGTATTGTTTTCACTGCTTTGTGCATTTCTTTCTTTGGTTCCCATCTTCATATATCCTCCGTTTTATTGTCTTCAAGCTTACGTTTTATATGAATTACGTTTTATATAACTCATCTTTTATATGACTCACCTTTTATATGACTCATAGCACTTCATATATATTTTTTCACATTTTATTGACAAGAATCAAATAAACGTATTATACTTACAGCGCATTTCATTAGAAAGGAGAATCAAACATGATTGTTGCTGATCCGTTTTGGAAATATGTGGAAGAAAACGAAATAACCTTCCATACACTCTTCCGCACGTATGACTTAATACCGGTTGACTTATTTCTGCTGAAAGCCAATTATAATTTCAATCTGCAAGAGATTGAACGGCTGTGCCATTCCCTACGACTTACACCGGATCAAATCTTTACGTATATCAAAGATGACTTTGATCCCACCGCAATCGTGGAGGAACCGCCGGCACCGGCCAAAAAGCCGCGTAAGAAACGCACCCCCAAAGCAACAACCACCAACACAGAAACCACCCAGGAACAACCATAAAGGAGAACAGATATGGTAATCAGATTTGATGCACTTTGGAAGCAATTGGCAAACAGAGAGATTTCGGTAACCGAATTCCGTAGGCGCTGCAATGTCAGCGACGATGAATTCCGTCGCATTAAATCAAGCGATCCGCAAATCACTCTGAAACTAATCAATAAATTATGCGCCGGTCTTGAGTGTAATATCGGCGATATCTTAACTTATCACTGAGAGCGGGGCGCCAAGGCGTCCCGGTCCCAACCGGATACGACTATTCGTCAGATTCCCCATAAATATCAGCATGCATCCGCGCGATGTTTGCTTCCAGGTCAATGCCCAGCACACTGGCACCATTTACATTCATCCCCTGCATGGTTCCGTCATAAGGCACCCTGCACTGTTTGATTGCATAATCCTTATAATCAAATACACATCCCAGCACAAGAGAAAGCATTTCTCCCTCCGGCACATCCGTGGTAACCTGAGGCAGAACCACATCCAGTACCTCCAGTGTCTCACTTAAGGTAAGTTCTCTGCTTTTCCCAATCAGCTGTTCCACAATGTAACGCTGCCGCTCTGTACGCTCATAATCCGCATTTCCCACATAGCGGATTCTCGAATATCCCAAGGCCTGCTTCCCATTCATAAGATAAGTGCCGCCGGATGACAACTGATCCGTCTCCTCCGGCAAATCCTGCAGGCGATTCAATTCTTTCACATAATTATTTAAGACCCGCACCTCTGCATCACTCACCGTAACCTCTACGCCACCCATGGTGTCAATAATATCCATAAAAGCATAGAAATCCACTGTTACATAATGGTCAATCTTAATGCGAAAATTCGTTTCAATGGTTTCAATCAGTAAATCTGCTCCACCGTAAGCGTGGGCTGCATTAATCCGATTATTCCCATACCCCGGAATATAAAGATAGGAATCCCTCATAATAGAAGTCAGAACAATCTCTTCCGTTCTACGGTTGATTGAGAGCAGCATATTGGTATCGGAACGCCCTCTCGCTCCGCCGGCTCTGGAATCACAGCCAATAATAAGCAGGTTAAACACATCCTCTGAGAACTGAAGAGGAATACTCTCATCCTCAATGGTCTGCCGCAGCTGCTCCTCTATGGATAAAAGAAGTTCCTCGTCCTCTTCTTCGGAGGCAGGCTCCTCTCCCTCCTCAAGCGCAATCTCAGACCACTCAGTCTCCTCGTACACGATATCTTCATTCCCAAGTTCCACATAATTAATCTTACTGTAGTAATGGTGAAAAACAGCCCAGCCGACAACCACTGTTGCCACAATCAAGAACAACACGCCTGCTGTCAGGTATAGAATTATCTTTTTTCCTTGAAATCCCTTTTTCATAGATACAACCTTTACACCAATTCCCCTTATTCTGCAAGGTTCTTTCCACCCTTGCTTCGTTATAATCAATTAAAAGCATGGTAATAATTGTAACATCCAAACAGGTATTGTGCAAGTTATTTAGAATTCAACGCTTCGACATATCTTATTAATCGTTCTCTGGCAGCTCTGTCCATCCCACGAAAACGTTCCAACAGCGCATACTCCGACGAATCTTTCGAAACAACAATATAATCTGCCTTCTTGTCTTTGTCCCCCTGCTCTTCTAACAACTCATATACCGATATATTCAGTGCTTCGCAAATAAGCATTATTTTATCAGCGGCAGGATTGGTTTTCTTATGTTTCCAGTCACTAATGGTGCTCTGCGAAATACCGGTCATATCCGACAGTTCTTTCTGGGTCAGACCTTTCTCTGACATAATATTGAAAAGCTTCTCGCTGATAATCATCATCCATCCTCCATTTCCCGGTCCAAAGCTTCCTCTGCTTGATTAATATTCTAGATTTCGTCGATTTGACAAGATAACAGTTGACATATCCCAAATAAGGACATGATTCTCCCGTTTAAAGATTCCGAATAAACTCCTCAAGGTCTTCTGCACTATTTAGATTCAATGCAGTCGCAAAAAGTTCATCCAGCTTATTGATGTCGGTGATTGCACTTATTCTCGTTCTAACTTCTTCGGAAATGTCGCCATATTTAGACAGGACTTTCATAATAAAGGCAGCTCTGCCTTCAGCTCTACCTTCAGCTATGCCTTCAGCTATGCCTTCGTCCTTACCCTTACTATATTCCTCGTCCATCAGCTCTTCCAACAACATATAGCGTTCCTCCATTTCCCGGTCTCGCTTAATGTACTTCACCGTTTGTTGCAACTTCTTCACAAGATCATCATCATACTCTTTCATACTGTCCTGCAAAGAAGCTCCCATGAAATGTAAAAAATTAACTAATTGTTTCGGAACCTCCGATTCATTCGTTCCTTTCGTGTTCAAAAATATGGTATGACGCCCGTCCCTGTACGAATATTCATTTTCTTCTTCCAGGACCGCCTTCACCGTATAGCGATACTTCGATAGCCCTATCGGATCATAATCACATATAAAAATCACATATGTATCCGGTAACTCTTCGTAGCTCTTCCCGCTTGTAAGCATCTCCATATCCATCTGTGCATGATAATATCGCGAACGTTTCTGCAGCTTCTGCTGCACAATCTGCATCTCAACATTGAAATGCGTTCCGCCAGCTCCTTTCGCAAATACATCCAGCCTGACACCATGGTATTCCGGATGATACACAATGCTCTTCTCTGCGCTGACTTCTACTCGTTCTATCTCCATCCCAAGCACACACGAAAGTACGTCTTTACAATTATCTCCTTCCAGCATGACTGCCGCAAAAAGAAAACTGTCCTTCATCGTTTGTTCCTGCAGACTTTTTCTACCCATCACTTCCCCCTTCGGTACAAAGGAAGCTTCGTCCGGTTCTTCATTTTACGGATTCACTCCGTATATACGTATTATACTTTCTAAAAAATAGCTTGTCAACAGATAAAAGACAAGCTATTTTACCTTTTTATTCAAAAGCCTTCCCCAAAAAACAACACACATAGCGAAAACCAGCACCCCGCAAATCGCGCCCAAACTATCCAGGCACACATCCGATATACAACCATTCCGCCCCGGCACAAACCACTGGTGCAGCTCATCACTTGCCGCATACGCAGTAGCAATTCCCCAGGGTAAAAGGTACGCACCCATATGTCGCCAATCACCCTTATTCAAGCATCCGCACACCAGAAAAGCCAACAGGGCATATTCTAAAAAATGCGCCGTTTTACGAACCATGTGGTCCACCGGTTCCAGATAAACTGCCTGTGTTGCAGGAGACATTTGGTCATAGCCTTCTATAAAATGCTCGCAAATTGCAATACTAATCCAGTGGCTGTCTTCCTTGGTTGAGTAATCCGGTCGCGAAGACATATAAAAGATTAGACCTGCGAACAGTATTGTAAGAATAAGAAAAAAGCGTTTCATCCAGCTAGCAGCCATACTTCTCTAAATACTCCTTAAAACTATGTTGCGCTTTACCCTTCCGGTTTA
Source organism: Lachnospiraceae bacterium (assembly GCA_045595325.1). Taxonomy (GTDB): domain Bacteria; phylum Bacillota; class Clostridia; order Lachnospirales; family Lachnospiraceae; genus UBA3766. The sequence goes on from JAZOAG010000035.1 coordinate 21,124, forward strand.
TTTAAATAATATCTACTTTGGACAAAGCAGCTGCATCTGCGACAACTGTGCAATCCTGATGTAACTGTAAAACAGAAGCGGGAACTTCCGGTGTTACCGGACCAAAAAAGGCTTTCTTCACAATATCAGCCTTGTCTTCACCGCTTACTACAACAAGAACTTTCTTAGCCTGCATAATAGTCTGAATTCCCATGGTATATGCCTGCTTGGGAACATCATCATAAGAAGCAAAAAAGCGCTGGTTTGCTTTGATGGTTGATTCTGTCAGTTCCACACAATGTGTTTCCAACTGAAACTCTGCCGCCGGCTCATTAAAACCAATGTGACCATTGTGACCCAGACCAAGAAGCTGCAAATCCTGTCCGCCCACAGAGTGAATAATTTCATTATACGCATTACAAGCCTTTTCGCTATCAGGCTCAGTACCATCAGGAAGAAAAGTTCTTTCTTTGTTAATATTTACATGACTGAATAAGTTATCATTCATGAAATAGTAGTAGCTTTGGTCATTTTCCTTAGTAATCCCCTTGTATTCATCCAAGTTAACAGTTGTTACCTCTGAAAAATCCAAATCTCCCATATCATACTTTGCTACTAGTTCTTTGTATGTGCCAATGGGTGTAGAACCTGTTGCAAGTCCCAATACACAATTGGGTTTCACATAAATCTGAGCAGCGATAAGATTTGCTGCTTTGCGGCTCATGTCATCATAATCTTTTGCTTTAATTATCCTCATTATCTTTTTCCTCTTCATGGCCTTTAAGCCAAACATTCTTTTAAAACATTACCATTCTTATGCTTTCAGCAAGTAACGTAATAAAAGGCACTCCACGTAGTCCGATAAAACAACAAAACAATGTGCAAAGTCACAATTACATCATATATTTCGCCTTTGATCACGTCAAGGATTGTTGACCCGTTATCTTTTTTGTTTAATTATTCTGCATAGCCTACATGGGGCACTTCTCAATATATGCCTAACGATAGCTAGTAATTAAATTCCCTATCAGAACCGGCACCAATTCTTGTTAAGTAGATTTTCCTAGAATCCATATCAATCTGAACAACATCAAAAGCTTGCTCCGTAACCGTTCCAAGGGTTCTTGTCAATGGCCCCTGTTCTGATTTATAAGAATCACTAGTAGTACAAATAATATTAATCCCATTTACAGTTAGATTTCCGTCTTTATGAGTATGTCCGGAAAAAACTCCAATCACATCAACGTCTGAATCGGAAAAGTCATAATTCACACCTCCATATTCAAACATATCAGCAGTTTTCAAAGCTGCCAAACCGTTGATAATTGGATCATAACCAACTCTTAATGCTGTGGCATCATCAATCAATGGTGCATGTGTAAACAATACCACAGAATAGCCATCTGGAACATTCTCTAACTCTTCTAAAAAATAAACAACCTGCTCTTCTGTGATTTTGCAGTTAAAATCACAAGGCAAAACAAAATATCTTATTTTTTGAATTCTATTATCAAAAAAATACGAATTCATTGCTCCTTTACCATCATATGTATCTTCATATCTCTTCGATAGTGTATTATACAATTCATCGTAAGTAGGCCTATCTCCATCTGGATTGTACGGATCTGTATACCATTCATGATTACCAATCACGTTTATAAAATTGGAACCGGCAAACTCAAACTTACTTGCATATTCTCTCTGCAAGAGCAACATGGACTCTACATCATTGGTTGAATTAATATTATCACCACCAGAAACAACCATTCTGACACCTGTATTATTCCAAACATTCCTTATCAATCCCTCAAAATGAAAAGCATTGTAATCACCATCAGCATGCGCATCTGTTATAAAAACAAAACTATCACCCCTTGAATAGATTTCATGGTTTCTGATTTTTTCAGTTTTCTCTTTTATATGTTCCTCATAGTATTCAGGATAATCCGCATTCTTCTTACTTTCAAAAATAATATATTCACCTGCCGGAATATCTTGGTCGACAACATAGGATCCTGCTTCATAAGAAACTAATTCTGCCACTACTTCAGTTACTTCTTCTTCAATCTTATTTTCTTCGGATGCAGAGTCTTCCTCTGCAACTTCACCATCACATCCAGCGAATGCCAAAACAATCGCACCGATCAGGATTGTTAATGTAATTCTATTTTTCATATATTCAATCTCCATCTTAAATTTTTCAAAACCTACTGTAATCATAATCTGCTGTATAATAACAAAACCAACAAATATTCAACTTAATACATCCATAAAAGTATAAAAACACAGGGAACAGTTTTAATGCCTTAGGCCCACACCTCTACACTTAACTGGCATTCATACACCTACTTTCGAACAGCGAAAAAGAGTTCATCCTATTCTTTAGCGTCCGCCATCCTGGGTACGGTTTATTATTCGATCACATAACGCACTATAGACATTTACTATTCTATCAGACAATTTGCTAACAATTCCATGAAGCCAGTTCTGCACTAGCAATTTATATATTGCAGCTACAAGAATTGATGTTCCAAAAAGAGCACTTGCGTAAGCTATATCCCACAATAATACATTTTTATATCCAAACTCACTATATATATAGCTCCATATTTGCGGTCTAATATACGTTCTAAACAAGAGATTCTCATGTATAACATATATCAAAAGAGATAATTTCGAAACACTATTTATAATCTTATTCTTACAATTCATCTTATTGAACAAATTGAATAGTGATATCGCAACAATCAGGAAAAAGGGACTATTGTTACCGCTCCAATAGTTTACACGATTTGAAAAAAAACCGATATGTAACCCTAAGTAGTTTGTAACCAGCGTAAGTATACATGTGCCCAAAATACCAACAAAGAGTACCGCAATATTCTTATACAGGCTATGACAAAATGCACTCATATATAACTTAACATAAGCCATAACAAAATATACTACTATGAATATAACTAAGTTTGAAGTAAAAAAAAGTCCGTCCTTGAAAAAATTAATTCCAAAGTACAATACTATCATTATTATGCAACTACCCAACAACTGTTTTTGCGTAAGTCTTTCTATTATGTGATTCAGCCATACATGAATTACATAGAACAAAACATAGCAAGTTATATACCAGTTAGTAGCAAATGTAAATGGCAACATGGATTTTATCGTGTCTACGAAAGTAATGTCATAGTCTGAAAATATACGCATCACGCCAAGAAAGATTATGCTAATAACCCACACATCTGCTAAAATATAGAATATCTTCCTATGATTAACTTTTTTGCTTTCCAAAAGAAACCAAGCTGAGCATGTGAAAAAAATCAAATTTCCCTGTTCTCCACAAAAGGAAAATAGGAGCAAAATTAATTGCTGAATCGACGTTGTTGCCTGTTTAATATCTATCACATAATCCGATGCATAATGTATATTTTCTGAATACAACGTTTGAGTAACGTGACTTACAACAATCATAAGCATTGCTATGATTTTTAATAATTCAATTCCAGAACGTCGGTCTGTACAATTCTCTTTTTTCATTAATATACATCTCCAATCAGATTTTGAACACAGAAATCTTTAGTCTAAAGTATTACGAAAGATAAAATCATTAAAAATCAAAAAAGCTGAACTCGTTTGTAAATAGTCTGCTCAACCTGAACAAACACATTCAATCCAGTAATACTTCATCAATGGCAGTTAACAACAACTCTGTTTGAAGCTCATCAACCAGAAAAATAATTATATCGAATACCAAGTAAAACCTATTTTATCCTCGATACTCTACACTTACATATCTTTCCTCCAATCACAGTGCCCATTGTAAAAAACCATATTTATTTGCTCAAAACATATTCCATAAAGTTCTCTTTATTCTCTAATGCGGTAGTAGTAGGACGACCCAGATCAGCTCTCGCACCTAATGAACACTTCACCTCTATAACACTTAAACAGTCTCTTTCCTTCGCACTCATCAGTTCTCTGTCTAAATCAAAAAAATTATCAACAGTAACCGCGTACGGATAACCACATGCTTTCGCAATGCCAACGAAATCAATTTCTCCTGCAACAGTGGGCATTCCACCAACAGTTTCATGCGCACCATTATTAATGATAATATGCACCATGTTTTTAGGGGCATTTGTGCCCAAAACTGCCATTGCACCCATGTGCATCAATACAGCACCATCTCCATCGATACACCATACTTTGGTATTCGGTTTGTTCAATGCAATTCCCATAGCAATTGAAGAACTATGTCCCATAGAACCAACTGTCAAAAAGTCATACTTATGACTCTGCCCTCTTGCCTCTCTTGCTTCAAATAATTCTCTACTAGCTTTTCCGGTTGTAGATACTATCGGATCTTCGCCTGTTACGCTAATAATATGTCCTATTACCTCCTCACGCAACATTGAATTCTCATTCACATATTTTGTCTTATTCTCATAAGACAAAGAACCCTTTCTAATCACAAAAGCTACATTTTTTCCCTTTGCCAAGAGTTCATTAAACTCCTTCATCGCATCAATCAGTTCACTATCAGTTGTTTCCTTTCCAATAATGAACGACTTAATGCCCATATCCTCTAATAATTTTACAGTTATCTCTCCCTGATAAATATGTTGTGGTTCATCATGTATTCCAGGTTCCCCTCTCCATCCCACAATAAAAATCATAGGTATCGCATAAACTTTATCATTCAGCAGGGACGCTACTGGATTAATAATATTTCCCTCGCCGGAATTTTGCATATATACAACCGGGGTTTTTCCGGTTGCAAGATGATAGCCTGCAGCAAGAGCAACACAGTTGCCTTCATTTGCGGCAATAATATGGTGTTCTCGATTAATTCCATATCGATCCATCAAATAGTCACACAGTGCTTTTAACTGTGAATCAGGAACACCTGCATAAAAATCCGAACCTATAATCTCGACTAATTTTTCTACTTTCATTTCTTCAGTCCGACAAAATGAAACTTGCCGGAACCTCCCTTCTATATTTTTCATTACTGTATTACACAGTAAGAATCTGTCTATATAATTCATCAATACTGTCTCGCGACAAAGAAACCGGATTATTCTTTAAACGAACCAAATTAACAGACTCTACTAAAATGTCATAATCCCCTTCCTTTGCTTGAATCTCTTTGAAATCTAAAGACCCAAGGAAATCATCAAATAACGTAACCGCACTATTTTCATCAAAACACCCCATAACCTCAGCCAATTCCCTAAAAGTGCGTGACAAATATTCTTTGCCTCTTAAATCACTACATTTATCGACATTTTTTATCATATAAGGCCACAATTTGGAAACACATAAAGCTGCTGCATGTCCATGTGCAATTCCATACAAACTAGTCAGTTTATAACACATCGCATGACCAGCAGTTGTTTGTGTGATATTTATTGCCTTTCCTGCCAAATGAGCCGCACGAAGCATATTCTCATTACCTTTTTTTTCATTTCGGAAATAGGATTCCTTATTCTCCAATATCATACTAATAGCTTCTTTAGAATACAACTTGCTCTCTTCAGTTGAATTAATCGACCAGTATGACTCTATTGCATGACAAAATGCATCTAACATAGTTGCTTTTTTTTGATATGGCGGTAAAGTTTCCAATGTCGATGCATCCATTAATACCGTAGAAGGAATACAACTATAATCGGTTACTGACTGCTTTTCATTATTATAATATATTACCGCATAGCGAGTTGCCTCACTACCCGTACCGGCAGTAGTCGGAATGGCTAATAGAGGAATACTGTTAGGGATGATCTCTTGCTTGAGATAACTCACATTAGAATCCATATTACAATAAAGCTTAATACATTTTGCAACATCCATAGCACTTCCACCACCAACTGCAAAGATGGAATCGCATTGTGCCTTGACAAACAAACGCACGCCTGCTTCAACTGATTCGTACAAAGGATTAGGTTGAAAATCTGAAAATCTGATTATTTGTACACCCAAACGTTCTTCTACATTAGAAAAATAAGAATCAAGGCGTAAAAATTTTAATGAATCATCACAAACTAAGAATATTTTCTTATATCCATTCCCAAGTATATATTCATCCAACTCCAAATAGTCACAACTTGCATACAATACGGTCTGTGTCGCCATAATCTTTTTTTCCTTTCCTTTTATACATCCTCCGGAATCAATGTGATAATCTCTTTAAAAGGCATACAAATATCATCACATTCTTTCGCTCTATGATTCTGTAATATTAACTCTGCCGCATTTTGCATTGCTGGAAAAGCTGTGCGCGTTAATTGGTTTGCATATATTACCACATTAACACCTCTCTCCTTAAACTCTTCTTCCGTTACGGCATTAAAAGATGTAGGAACAACAACAATAGGAGTTACAGAATCTTCTGCTCTAAATTTCTCTACAAACTCAAATATCTCCGAAGGATCTTTCTTGCGACTGTGAATCATAATCGCATCTGCACCGGCATCGACAAAAGCAAACGCACGAGTTAAAGCATCTTCCATGCCTCGCTCCAAAATAAGGCTCTCTATACGTGCACATATCATAAATTCTTTTGTTTTCTGTGCTCTCTTACCTGCACGGATTTTCTCACAGAAATTAGGAATATCATCCTGTGTCTGTTGCACTTCCGTTCCGAACAACGAGTTTTTCTTCAATCCGGTCTTATCCTCTATGATAACCATGGAAACACCCATTCTCTCTAACGTCTTCACTGTATAAACAAAATGTTCAGTTAATCCACCGGTATCACCATCAAAAATGATAGGTTTTGTTGTAACCTCCATAATATCATCTATTGTTCTAAATCTGGAAGTCATATCTACCAATTCAATATCCGGTTTTCCCTTAGCTGTAGAATCACATAAAGAACTAATCCACATCGCATCAAACTGGCGTGCTTCACCATTCTGATATACTACGGTATTTTCTACAATGAGACCTGTTAATCCGCTATGTGCTTCCATCGCACTAATCGTACCCTTCATATCAATTACTTTTCGAAGTCTCGACCTTCTCATGTCAGGTAATGACAAGTCTGCTCTGGCACGAAAATCTAATTCTTTATATTTATCATCTTTTGAGTAAGGATATTCAACAAGTTTTCCACCATAAGAATCTAACACTTCGATAACTTCTGCTCTAATAGGCTCTTGAAAACCCGAAGCCCAATCATCGCCATGCACTACATAATCAGGCTTGATTTTTTCCAAATTATCTCTATAGCTCAAAGTATTTTGCTCTACAACCTTGTACACGCCGGTCACATTTTCAAACATTACCTTACGCTCTTCGAAAGGCATCAACGGAAAACGCTTATAACTTGCTACAACCTCGTCAGACAAGACGCCAACGATAAGCTTTCCTAACTGCTTAGCTTTCTTAATAATATCAATATGTCCACTATGTAACATATCTGTCGAAAAACACATATATACCGTTTTGTTTTCTAATTCACTTATTCTCTCTCTTACCATCTCTAAGTCCTCTGGATTATCTATTTCATTACATAACATGTCTTTAACATCGAGCGGAATAATATTGCATTTCTTCGCAACTTCATTAAGAGCATTTTCTGCATAACACTTAGTATTACCCGCCTCGCAAAATGCAACAATACTGTTGAGCCATTCCTTCCAATCATCTTTCTGCAACTTGTATAATGGTTGTGCCGCCATCGCACAATCGAAAAAATCTATCCCAACCTTGCTTATTTTATCTTCCGCAATCACTGCTTTAAAATCTTTCTCAGGCAACGACAGAAAAGAACTTACAGTCATACAACTTTGCATTTCTTCTAACAACATCTGCAAAACACGATTATCATACACTAAATCGCCATGCATAAGAATCAAATCATCGTCCAGAAACTGTCGTGCACAATATATTGAATAAATATAATTTGTTTCTCTGTAAATCGGATTTTTTACAAACTTAATTTCAAGAGGTAAATCTAGCCCTTTACAATACTCTACTAACACATCCTCAAATGCTCCGGTCGTCATAACTACTTCCGAAATACCAACAGAAACCAATTGTTTCAACTGTCTGCTAAGAATCGTATCCTTCGCAGAAATCTCAGTCATACACTTGGGGTGTTCCGACGTCAGCACGCCCATGCGGCTACCAAGACCTGAATTCAATATCAACGCTTTCATACTTTTTTCCTTTCACTCCTACACATATTTCTATTTTTGCTCTTTTTCTTTCCATTGTAACGAATATTTATGATGTGTTATCCTTTCACTCTCCGGAGGAAGTTTCATATATTCTCCATATAAACTATGTAAACATGCGTCAAAATCCGCCGGAACTTTAAATAACTCTCCCATGAATTCCTGATATACACCTTCTCCGAAAACTTCTCTCTGCCAAACGCAGCGGGTGAATTCCGTAAAACCAACGTTATATATTCCAACATACTCACTATCATCAAAACCCTTCTGTTTAGAAAAAGCATTCAATGCGTCTATTCTGTAAGTAATCCCTTTAACTTTAGTTGGCAACCTTTTGAGCCATCGCAAAAAACTTACCAAAACGTTATCGCCCGGCACAAACATTCTGCGATCCGCATCAGCCCATTTTTTGTACAAATCAATTGCGTAGCCAAATGTTTCCCGTGCTTCTTGTACACTATCACCTGCTCCATCCAAGATAAAGATATCTAAATACACCCCCAATGGCACTTTTTCTATAAAACAATAATTTTGTTCAAGTTCCGTTCGTGTATCAATGATTTTGGGGAGTGGTGCAGTAAACTGTGGTACTGTTTCTCTGCTAACCAATTTATAGTACGGATGCTTCTCCTTACACATTATTTCAATCAATTTCAAATAATCTGCTCTTGGCATGATAACATCGATATCATCATCCCACGGAATAAATCCGCTATGCCGTACCGCGCCCAACAATGTTCCATATCCTAAATAATACCGAAGCTCGTGCTTTTCGCATATCATTTTAAAATAGCACAAAATATCAAATTCAATTTTTTGCATTTCTTCCAATTCTATCTCAATATACGACATTGTTAACTCCTTTTTTTCATCAATCGCTTTATACAATCAGTGGTCATTCTATAATCAATTGCAAAATTCAACAAAATGGCAACAGCTGTGTATACGCCAACGCTGAGTACACCATTCTTAATCCAGAGAAGCACTGACTCTGATCCTGTTTTATCTAAAAGATTCATTATTAAATAGGATATTATGAATATAAATATTGAAATCAACACGCGCTTGCCAAATTTATAGATTGGTCTAAAAAGCATATTCTTCTTAATATAAATCACCTGATATACCATTCTAAAAACCATGGATGAAAGTGTCCCCATTGCAACACCTATGACACCAAATCTAGCCACCAGACAAAGCGAAATAACAATATTAAATGCTGCCTCTAAATATGCTCCTAGTGCCGTCTCCTTAAACTTTCCCGTAGTATATGCAACCTTAATATACGGCTCACGCACACAGTATACATATTCTGCTAACGTTATAAGAACTGCAAAAAAAGGTTGATAATAATCAGCATCACTAATCCCATTTGTGTAGATTAACACAAATGACGATAATAAATATGTACAACATCCAAAAACAACGGTTGCAACATTAAACATAACAAACTCAAATTGATCTAAATACTTGTTTGCATTATCTTTACTTTCTTCTGCTAAAGCCTTGCCCAAAATCGGCGTATATGCATTCGATATAGACATCACCAAATTCCTAACGTTATTCACAACCATTAAATGCACTGCATATACGGACACCAATTTAAGATTTTGAAATAATGTAAGAATGACAACATCTGTATTTGTATGAACAAAATATGCAAGATTTTGCCCAAAACAATCCCAACGTTGTGCCAACTTCCCTTTATTATTCTTTTTTCTATTCTTATAAAACGCATAGTTCTTTCTAACATACCATGAGTAGATTATCGGTTGTAAAAAGAAAATCAACGCCGGTATTAATTTAACAATATGTATACTGGGCCATAACTGAATAATAATGCATGTTAAAATAAAATTGGCCAAATTAGTCAAAATCTGAACCCTGTATACAAAATATGCCTTTTCATCCGCTTGAAGCAATAATTTATAGGTAATGGAAAAGAAATATTGAATAAACAATCCCACGGCCAATATTAGTGTCAATGCAAAAATGTAGGGCCGCGAGAAACTGTTCTTCACAAAGAACGGATACACAATAGCAAGTATGAACGTATATCCCACAAATACCATTCCTATCATCTTAAAAAAACGGTCCGCTGCACTAATCACATTGTCAATCTGCTCTTGTTCATTCTCTATCAAAGGCTTATACAATGCGGATAAAACTACACTTCCCAACCCACCTTCTAACAAAGTGATATAATTCAAAAACTGTGTTAATGAAGCAACTAGTCCATTAACTTCGGAACCGAATGCCTGTAATATTAATCTAGGGATAATCAGTCCATTCATAATTGTGACTAATTGAGCTAATATGGAAAAAGAAATGTTAAGCACCGCTCTCTTTTTCATTATTGTTCACCTCTTCACTTATCTTGCCTCTTTCAAATTTCATTCTCGCGTCAAGATAACTATATATACCCAAATAAAATGGGACAGCATATGCCCTTTGCCAATCAAAAATATTCAAAAAAATACATGAAAAAACAATATACGTCGTCAATCCCAAAAGCAATACAAAATCTGTATCTTTTCTGGTATAATAACTTCTTATTAATGTTTTTATCATTTTATAAAACAAAACAACATAAATGAAAATAGTCCCAATTCCAAATCTAACAACACCGCCCAAAATACCTATGTCGTCCAAGTAATAAGGTTTCCATTGATTGCGGTACATCAAGCGATATGTATTACTATTAGATTCAATCAATAAGCCCAGTCCCAAAAAACTGTCATTCTCTTTTAACAACCTAAAATAATGCTTTGCATTCTCGAGTCGAACCAAAGTCGAACTACCATACGTTCCATCAAGAGCTGCACTATCAACAATATCTGCAAAAACACTGCTAAACAGAAATAGAACAACACAAATTATCAATGTGCTACGAAGCAAAAAACGCCTTTTAGCATGTTCCGATGCGAAAAACAACATTACAAAAGCAGTAAGTGCAACAGCCGCCATCTGAAACCTAAACATACTGACTACCGCAAGAGAAATAACCATAAATATAGAAACTCCATACCACTTTTTTTGTTTAGTTTTCATTGCAAAGAACATGACAAATACAAATGCCAGTCCAAATAACTGTCCAACTTCTACACGCTGAATTCCATCTCTAACCCATACACCAAACTCCAAAACTAGATTTGTAAACAAATCGTTTCCCGTATAATTATACAAATACCACCCAATTGCTTTGCACAAAAGAATAATACACTCATATACAACGCATCTCTTAATATACGGGATAATGCCGCCATCACAAATAAATATATATATTAATGGATATGCAAGAATAACGAAGAGAAAGGGAGTGATTGCATGCAACAAATTCTGAACAGAAAACGAGTATCTAAAAAATGTATATACTGAACATACAGCAACTGTAATCAAATATCCCGGGATATATCCGTTTATCCATTCATAATATTTCCGCGTTTCACCTATAGACTTACAAGCAAATCCGGTTAAGAGAAACAAAACACATGCTATTATAACAACGACTATTCGCATTACATGCGGTGCTAAAGGTTCACCACTTGGCAAAATCAAAAAATAGCGCAGCATAATAAACGTGCATATATCAATCAATAATTTGATTATAGTAGAAAGTTTAATCATTTCTCATCCTATCCAATTACTTCTATTATCTTACTAACAATTCTTTCACATGCAAATCCATCGCCATAAGGATTAGACGCCTTACTCATTAACTCATATGCACCAGCATCAGTTAACAGTTTGCTAAACTCACTATATATTGTTTCTTCAAAAGTCCCAACCAGTTTTAACGTTCCAGCTGCTACTCCTTCCGGACGCTCTGTCGTATCTCTCATCACAAGAACCGGAACACCTAATGAAGGGGCTTCTTCCTGAATTCCACCAGAATCAGTTAAAATCAAATAGCTTCTACTCATAAAATTATGAAAATCCAAGACATCCAACGGTTCTATTATTCGTATTCGTTCGTCATTACCAAAAATCTCTTGCGCAGCCTCTCTTACTAAGGGATTTTTATGAATCGGATAAATTGCCTTTACGTCCGGATTTTCATCCATAACCCTCTTTATTGCACGAAACATATTGCGCATCGGCACACCTAAATTTTCACGACGATGTGCTGTAATCAAGATTAATCGACTTCCTTTTGCCCACTCTAAATGCTCATTAGAATACTCTTCTCTAACGGTTGTGCGCAATGCATCTATCACAGTATTCCCCGTAACAAATATAGTCTCTTGCGCCTTTCCCTCTCGTATTAAATTCTCTCTACTCAACTCAGTCGGCGCAAAATTATATTCACTAATGATGGAAACTGCCTGTCTATTGAATTCCTCTGGATATGGAGAATAAATATCATATGTTCTCAGTCCTGCTTCTACATGCCCCACCGGAACTTGCATATAATAGCACGCCAGCGATGTTGCGAATGTAGTTGAGGTATCGCCGTGAACCAATACAACACTTGGTTTCACTTGCTCTATCACTTCCTTAATTCTAATCAATATATTAGTGGTAATATCAAATAGTGTCTGCTTATCCTTCATAATGGATAAATCGTAATCCGGTTTGACATCAAAAGCCTCTAATACCTGATCCAACATCTGCCGATGCTGACCTGTTACAACAACAACAGTATTTATCTTATCCGCATGCTTTTTGCATTCATTAACTAACGGGCACATCTTAATAGCTTCCGGTCTTGTCCCAAATACAATCATTACTGTTTTCATTTCTATACCTCTTCATAAATAATATCTTCAACTATCTTGTCTAAATCTATATCATCAAAAAATGCCTTACAATTCTTGCTCATATTTTCATAATCTTTCTCTATGGTTCTAATTCCTTTGATGATTTCATCGACTGACTTTTCGTCACAACACACACCCATTTTGTACAGTTCGAACGGATATTTTAATCCTATTACATCAGAACCAAGCATAGGGACACCATATGCACTATACTCATATATTTTATTTGGTGCGCAATACAACGCATTCAAATCTGAGTATGCACGTTTATTAGGTCTATACGGCAACAATCCAATATATGATTTATTTACAACAAGTAAATGCTTCGGTGCTGGAAAATACCCCAGATATTCAACACATGAATATGTATCCATTATCTGTTTCATCTCAGCCTTATAACTATCCAATATATCACCCACAATATAAAGTGCATATTCTCCGTTCAAGCTTTCAATTGCTTTTGCAAAATTCTCCAAATTACGATCCGATGCCAATACGCCTAAATACAAAACAATCTTACGTTTCTCTTTTTCCATTTTGTCGAGAATCTCTTTCATATTGTCAGGCACTTGTCCCGGGTCGATTGTATATGGCTTATTTGGCAATACATAAGGTGTATTCTCTACTTCCCACCATGTCTTTTGTATATATGCACGATTCACTTCCGGAACAACAAGTTTCCATGCTCTCTGTGCATATTTATGAATAGGAAATTTCAAATATTTTGCCCCACCATATAGCGGTAAATCATTAATCAAATCCATAATCTGCATAATATGCTTATACTTAAAAATAAGTTTTCCAAGCGAACGAACTGTAACGTCTGTTGTCGTCCACAAAATATCGGAATTCTCCATATATTTTTTTACTGCCTCTCTGGACTGGCGATTTTTCAAGAAACGTCTCTTAATTCTTTGGGTTAATGATTTGCCGACAACATTATCCAATTCAATGTAACTAAACTTCTCATGATTTAATATATCTTCACGAAGTCCCTTAACGTTATAGCTAACCAAATTCACAGAATTCCCATTTTTCAACAAATTCTCTATAAGATTAATAACTGGCGGAAATGCCAATATATCTGTAAGATGTGCAATGGTTATCACTTTACGCTCATTATTCATGTTTATTCTTTATCCTCCGCATCTGTGTATTCATCCAAATATATAAACGGTAAAAAAGGCCACCCATCTGAAAGAAGATAAGTTTGATTTTTACTTTGGTTGCCAACCTTCTGAAAACAATTCGTTCTCTTTTCATTCTGGTAATCTTTTCTTTCATAAATGAGACTTCATCCTTCTTCGTCTCACGTGATTGTAATGCTTTTTCATAAAAGGTAAGAAGACAATTGATATGATAAGAATCATATATCTCCATTACATTAGGGTAATGCTTCAAGAAAAACTCTTGCATTTCTTCCAAAAACTGCAATTTATCATTTGTCTTCACAAAACTAAAATCGCCGGTAATCTGTCCGATTCTTTGCTGACGATAATAATACTGCGGCTTCGAACCAATTGCAACATTCTTACATTTATCAACCAATCTATAAGTTGTTCCGGAATCCTCATAATACTTCCCTTCCGGAAAACTTATATTTTCAAACAATTCCAGTTTATATAATTTATTCCATGCAAATAAGCCAAACCACTTTTCCAGTGAAAACAAAAATTTAAATGTTTCTTCCGGATTCAAACACAATTCTACATCTTTTTTATAATAATCATATGAATTCTCACTACACCACCAATAAGAAGAACAAACAGCCATATCACTATCATTTCTACTTATTAAGTCATATAAATATTGCAAATATGTTGGTTCAACAAAATCATCCGAATCAATAAAGCAAATGTACTTTCCGGTTGCATGTATTGTTCCATAATTTCTCGCCGAGGACAAACCACCATTCTCTTTATGTAACACTTTAATCCTCGCATCCTGCTTTGCATAATCCTCACAAATAATACCACTTGTATCTGTAGAACCATCGTCAACAAGAATGACTTCAAACTCCTTATATACTTGTTCTAATATGCTATTAACACATTTTCTTATATATTTTTCTACATTATATACTGGAACAACAACCGTTATCAAATCTGACACACTTATACCTCATCTACTGTTATGCATTCAATGATTCTACTGTCATCATATGCTGATTACCTCTCATTTCTTCCGGCGGCAATTGCATATAATTACCATACAATTGTTTCAATACTTTATCATAATTACAAGGAACACTTATCTGAATATCCTCAAACTGCATCTTTTTCAGCGGATAATAATCTTCAACATAAAAAAGTTCCTTAAACTTGTATGCACTCCAAAAATCAACAATCCACTTAGAATCATCTATGGAATACTTTCTTAACAACTTTGTTACTTTATCTTTATACTTTGTATTACTGATAAACTTCTCTGTATGTAATTTCAGTCCCAAGAAAATGAGTACTTTTTCATGTAGCGGTCTATTCGGACGTGACATATGAACAGAATCCGCTATAACAGACAACTGAACCATCATTCGGTTAAAAAGCAACCGAAATTTATGAATATTGAATATTAACTTATTATTGGGCATTCCGTCTAATGGAACAATGTCAATCCAAGCCGGTCTATGAATTGCCTCTTTCGCGTAATTCAAGCAAATTCTAGTTCTCTTGTCTTCAACCTGTATGAAATACGCATAACGTTCTCTATCCGTAATAACATTGTATTTTTCCGGCAATTCTCTCCTCAATATCTCCAACAACAAATCGTATTGTTTCCGGGGAACTCCAATATCTATATCATCATCCCATGGAATAAAACCATTATGCCGAACTGCTCCAAGAAGTGTTCCGTCGATTGCAACACAGTCAAAATGATTCTCTTCACATATCCTGCACACTTCCTTTAAAATATCCAATTCTATCTGCTGCAACTGCTTTATCTGTGGATTCATTAATCAATATACCTCAACACTATTTTTTTACTATATATGCATGCCAAAGGAATCGTGGAATAATATTAAAATATCTCTTGGCCATTCTTTTAGGTTCCTGAAACACTCTAAAAAGCCACTCAAGATCACACTTCTGCATCCATACCGGTGCTCTTTTAATATTATCAGCAAAATAATCAAAACCGGCACCTACACTAATCAAAAGCCCATCCATTATCCCTTGATGATTAGAAGCAAAATAATTTCCTTTCGGTGCACCTAAGCTAAACCATACAAAATCAGGATTAGTGGAATTAATTTGTTCTACTACTTCCTTATCTTCTTCTTCCGTCAAGTTTCTGAAGCGGGACGGCTGCATTCCTGCAATCTGCAATCCGGGATAATCTTTTTCCAGTCTGCTTTTCATTTTATCTAATGTTTCTTGCGTCGTTCCGTAAAAATAGTGTCGCAATCCCAATTCCGCGGATACGGCAAACAATTCCAACATTAAATCCGGTCCTGTTATTCTTTCCATATCCTTATATCCATGCTTTTGACCGTATGTCTTAAGTGGTCCTCCATCCGGAATTGACATCACACCGCCATTCTGGCATTTAAAAAATTTATCATCTTTATACGCCATCATTATTTCGTTAGTTGCGGTAACAGTCAGATAATCTCCCGATAGTTCTTTTACATTTTGCGTTAAATACTCTACCAGACTCTTCATGTTTCCAACATAAATCTCATTTCCGAGAATATTGCAGGTAGGTATACTGCTCTTATCCACTTTTCTGACATATGCTTCATTATATACTAACTTGTCAATTTCCTCTTTGCTTTTCATCTGCTCATATTTCCTCGCAATTTAGTCGTTTAACATATTCTGTAATTTTGTACAGTTCTTCTAAGTTTCCACACTTACCCATCTCAATTGATACGTACTTATCATAATTATGTTTTAACAAACCATTAATCAAATCACGATGAATGTCCCTTTGCTTTATCTGTACTAATTGAGGTTCGCTAATATGCACATGATTGATTAAGGTATAGTTTTCATCTAACTCTGCCAATACTTCTTCGTTAAATATCAGCGTTCCCAAATCAAAATTTAACAAAAAACCCTTGCAATCTACCTTTTTAATCAATTCAATCGCCTCAATGGTTGAATTAATAAAATTAGTTCCGTAAATAACTGGATTTGCCTCTAATGCCAACACCGTATTATGCCTATTTGCATAATCACCTAATTCACCAAAAAAATCAATTGCAATCTGTATATCCGTCTCTTTTTCAACGCACCGATTCTTAGGACACCCGAAAACAAGATTTCCGGCGCCTATTGCTTCCGCAAACTCAATGGCTTGCTTTGTATATTGAAGCAAAGACTGTCGTTCTTCAATGCTCCCAAACATTTTTTCTTGTCTACCATACCAAATGGATTGTAAGGAACAAACTTTCAAGTCATACTCTAATAAGATTTTTTGTGCCCAAATATTTGCTTCGCGGATATGCTCATAAGGTCTGTCCGGAAAAGGAATTGTCGGTGCAATCTCAATTGCATCATAGCCAAGTTCTTTTAAATGTGACAATACGCAAAGATCGTTTTCCTTGTCCCATGCTATATTCGATATCGCTAATTTTAATGCCATTTGTTCTCCATCTCCACTCGAACGAATTCTCTCAAATCTTCCATAACTTGCTTCTTGCTTAACATATATCCGCTGTCACCACCGAATATTGAAGCATATTGACTCTTTACATTGTAATTGAACGGTTCTTTCTTTAATTCGTTTACAAATTCCTTTTTTTCAAGGAAATAATACAACTCACCTACATTGACCGGTTCCGTAACCAGATTTAGCAACTGCATTCCGTTATCTAACGCAATTTCAATATCCTGCCACAATCTTTCCAAATTATAAAACTGATATATTGATCGGCTGTCTGTAAAATTATGGGCACAAAATCCTACCCTGGCAAAACAATCATATAACTCCCGCTTGTTCTTAAAGCAATCGCTACAGTGATAAAAGCCATCTTTCTCAAGAATATATGCGTCCTTTATAAGCGCTTCTTTTGAAGATAATTCTTGAAATTTTGCCTCGTTCAGCATTCCCGGAATATAATTCACATAATCATATATAAAGTTCTTCTTCAAATTCTTACCATAAATTGCCGGAAGACGAACAACCAAACTTGATTCGCAATTACTCATCACCCATTTTTCCAAAAACAATCGATTCTTACCATATGGAAGTATTCTATTTTCATCAATACTATGTGTTTCATCTACGTCATATGTACTGTCATATACCGCTACTGTCGAAATCAACACAACACGTTTAGCATTAATCAAGCGGATGTTGTCAATTGCCTGTTTTATTATCTCAAAATCAGTCTCAGGAAATGAATTTGCTTTAAACATCTCTGCAGGAACACCTGCATACACCAGCAAATCCGGTTCAAGCCCATACGCTTCCTCTATGTTTTTGGAATTAAATTTATAGTCAAATTGATAACTACTCACTAAGTTACTTCCCACAAATCCTGTATATCCAACAAGTGCAGATTTCATCTTTTCACACCTATACTTTCTCTATACTTTCAATTAAATAAGTATTTGAATTACCCTTCAATATCAACTTGGCATAATTAATTCCCATGAAAATCATGAAAAATATAATAATTATATCTGCCATTAAAGATATTCCGAATATTGAAACAAAAGCCATACAATCAAAGAACACAAATAACATCATTCCGCCTATTCCGATAGCACTCATAAAGAGCAAGCAGATAAACAACAATACACAAACTTTCTGCGGGATACTTGTATATAGCAAGAAACTATCTATCGCCAAATTCATACCTCGTTCTTTTTTAGAATTCGCTCTTCCATCATATTCAACATCAGAATTCTTCAATCCACAAGAAGCATATGCAGCTTGTCTAAAAGAGCAATCCATCTTCAATGTCAGAACCCTGTTAATAGCACGTCTGCTTACTAATCTGAAAAGAGTTGCATTAATATCATAATCAGAATATGAATACTTATTAAACAACTTATAGAAAAGCTTTCTACTCATACTATTATGCTTTGTAACAACAGAAACTATGTCATTTCCTTCTATCGCACTTTTGTATACATTCCACAATAATTCTGTACTAAAATCGAAATCCAAGGTGTCAAATTCAAAAACGAAGTCACCAATCGAAACATCTAACCCTGCTCTCAAGCAAGTTTCTATACCTTGTTTTATACTCATACGCACAACCGTTATCATTTTCGCCCTTTCTACGGTTGTGCAAAAAGCATCTATCACTTCACGATTCTTCTTGCAACAATCATCAACAAGAATTATCTCAAAATGCTGAAAATGAGCATCTAACCCATCGATTAATTGCTTTAAAAATTTTTCAATATTGCGGCTTTCATCAGATGTATATACAACTGCACTGACAAAATTAGCTTCCTTTTTTTTCATCAAAAAGCACCTCATCTAAATCATATATAGTATTTATCTTACCACTCAAAACACTAACGAATGTTGGATACGTCGACTCTACTTTCACCATTGTCGGTCTTGAATCATCAATCTCAGCAACTTTCAATATGGGTTTCATTGAAAAAAGCGATTTGACATACTTAAACTCCAATTCCGGAAGCATGTATTTCCTAGCCAATTGGCTCATATACGGCCATGCAGTTTCGGGTTTAGCAACACACTCATTACAATTTTGTAAGCAAGCAGGCGAACAACCATTTTGACTACGCTGTTGACAATCAAATGTTGCAGTTTCGTCATAGGAAGTCATATGAGGAGTAAATGTAACACTGGTCAAACTATGCAATCCGGTTTCGCCAAAGGGCATAATCGAGAAAAATGGACCATCCATTACAGTAAGACCTACATCTTTTAATTTATCGCAAACTTCACATAAAATAATTTCGCAAAGTTCATACTTAATATCAAAGGTATTAAATCCCATCATTCTTTGTATTTCATTGACACCAGCATATGTGGCATTCAAAATGAACGGTGTTTCGTACCCTTCATGATTAGAAGTAATTCTCCATTTTCCTTCTTTCTCAACTATACACTCAATATGCTGTCCGTATAAAATTTCCGCATTGAAAAATTCTTTCAACCGACTCATAAAGTGCTCTTTCAAAATCATAGCATCATAAGTATATTCCTCTGTTAAGAAAGCTCCATCGCAAAGCCCCTCATTGAAATAATCATTCTGATCTATCCGCTCACAAAAAATATTCGAATCAACACAAAACTTCTGAAATGCACTAGCATCCGTCCAAGAAAGTGTAGCACTGGTTGCATAAATTTGCTTAAAATCTTTCTTTACACAAAATGCAAACTCTTCACAAAACCGTTCAAAATAATGTGCACTCTTCAAAGCGGTCATTTTACTTCGCGGATAATGATATCCCATATGAACACGAGCTTGATTAATATATGTGGCTCTCGAAAAAGATGCCTTATCACGTTCTAATACCAACACTTTTTCGCCGCGTTCTGCACATTTAGTCGCCGCATACAATCCATATATTCCCGCACCAATAATAATACGATCAAAACATTTCATGGTTTACTCCGTCTTTTTTCTATTCTTCCAAAACAATCAGACTGCCAAGACCATTTTCACAGCCTTGGCGTCACGCTTCTCTATTTACCTTCTATTTTGCACCCTTCCCAAAGAACATTCCAAACACAGTCTTAAACAGTATCTTAATATCCAGACTTAAGCAAAATGATCTTATATACTGATTGTCCAACTTCACCACTTCCTCGAAGTCTGTAATGTCGCTTCGACCGGATACCTGCCACATACCTGTAATGCCGGGTTTGATAGCTAGGCGACTCTTATGATGCAATTCATACTTCTCATACTCATCCACAGTAGGCGGTCTGGTTCCTACCAGACTCATATCCCCCTTCAGTACATTGAAGAACTGGGGAAATTCATCCAAAGAAGTCTTTCGCATGAACTTACCGATAGGAATGATTCTGGGATCATTGTCCATCTTAAACATATGTCCCGACATCTGATTCTCTTTCATCAGCTCCGCTTTCCGCGCTTCCGCATCCGGGTACATGGAGCGGAATTTATAGATATAGAACTTACGCCCATGCTGTCCCACGCGCAATTGACGGAAGAGAATCGGTCCCGGAGACTGAATATAGATAATGGGACCAAACACAACAAATATCATGCAGGTCACAACAATCCCCACAATTCCGCCGCAAATGTCCATGGCGCGCTTTATCACTCTCTGACGGAAGGTCATCCGGTGCATGGTTGCAGTAAGAACGGTGTAGCCGTTAATATTTCCCATAACCACATTGGGAATACCATCCAGGAAGAAGTCCATACAGATGTGTACCTGTACCCCCATATGATAGAAGAGATCCGTATATTTCTTCCGTTCCTCTTCCGTGCATTTCAGGAATACCGCATCTACCACGTTAGCCTTCACATAGTCCGGAAGATTCTTACGGTTTGCCACTACAGGAATCCCCTCAATGCTCTTCCCCTCATAATCGATATCCAGAATACAGACACCGCATAAGGTGAAATCATTATAATTATAACTTTGAAGTCCTTCAATCAATCCTTTGGCTTCTTCAAAGTAGGTCACCAGAATCATATTCTGCTTTGCCGCCCTGCCATTATTGGCTTTCAGCAAATATTTCTTGCGAAACAGGCGGACACCATACATAATAATCAGATTGAATACAAAGAAATAAAGAAGCATCAGGCGGGAATAGCGTTCCGAAGCCTGTAAGAAGAACAGTACAAGCATGGCAAAGGCCAGTACACACAGACTGTGTAATAACACATTCTTAAACTCTTTCCCATACCCTCTGCGAAGAATGCCGGAATAGGGCTCTAACATGAAAACCCCAACCAGATGAATAAGAACAAGTAAAAGATTCATGGTGGCAAGAATCTCCCCATCAGGAGCACCGCCGAAGCCGAAACGAACCAGATTCGCCAGAATATAGGAAATTTCCACACACAGCAAATCAAGCAATATGAAATCCAGATGTTTACTTTTACTCGTTTGGCTCTTCAAATCCTTTATCCCCTTTCCGTCAGCTTCCCCCAAAGCATTCCGTTTCTTTAATCATTTACCGGAATAATCCTATTTCATCTTATATCCTACCGTACGGCTTGCCTTGGCAAGATTGGCACTTCCATCATATACCGCATAGGTTACAACTGCCTTACGTCCGTTATCCGTCACTGCAACAGAATAAACACGAACATCTTCCGTTACATCTCCATCCTTGGAATCCCATGCCGTAACCCCTTCGAGAAGGTCATCATACTCATCCCCCTCCTGATAGGTTACTTCTGTTCCCGGAATATTAATCACCGGTGCCGTGCGGTCCTTGGTGGTATATACCACGATGCAGCCAACCAGTAAAGCTGCCGCTATAATACTCAAAACAATCGAAATCTTCTTAGTCATTGTCTGTTCTCCGTTCTAATTACCATAATACTTACCGTAGTATTTACCGTAATACTTACCGTAATAACTTCCGTAATATCCGCTGTTCTGCATCCGCACCTTGTTAAAGATTACGCCAAGGAGCTTGCAGTTTGTCTTACTGATCTGGTCCTTAATATTCAAAGCAAACTTCTGACTGATTTCTTTCGCAGACATAACCAGACAGATACCGTCACACACATCAGAGATTACTGCTGCATCGATAACACTTCCCAGAGGCGGTGCATCGATGAAAATATAATCAAATCTGTCTCTGCAGTCTTCCACCAGCTTCTCAAACGCCTCAGAAGAAAGAAGCTCGGAAGGGTTAGGTGGTACGGGACCTGCCACAATCATATACATGCCTTCCACATTAGACTCACAAAGCACTTCATCAAGCTCCGCATAACCGGACAGGTAATGAGAAAGTCCTACCAGCGCTTTCTTAATACGGTATCTGTTAATCAACACGGATTTACGCATATCCGCATCCACCAGAAGCACTGTCTTCCCTGCCTGTGCGAAGGAACGTGCAATGTTCATGGTAACAGAGGATTTCCCTTCATTGGGAATACAGCTGGTAAAGGTAATCACCTTCACATCCTTACCACAGAACTGGATATTGGTTCGAAGGCTCTTGTATGCCTCTTCTGACGCATATCCTAATTTTTTCATTTTTCCAACATTTATTGTTTGCATGGTTTATTCTCCATTAATATTCTTAAATCTTTATTAGTCTTGTTCCGGTTGCTTTATTCAGTCTTGCCACTTCCCGTGGATTCCTCTGTGGCGCTCATGGTTTCTGCCACATTCTGGGCATCCAGAACCTTACGGCCTTTCTTCCTGCGGTTCTTACGGAGTCTCTTACGCATCAGAACGGTATCCGCTGCCTCATCATAGGGAATCACTGCCAGTACGGATACACCAAGAATACGTTCCACATCATCCGGTGTCTTAATGGTATCATCCAGGATAAATACAAGGGTGTAAGCTGCTGCTGCAATAAACAGACCTGCCGCGAAGCCAATGGCTGTATTCTTCATGGTATTGGGGCTGGAAGGTCCTTCCGGAAGATTCGCCACATCCACCACGTTAACCGCTTCAATATCCATTACCTTGTAAATATGCTCCGATGCAGCCTTGCGCACCGCATTGGCAATATCCTGCGCTCTGGTAGGAATGGTATCCGTTACCGTAATCTTAATCACACGGGTGTCCGTTAACGTCTGAACGCTGATCATACCCGCCAGTTGCTCAGGCGTCAGCCCCTTCATGTCCGTATAGCGGTTCTGCAAATCCAGATCTGCCATAACCTGTGTGGTAACCGAACGGCTAAGCACCAGTTCCGCATAGTCCTTGGTTAACTGGGTACCGGTCTGCAAGTCCGTATAGGTAACCGTCTGCTGATTCTGCTGATTCAATACATATATCTTTGTAGCTGACTGGAACTTCTTGGGAAGCACAGCCGCACTTACCAGATAGAACAGCATGGCACCTACCATGGCAGAAATCAGCAATACATACCAGTGTGCCCGCAGATATACCAGAATCTCCTGTATATCGATTTCAATTTCGTTGTTGTCTTTCTTACCCATTTTTTCTCCTCTACAGGCCGCCGATTGTGACGAGCCTTTTGAATACCTTTTCTTTTATTTTCAACCCAAGACATTCTGTCTTTCGTTTAAACCGCTATTACGCCTCTATTCTTCGCCGATTTCCTCGTTCCGGATTACCCTCTCCGGATTCTCCCGGAAAATAATGTCTGCATAATCCCAACCATACTTGCGAATTATGTATGCCACACACTTCTTAAGCAAAGGCGGTCTTCTGTCATCCCGATGGGCATCCGTTGCAATGAAGTCCACCAGTTCTTCCTTCAGTAACTTCTTGCAGAACTTCTTCTCAAGGTGACCGTGATCTCCCAGCACACCGTCTGCATTCACCTGAATCAGTGCCCCCAGATCCTTCAGTTCCCAAATCCGTTCCGCATCTGCCAGACAGCATTCATAACGCTCTACATGAGCCAGAATCGGCACATATTCGTTCTGTATGCAGGCTGTGATTGCCTTCTGTAAACGCGAAAAAGAGGCCGAGGGAGTAAATTCCAGCAAAACATATCTGCTCCCGGCCATCGTAAAGGCATTGCCGTCCGCAATGATTTCCAACACTTCACTGCCATACAGGATTTCACCACCGAGATAAATTTCCATGTCGAGGTTCTGCTTCTCTGCCTCTCTCTGAAGCTTCTCAAAATGCGCCTTCAAAACCTCTCCACCAACCTCTATCATTCCGAGTTTGAAATGCGGTGTCAGAATCATACCGCAAATCCCTTCCTCTTTCGCAATTCGCATCATGGCAATGGACTGTTCCAATGTTTTAGCGCCATCATCCACATCGAAGAGCACGTGGCAGTGAATATCATATATTTTATCAAGTTCTTTCTTTCTCATTCCCTGCAATCCGATATCTGGCACCATACTCCGTTCACAGAATAATATATCCACAACCTGTGCCACACATCTATCCCTTCAACTACACATTATACTACATATAGTATACTATCTTAATATGCGGATACTGTCAAGATAAATACCCCTGTAAATGACTTCCAGATGGGTATTTTGTTATATTCGTGAATAATATGACTATATATGTAGATATTTTGTTATTTTTACCCTTGTTTCATGGTGTTTTCATGGTGTTTTTGCAAGTTCTTCGCAGGGGCGGATTTCGACCCTCTTCTTGTATGCAAGTAAACAGGGAGCAGAGAAAAGTTTCACCACTCCCTCTGCTCCCTGTTTCAATGCGGGTGACAGGACTTGAACCTGCACGGTCGCCCACCAGAACCTAAATCTGGCGTGTCTGCCAATTCCACCACACCCGCTTATGTATTCGCGCCGGGCAATTCACACTCGCTCCCCGACGCACAAGACTTATTCTAGCAAACCATGTTTCTATTGTCAATTACATTTGCAACTTATCGTTCGACAAATTATTCTTTTCTGTTCGCAACCGTTACAAGAAACCAAAACAGCGGCATTCCGTAGTTTATTCCTCGAAATGCCGCTTGCTTACGACTGTATCCTTCTTTGATAGATGTGTTTATTAGTAACTGTTAATTGTTATGCATTAGCGTCAATACTTTCAATGCACTTAGCAATCTCTTCTTCCGTATAGTCGTACTTAGAAATAATCTTTCCGATAATCTGTTCTTTGGATGTGTTGAGGTCCAATAAAACTTTAACCATTCCCTTCAGTTCACCTTCCATCAAACCTTCCGCACGACCTTCTGCAAGTCCTTCTTTACGCGCTTCTTCACGTACTTCCTCACAAGCCTCCTCGGTTCTGTACATAATGAGTTCTTCCAAAGTCATATATGCCCTCCTCGCTTTTTCATCCAGACGCACATCATCAACAATTCCTTCAATTGCTTTAAGCTCCTCATCCGTTGCATTCTCTGCAGAAGACTCCTCGAAATAACGTAACAATGTGCAAAGTTCCTCATCTCCTCCGACCTTACCGCCGGTATACAGGAAAATCTTTGTTACTCCATCATTATACACGATATCAGGATTATTTACCACATGATTTTTGACTTCATACATGACACAGTCTTTTCAATTCACTGACTTATTTTATACATTATCCTCCACATGCTTAATGGTCTTATGATACGTCCTCCGGAGGAAAATAAGTGTCATGACAAGAGACGCCACCTCCGCAATGGGAAACGCCAGCCAAACCAGCCCCAGCCGATCAAACAATGACAATAAGAACGCCACCGGCAACAACACAGCCAGCTGACGGGCAATGGACACCCACATACTGTACATACCATGTCCCAGTGCCTGGAATACGGTTCCGCACACGATACAAAAAGCCGCTACCGGGAAGGACATACTGATTGCGCGCAACGCCACCGGTCCGATTTCCAACATTTCCGCACTGGGATTGAAGAAGCCAAGAAGGAACTTCGGGAAAATCTGAAACACCAGCAAACCGCAAATCAGAATAACCTCAGCATAAAGAATACTTAACTTCATAGCCTTAATCATACGGCTCCGCTTCTTCGCACCAAAGTTATAGGCAACAATGGGCACAAGTCCGTTGGTCAGACCAAATACCGGCATGAAGAAGAAGCTCTGCAGTTTAAAATAGATACCAAACACCGCTGCTGCCGTGTCGGTAAAAGAAAGCAGAATCTGATTCATTCCGATGTTCATAACCGAACCGATAGACTGCATTACGATGGACGGAGCCCCAACCGCATAAATCTTACCTATCATAGGAAAATCAGGCTTAAACTTGCGGAAGGAAACCCGCACCTCAGGGTTATATTTATAATTCAGGAACACTGCCAGGCTTCCGGCAACAATCTGTCCGGCTACCGTTGCAATCGCCGCACCTGCAATTCCCATTGCCGGAACACCGAAATAACCAAAAATCAGAATCGGATCCAGAATCAGATTGATTATGGCTCCCACGCCCTGGGTAATCATGGCGAAGACGGTCTTACCCGTGGACTGTAAAAGACGTTCAAAAATCATCTGCGCAAAAAGTCCAAATGAGAAGATACAGCAAATGGACAGATATGTAACGCCATATTCCGCAATGGCCGGACTTTCCGTATTCTGCACTGCAAAGAAAGGCTTCACCACCAAGATGCCTACCAGCAGGAAGGCAATATAACTAAGCGCCATAAGGAAGATTCCGTTCGTTGCAGCCTTGCTTACATTCGCGGCATTCTTCTCTCCTAATGATTTGGAGAGAATTGCATTCACACCGACACCGGTTCCGCCGGCCACCGCAATCATAAGCATCTGCAGAGGGAATGCAAGAGAAACTGCTGTCATCGCGTCTTCCTCAAGCTGCGCAACAAAAGCACTGTCTACCACGTTATAAAGAGCCTGCACCAGCATGGATACCATCATGGGAAGACTCATTCCGATCAGAAGTCGGTTTACGGGCTGTACTCCCATCTTATTTTCCGGCATCGCGTCACCGCTGTTTTGCAGCATTTCTTCACCATCCTGTTTTTCCGCAATAACCTGCTCCGCTTTTGTTTCCTTCACTGTTTTTTCTGTTTTACTCATACTTTATCCTTTCAACACCAAAAAACGCACTATTTTGCGCAATTTTAACAATATTTTACCAATTTCCCATTTTTATACTTGCATTTTTACACAAAGAATAGTATTATAAACCTAACTTAAATAGTAGATTTGTTGATTTAATTAGCCAAAACCAATCGTCTTTCCGATTGTTTTTCCCTTTTTAGAAAAGCGCAAGGTAACCCCTATACCTTGTGTTTTTCTTTTTTTATACGAAGATATTCCTCCAGAAGGTGGGATTCAAAAGAAATGCGCACGCATACGGAATCAGTATCGTAATCACACACAATACCCAATGCCGCTTCCCGTACATATTCTTTTCGCTCCCCTCCTCGCTGTGTCCTTTTGAAACCGCGCGCTCGGCAAGGCAACCCAATCCGAACCCCAACGCCGTACCAATTGTATTAAGCAACACATCATCCACATCCGTCCCTCGAAGCAGAAACAGCTGGGTCACCTCAATCAATACAGAAAAAAGAAATCCCGACGGAATTGTCACATACCACTTCTTTCCTTGCGGCACAAGGATACACCAAAGCAATCCGAAGGGAAGAAACATCAGTACATTTCCCACAATGTTCACTCTGGCATACCGGTTAAAGCCATGATAAAGAACGGTCTTAATCCCCTTAAACGGGACAAGCTGCACAGCCTCCACATGTAACTCGCGCTGGAATGTGCCAAGACTCGATACTCCCGTAATGGAGAGCAGCAGCAACGCACACACGCTCAGAGCCAAAGGACCTGCCAGATACTTATACCACTTCGAATAACGTCTATAAAATAAAAAAGTCACTGCGCAGGTAATTCCGCAAGCGACAACCAGATCTCTCAAAAGGGTTATCATCTTAATTCTCCCCTTCCTCCTATGAAGTGAAAAAGCGTAAAACCCGTTTGTTGTTTAGGTCTACGCTTTCATTCGTGAGCCATCGGGGACTCGAACCCCGGACAACTTGATTAAAAGTCAAGTGCTCTACCACCTGAGCTAATGGCCCATATTTAATTGTCTGTGAAATCACTTAGGAAAATGACAAGCTGGACTAGCTGGATTCGAACCAGCGAGTGCAGGAGTCAAAGTCCTGTGCCTTACCGCTTGGCGATAGTCCAGTAAAGGGTGGGTAAAGGGACTCGAACCCTCGGCCTCCAGAGCCACAATCTGGCGCGCTAGCCAACTGCGCCATACCCACCATATTAATAGGTAATTGGACTTCGTGGACTTTATCCGTGTGCTCATAGATCACACCAACGTGCTCGAAGGGATTCGAACCCCTGACCCACGGCTTAGAAGGCCGTTGCTCTATCCAACTGAGCTACGAACACATGCTTACAAGCTGAAAGGTATCCACTATCGTGAACCCCTCGTCGGCTTTGCTTTAAGTCACCGACGAATGCTATTGTATAACAGATTGTGCTCTTCTGTCAATAGTAAATTTTATTTTTTTATTTTTTCATTTATTTCACAAAACCGGCACGCATTTTAAGAAGAATTTTCTTTTCGTACCGGGAGACCTGCACCTGGCTCATATCCAGCCGTGCTGCCACTTCCGACTGCGTCAGGTTCTTCATGTAACGAAGCCATATCAGGCGCCGCTCCTTCTCCTCCAGGGCCTCCATCATCTGCTCCAGAACCATCCTGTCAAGTAACTTCTCACCCTCATTTCCGCTGTCACGAATCATATCCGCCAGAATCACTTCAGCGCCATCTCCCTGATAGATTGTCTTGTGCAACGACTCCACATCACGACTGCTTTCCGTTGCCTCAATTACCGCCTCCCGCGCAAGCCCTGTGCGCCGGCAGATCTCATCCAGTTCTGCTTCCCTCCCTTCTTCCTTCCGAATCTTTTCCTGTACCCTCCTGATTGCTACCAGATTCTCCTTCACGGACCTGCTGACCCGAATCATACCATCGTCCCGCATGAAGCGACGAATCTCCCCCATAATCATGGGTACCGCGTAAGTCGAGAAACAAACCTCCCGCTCCAAATCAAAATGATCCACCGCCTTAATAAGTCCGATGGTTCCGATCTGAAACAAATCCTGCGCATCAAATCCCCGCCCCGTGAATCGTTTCACCACGTGGTGCACAAGATTCAGATTTTCCTCCACTACCCGGTTTCGCGCCGCGGTGTCGCCCTCTTTTGTCTTCACAAGCAAAGTTCTTGTTTCAGACATATCAGGCATCCTCCTCCGGCCATTCACCACTGTTTTGTTCTTCCCTTTTATGTCCTTCTCCGATTTTCTTTATCATACTGACACTGCACCCCTCACCGGGACGGCTCTCCACAACCACCTCATCCATAAAAGCCTCCATAAAAGCAAAGCCCATCCCGGAGCGCTCCTCTTCCGGCGCCGTGGTAAAAAGCGGTTCCATCGCCTTCTTAACATCGGCAATTCCCACACCGTCGTCCACCACTTTCACATGAATCAGGCAGTCTTCTATGTAACCTTTCAAAACCACCTTTCCCTTTTCTTCCATTCCCCGATATCCATGCACAATGGCATTGGTAACTGCTTCCGAAACTGCGGTTTTCACATCCTCCACTTCATCCAGGGTAGGATTCATGCAAGCCATAAAAGCAGCAACCGCCAGTCTTGCAAGACCTTCGTTTTCGGATTTTGCAGACATTATAAGTTCCATTTCATTTTTAAATGTTTCTTTCACTTCGCTCAATTCACTCTTCTCCTTTTACCTCTTTATCATCCTCCCGGCGACCGTTTGCTTCCTCCACAGATTCACGCTCTGCCAGCACCTCGATAAATTCCGTAACTCCGGCCATCTTCATAATTCTGTGAATGCGCGGATTCACATGAATCGCCAGCACGCGCCCTCCGAAATTGGCAAGCTTCTTATATCTGCCCATCAGGACCCCAAGCCCTGAGCTGTCCATAAAAGCGGTTTTCTCAAAATCAAAAATCACATGGTCCACCACATCATCCATGATATACTGGTCTGCTTTAATCCGAATCGCAGTAGCATTGTGATGGTCAAGTTCTTCCGGCACCTGAACCAGCAAATGCCGTTTAATAATGCCAAACGTGGAATCCAACATAACTCCTTCCGACATACATTCATCTCTCCTTTTTCTTATTTTATTCTCCACGGAGTTTTTTATTTCATAGGAAATTCCTATGAAATAAAAAACATGAACTTCATACTGAAGTTCATGTTTTCTTTCGTTTATCAATATTTCCTCTAATGTTCTTCACTGTTCCTTCCGGTATCTTACACCCCATCCGGACATTTACATACGGCAAATCTTACTACTCCTCCCCTTCAATCTCCGCAATATAGGCCGCTGCCTTAATTGCCTTCTCCGTATCAGGGAATAAGTCTATTACCTTCTGATAAATAAGCTTCGCACTGTCATTGTCTTTGTTCTCGCGATATGCATTGGCCAACGCATACAAAGCAGTATCATTCTTAGGGTCATAATAAACCGCCTTGGACAAATCATTGATGGCAACTACGTAATCAAGATTTCGGTACGCCTCATATCCGCTCTCATAGTAACTTAACGCCACCTGAGGACCAACACTTTCAATCAGGGAATTGTACAAAACAAGAAACTCCTCTGTTGCCTCGTTCTCTACAAATTCCAGGTCAATCAATTCCAGGTATTCTGCAAGTTTCGCCTGATCCATCTCGGCACCCTTGTCCCGTTCTGCAATGGCTAACATCAGATTTCTATGGGAATCATTCACACCCGAATTTCCTTCGTAGTTCTCAAGCTGCTCGGTCATCACTTCGTTCTCACCGGTAAGTTTATTCACCTGCTGTGTCAGTTCGTCCACAGCCGCAGTCTTAACCTCCAGCTGCTCTCGCACCGCAGTCAATTCTTCGTTCAGTTCTGCCCCTTCCATATTGGCGCGAAGAGGCCCCAGAAGAAACCATCCGATGACCAGACCAATTACAAGACCTACCAACACATTCAAAAACATATGAAGTCCGGCAGGTTCTTTCTTATTCACCGGTTGAATGATGGTATCATTTCCGCTGGTCATATACACAGCCATTTCTTTCTGTTTCTTACCGCCATACTTACTGCTTTCAAAGCCCAACGCTTCATCAACTTCCCTAAGATAGCGATTGGTCCGCACATTTCCGATATCCACGGATTTACAAATTTCCAGCTGTTCCTTGGCCTGTTCCCACTTCTCACTTTGAATATATAAAAGAGCCAGCAAAAGCCTTGCATTCATAAACTTCGGATGAATCTGAATAATCTTACGCAGCTGAATGGCAGGCATATCATAAATCTCCTGTTCACAATAGCCCAATGCCTGATTGTATTTTCGAACTGCACCATCAAGCTTGTTTAAAAGACTGGGATTGGACTGTACTTTGGTAATATAGTCCTCTGCAATATTCTTCTCCGGCTGATAATTCTTACTGATTACCCATTCCGTCAAAGCCATTACGGTTTCTCCCAATTCAAAGTAAATAAGTCCTAAAAGATTGCGGGCAGGAGTATTTCTTTTATTTAATTTCAAACTCTGTTGAAGGCATCCGATGGCGCCCGTCAAGTCACGGGTCTGCGCTTTCTCCAATCCCTCGTTGTAGTAGGAATTGGACAAGTACATTACCTGTTTATAACGTGCCACGTCTGTCCCACAGCTTGTACAGAATTCCTTCTCGGACAAGCTGCATCCGCACTTATAACAATTCATGTATTTTTCCTATTCTTCCTTCTGTGTCTCTTTCACCACACCTACAATAATATCTACTACATCCGACAAGTCACGCTGATTGATTGCATCCTCCGCATCATCAATCTCCAGACTCGGATGAAACTTCTTTAATTCTTCTTCAAAATCGATCATGGCTATTCCTCCATAAAAAGTTCTTTCACTTCCCCTACCAGGTACAAAGAACCCACCACGTAAATCCGTTTCGGATTTCTATTTGAATACAAATTCCAAAGAGCATCCTTTACACTCTTCTCTTCATAAACATCTACGCATCCAAAGGACTCAAACTCTCGACGCAAGACTGCCGGTTCTGCGCTTCTTGGGTTGTTAAGAGGAACCACAACAATACGTTCCCACTGCAACTCAGTAGCCAGACGCTTCTGCATCTTCATATAATCCTTATCAGCACTCACACCAAATATAAGAATCGCGCCCTTCACTCCATTGTCCTTTAAGGTCGCAATGAAGGCCTCCACACCATCTTCATTATGAGCGCCATCCACATACAGATTCGGCTTCACTTCCTCCATGCGTCCACTCCAGACCGTGGTAGCAAGTGCATTCTCCGTCACATTGCACTTCATCTCTTCACCAAGTAAAACACATGCCCCCTCTACCGCCAGCAAAGCATTCTGCGGCTGGTACGTGGCAATTGTAGGCAATTTAATCTGCAATTCCTGTGGACATACACCTTTATAATAGCGACAAACCATAGAAAAATCAATGTATTTTTCATGATTTTTAAGATTCTCTATTTGACAATTTTCTACCGGATAGGCGTCAGCCCCCATCTTTTCGGCAGCTTCCGACAACATTTTTGTGACACTTTTGTCAAAATTTAGATAAACGAGAGGAACATTTTCTTTGATGATTCCCGCTTTTTCTCTTGCCACCGCTTCCAGGGTATCTCCAAGGTACTCCGTATGATCCAATCCGATTTTGGTAATAATGCAAAGCGCCGGCTTGCGAATCACGTTGGTAGCATCCAGTCGTCCTCCCAACCCTGTCTCAAGAATAATATACTCTGCGCCCTTCTCTTCAAACCACACCATGGCCATGAAGAAAAGATATTCAAAGTAACTGGGATGATATTCTTCCATCCCCGCCTGTTCTTTTACCGCCTGCAGCGCCCCTGCCACCTTCCTGAAGCAGGAAAGAAAATCATCTTTTCCAATCAGCAGGTTATCAATGCGGAAACGCTCGCAAATACTCACCAGATGAGGGGATGTAAAACAGGCGCAACGTTTCCCGTGTGCGGATAAAATATTGCGCATATATGTACACACAGAGCCCTTTCCGTTGGTTCCTGCCACATGTACAATCTTCTTATCTTCCCCGGGGCAGCCAAGATATTCATAGAAAGTTCTTGTCATTTCCGGCGTAGACTTCACCGTAAATTTCGGTGTCTCATACAAATACGATTCCGCCTCTTCAAATGTCTGTATCTCACTAAGTTTCATTCTTCACTATTCCCTTTCCTCACCCTCTAAAAACCCGCCCTTACCGGGCGGGTTCTCAAATTATCTTCTGTATATTTCTTTTATCTAAGCTGTGCAAGCCTCTGCTTTACCTGCTCCATCATGTTGGAGTATTGTTTATCTAAGCTGCGCAAGTCTCTGCTTCACCTGCTCCATCATATTGGAGTATTTATCTAACTTTTCTCTCTCCTGGGCAATCTTATCTGCAGGAGCCTTGTTTACGAAGTTAGGATTATTAAGCATTCCGTTTACACGGGCAAGTTCTCCCGCAAGCTTCTTCTCTTCTTTCTCGAGACGTTCGATTTCCTGTGCAATATCTACCAGCTCCGCAAAAGGAATATAGATGTTTGCATTGGCAATCACAACGGATACCGCGTCATCGGCAATTCCTGTTTTATCAGCCTGAACAACTACTTCCGAAGCATATGCAAGGGAAGCAAAGAATAATTTACCTTCCGTGAAGATGTTGCGCATATCTTCCTTCTCGGATACCACATAGACCTGTGCCTTACGTGAAGGAGGAACGTTCATTCCTGTTCTTGCATTTCTGATACCGCGGATAGCTTCCTTCATGATTTCGATTTCATTCTCTTCCTTGGAGAAATCACGCTCTGCGCTGAAAACAGGCCAGCTGGAAATCATAATGGACTCTTCCTCATTCTGAATGGTACAGAAAATCTCTTCTGTAATGAAAGGCATATACGGATGAAGAAGTTTTAACGCATCAATCAATACCGTCTTTAATGTCCAAAGAGCTGCATTGGAAGAAACTGCATTATCGGAAGCATAGAGTCTGGGCTTCACCATCTCAATGTACCAGTCACAGAATTCATCCCAAATAAAATCATATACCTTCTGAACTGCAATACCGAGTTCATAGTGCTCCATGTTCTCTGTTACATCTTTCACCAGACGGTTTAACTTGGAAATAATCCACTTATCAACAGGCTCCAAATCCCCTGATGCCGGTGTGGTCACATCCTTGCCTTCCATATTCATCATAATGAATCTGGAAGCATTCCAAAGCTTATTTCCAAAGTTACGGTTTGCTTCTACCCTCTCATAGTAGAAACGCATATCGTTACCCGGCGCATTACCGGTAATCAATGTAAGACGAAGGGCATCCGCACCGTACTGATCAATAATCTCAAGAGGATCAATTCCGTTTCCTAAGGACTTACTCATCTTACGTCCCTGGGAATCCCTTACCAGACCGTGGAATAAAACTGTATGGAAGGGCTTCTGACCCATCTGCTCGAATCCCGAGAAAATCATACGGATTACCCAGAAGAAAATAATATCATATCCGGTTACAAGTACATCCGTAGGATAGAAGTATTCCAAATCCTTCGTCTTCTCAGGCCACCCCAATGTGGAGAACGGCCAGAGCGCTGATGAGAACCATGTATCCAGAGTATCAGGATCCTGTGTAAAATGATTCTTGCCGCACTTCGGACATACGGAAGGTGCTTCCTTGGCAACTACGATTTCACCGCAATCATCACAGTAATATGCGGGAATTCTGTGTCCCCACCAGAGCTGACGGGAAATACACCAGTCTCTGATATTATCTGTCCAGTTAAAGTAGGACTTATCCATACGTTCCGGAATCAGTTTGATATCACCGTTTCTTACTGCCTCTGCAGCAGGCTTAATCAATTCATCCATTTTAACAAACCACTGCTGCTTTACCAAAGGCTCAACAGTAGTCTTGCAACGGTCATGGGTTCCTACGTTATGTACGTGGTCTTCAATGCCCACAAGGAGTCCCATTTCGTCCAATTCTTTTACGATGATGGCTCTTGCTTCATAGCGATCCATTCCGGCAAACTTTCCGCCGTTTTCATTAATGGTAGCATCATCATTCATAATGTTGATAATCTCAAGTCCGTGACGCTGACCCACACCGAAGTCATTCGGGTCATGTGCCGGTGTAATCTTAACAACACCCGTACCAAACTCTCTGTCTACGTAAGAATCTGCAAGAATGGGAATCTCTCTGTTTACGAAAGGTAGTAAAACCTTCTTGCCGATTAAATGTGTATATCTCTCATCCTCCGGATGAACTGCCACTGCAGTATCGCCTAACATGGTTTCCGGACGGGTCGTTGCAAAGGTTAAGAACTCATCCGTTCCCACAATGGGATACTTGATGTGCCAGAAATGTCCTGCCTGCTCCTCGTACTCTACCTCAGCATCGGAAATGGAAGTATTACATACGGGACACCAGTTAATAATTCTGGAACCCTTGTAAATATATCCTTTCTCATGCATCTTAACAAAAACTTCCGTAACCGCTTTGTTACAGCCTTCGTCCATGGTAAAACGTTCTCTTTCCCAGTCACAGGAAGAACCAAGCTTCTTTAACTGGCTGATAATTCTTCCGCCGTACTCTCTCTTCCAGTCCCATGCACGCTCAAGGAACTTCTCACGTCCGAGGTCGTTCTTATCAATTCCCTCTTCCTTAAGCTTTTCGATGATACGAACCTCCGTTGCAATACTAGCGTGGTCGGTTCCGGGCTGCCAAAGGGCATTATATCCCTGCATTCTCTTGAAACGAATCAGAATATCCTGCATGGTATTATCCAATGCATGTCCCATGTGAAGCTGTCCCGTAATATTGGGAGGGGGAATCACGATGGTAAAAGGTTTCTTCGTTTCATCTACTTCTGCGTGGAAATATCTTTTCTCAATCCACTTTGCATACAATCGATCTTCAATCCCATGAGGATCGTAGGTTTTTGCCAGTTCTTTCGCCATTGTACTAATCCTTTCTCGTATATATTATATTTCCTGTCAGACCCGTCGCGGGCTGTCTAAATACACTTTTGCCATAATATTATACTTGCTTCTTTTCGCTTTTGCAACTGGAATTTGTTTTCTTGTTTTTGGTTTTGTTGGTGGATTTTGTTTTCTTGTTTTCTTGTTTTCGGTTTTGCTGGTGGATTTTGATTTCTTGTTTTCTTGTTTTCGGTTTTGCTGGTGGAATTTGTTTTCTGCTTTTTGCTTGTGACTGGAATTTGGCCTGGCGCTTAACACTGTTTGCTTCGAGTGGTTCATTCTGACCGGAGAATTTTCCATTCATAAGAATCTGTTTGGGTATATACGCGGTTTCCTAACTTAAAGACTGTATTCAGCCTTTTTCCTTAGAAGTGCCAACCAGGGCCGTATCCCCGGCTTGCTCCATTCAGCCTTAAACAACCAAAATGCACGTTTAGGCTGAATTCAGGTGTTTGAAATTCAGCCTTTGGGACTTACTTTTCCAAATTGGGCCGTATCCCCGGGTGACTGTATTCAGCCTTTTTCCTTAGAAGTGCCAACCAGGGCCGTATCCCCGGCTTGCTCTATTCAGCCTTAAATAGCTCAAATGCACGATTAGGCTGAATTCAGGTGTTTGAAATTCAGCCTTTGGGACTTACTTTACCAAATTGGGCCGTATCCCCGGCTTGCACCATTCAGCCTTAAACAACCAAAATGCACGTTTAGGCTGAATTCAGGTGTTTGAAATTCAGTCAAGTCCATATTTGTGTGTAAATTCCCTTAAGCTATATTTAATCCAATTGTCAAGCTGCTAATGCTTGTTGTTGTTCCTGGGCTATTTTTGCAAGTTCATCGTGTTTGGACTCTAGTTCTCGCAACACCGGATGA
This sequence comes from Lachnospiraceae bacterium, assembly GCA_045595325.1. Lineage (GTDB taxonomy): Bacteria > Bacillota > Clostridia > Lachnospirales > Lachnospiraceae > UBA3766. Next base: position 58,418 of record JAZOAG010000035.1, read on the forward strand.
TAG
>JAZOAG010000036.1:0-94241 GCA_045595325.1 Lachnospiraceae bacterium
CACTGTTTAGGCTGAATCTCCGCGTCTGGTATTCAGCCCTTCTTGACAAATTAGCTCATTCGGGCTGAATCATGGAGGGATGGCTTTCAGCCCTTCTTTACATAATTACTTGTTTGGGCTGAATTCATACACATGAAGTTCAGCCTGTTCTTTTGAATTCATGAAGGTAGGCTGAATTTACGAAAACAGGCATAATTTTCAAAGCCGACTCCCCGTATAATATAGCGTTCCTCGCAAAACAGCTTTAATATAACCACAAAAAAGAGGGTTGCCCTCAAGTCATTTCATGACTTTTGGGACACCCTCACTTATTTGATTTCAAACATAAAAGGACTACTTCAAACACCTTTAAAAAGATTTCAATTCCTCTATGCTGAATGTATAGCTGGTATTACAGAAATGGCAATTCAATTCGACCTCCTTGCCTTCTGCAATCAAAGAATCCAGTTCTTTTCTGCCGATACTGATCAGGGCTTTTTCCACCCGCTTTCTATCGCAGTTACAGTAGAATCCCGTATCAATCCGATCGTTAATGACAGGATCCAAACCTTTGCAAAGAATTTGCAGCAATTCTTCCGGACCGTTTCCTTCCGCCAAAAGTGTGGTTACACTCTTAATCTCCGAAAGATTCTTTTCCATTTGGGCGATTACCTCTTCCTCTGCAAAAGGCATCATCTGGATGATAAACCCGCCGGCCTGCTCTACCGTGTTGTTTTTGTTCATCAAAACTCCAAGTCCCACGGAAGAAGGAATCTGCTCCGAACTGGCAAAATAATACGTCAAGTCTTCTGCTATTTCACCGGTTTGCAAGACTGTCTGCCCTACGTAAGGCTCTTTCAATCCCATATCCTTGATTACATCCAAAAAGCCGATTCCCACAGCTCCTGCTACATCCAGTTTTCCGACACTGTTTGCCGGCAGGATTACATCGGGATTTGCCACATATCCTTTCACCCTTGCGGAAGAATCCGCTGTTACGGTAATTCCGCCAATCGGTCCGCTGCAATTGACTCTAAGAGTCAAAATATCTTTTTCTCCCTTTAACATGCTGCCCATCATTGCTCCGGCAGTCATAAGACGCCCCAGGGCAGCAGTTGCCACCGGGCTGGTGTTATGGCGGCTTCTTGCTTCTTCCACCATCGCTCTGGTATATGCTGTAAACACACGAATCTGCGCGCCGGCAGCCGTAGCACGAACTATTTCATCCTTCATGACGTTCCTCCATTCATAACAATCTCTTTCGTTTCTCCGGATTCAATAACACGCCATCAAATGGCGTTGCTTCATTCATATCTATATATCTTCTTACGCTCTCTATTTTTGCGCTTCTCTATTCTTGCGCTCTCTATTTTTCACTTCTCTATTCTTACGCTCTCTATTTTTGCGCTTCTGCCTTGCCCTGTTCCATGGCAACCACGAGGACACGCTCGGTTTCCTCACGAACTTCTCCCAACGTCTCTTCATCCAACATCTCAAGGACTTTGAGTCCGGCCTTTTGCAGAAGAGAACGAACCTGCTCAGGTATATAACCCTTCTGGTAATGCACTTCCGTAAACTTACGGTAGAGCTCCCCTTCTTTTTGGAAGAACGTTACCTCATACTCATTGATTGCTTCCTCCGGATCGTAATAATTCTCCCAGATAAAACTGCAGTCTTCCCGGTTCTCGGCAATGGTAGTATCACCGATTACGGTCTCATACTTATATACCGTATTGAAATCAAAGATAAAAATGCCGGAAGGGTCTAAATAGTTATTTACGAGACGAAAAGTTTCCGCCACATCCTCTTCCTCCGTGAGGTAATTGATGCTGTCACACATACAAATCACCGCGCCTACGGTACCGTACAATTCAAACTCGCACATATCCTGGCAAAGATAGAGAATATCGTGCCCCGACGCTTCTTTCTTTTCCATGGCGATCCGCAGCATCTCCTCCGACAAGTCAATACCAATCATGTCAAACCCCTGCTCCGCCATAGCCTCCGTTAAAGTACCTGTTCCGCAGCCTAAATCAAGAGCAAGGCCTCCGTTAATTCCGTAGGCCTTTAATGTCTCTGTTATGAATTTTAACCATTTCTCATAGGGCGTATCCTGCATGAATTCATCATACATTCCCGCAAATCCGGTATATGCGTCCATTTCACTTTCTCCATTTGCACCGCATCACAATATCCGTCCGCCTTTTCAGACCGAAATGATGCATCTGCACCAAACGTCAAACCAATCATTCTGCTTTCTTTATGCGCCAAAAAGGTTAATAACGGCATCCAACAAACCGTAAGACACCAAAGACATAATTACGGTAGCAATTGCCAATCCCAATAACTCTGCCAATACCGCCTTCTTGATATCAACATCAAACAGTGCCGCCATAAGGGAGCCCATCCATGCACCGGTTCCGGGAATGGGAATTCCTACGAACAGCGCAAGACCCCAGAACTCACCTTTTTTAAATGCCGTGCTCTTCTTTTGGGCACGTTTTTCCAACCAGTTGGCAAATACGCGAAGCCCTTTTATCCCCTGCATCCACTTAATAATTCTTTTGATAAAAAGCAGGATAAAAGGAATGGGAAGAATGTTGCCGATTACGCAACAGGGAATCGCCCATAAAATATTCAAATCCAAAAGTTTCGCCACAATCAATCCGCCGCGAAGTTCCAAGAGCGGAATCATGGATACCAAAAACACCACCCACTGAGGTGCCATATACTGTCCTAAAGTCTCTGCAAACCAGGTTGCGATTGCTTCCATTCTGTCTCTCCTTATTTCCCAAGAATATTCTTTATTTCTTTCACCAATACTTCCATCTCTTCCTGTGTACCGATACTGATACGCAGATAATCCTTCACCCGCTCACCGCCAAAGTGACGCACATAAATGCCTCTCTTTTGCAGTTCATCAAAAATCTCCTTTGCAGACTTTCCTGAAGGCTTGGCAAAAAGGAAGTTTGTTTTACTGTCTGTTACGACAAATCCCAATGCTTCCAGTTCTGATTTGGTCCATTCCCTGGAGGCGCAAACCTTGGCAAGGCATTCTCTGAAATATGCCTCATCCTTTAAAGACTCCACGCCGTACACCAGTGTGGGACGGTTGATGGTATATGAATTGATGGAAAACTTAACATCATTTAAATACTTAATCAGTTTCGCGCTTCCGAAGGCTACACCTACACGCAGACCGGCCATGGAACGGGACTTGGAAAATGTCTGTACCACCAAAACGTTCTCGTATTTGTGAATCAGTTCAAGGCAACTTTCCCCACCAAAATCCACGTAAGCCTCATCCACGATAACCACTACATCCTGATTGGCTTTGATAATGTCCTCAATCGTTGCCGCCGGAAGGGCAATTCCCGTCGGTGCATTGGGATTCGCCAGCACAATACCGCCGTTTTCTCCCATATAATCCTCAGGACGGATGCAGAAGTTCTCATCCAACATTTTATTCTCGAAAGGAATTCCGTATACCTGTGCCCACACATCATAAAAAGAATAGGTCACATCCGGGAATAAAATTGGTTTCTCTGAATTAAAAAAGGTCAGAAATGCCGTGGCAAGTACATCATCAGAACCAACACCCACGAAAATATTCTCTTCGGGCAGTTTATGATAAACAGACAACCCGCGAATCAAATCTTCCACGGTAGGACTCGGATACAAACGAAGTTCGTCAAATCTTTTCGCATACTCCTCCATGGCACGCTGCACGCCGGGGGCGGGAGGATACGGATTTTCGTTTGTATTCAGTTTGATGATATTATTTTCTTTTGGCTGTTCTCCGGGCACATAAGGAACCACCCGTCTGACGTTGTTCTCCCAACTCATTCCAAACACTTCCTTTCCGTTTGTGTTCCAAACTCCATCAGTATACTTAATTTTGCCATCAAATACAATACCCGAAAAGTATAAATTCCTTATCCCTGCGTCATATCTTTTATGCGTCGCAATGCCTTATATACCGGCGGAAGAGAGATTATAACAGTGGTAAGAATTGCCTCCGCATAAATATATGTGCCGTTGTAAACCAGCGAGTATATGGGTGCCGACATCCCGTAATCTGCCGCATACATCCCAAAGAAAATCATTCCGGATAAAAATGCAAAAACAAATCTTCCCGTCACGCTCACCCAGTAACCAATCCAAAGCCCGCCTTTCATCTTACGAAAAAGACCGGAAAGTCCCAGGGCTCCGAAGGCAAAAAAGTAGTCCACCAAAAGCTGAAGCGGGCTGATTACATAAGGATTGATAATCAGCTGCAGCAGACCATAAGCCACTGCAGTAATTATACCGGTGCGGAACCCGAACCAGTAACCGATTACGGTAATAAAAAACATACTGCAAAGAGTTAAGGAGCCTCCCATGGGAAAATCCATGAGTTTTAACATGGACATACAGGTCGCCAGTGCTATGGCCACTGCCGCAAAGGCAATCCTCCTGATATTCCGGCCGTATGTACCCGTCTTTTTCTTTTTTTCAGGCTCCTTTGCCTGTTCTTCCTGTTTCCTGCTTGTTTCTGATGACATAAAAAACCTCCTTGACGATTATGCAAAGAGGGGTCAGCGCGGAATCAGATAACTGATTCCGTATACACTTCCTTACGCCGGCATTATCCGGGTCAAGTAATGAGGGTTAGAGCACCTTGCGGCACCCATCTCAGCGGTTCGCACCCCTAGCATTGCTATTCTTTTGTTATCAAACTTATCATATTGAGGCAATGCTGATATGTCAAGAGAGAAATGCGCCTTTTCCGGTTCCTCTTCCTTTTAACAGGTTTTTATGTATAATCCCTCCGCTTCCGCATATACTCCTTACAAAGTAAAAAGAAATACAAGAAAAGGAGTTTTTATGAAGTCCCGTCTTAACCGTTACATACCCTTGTTGATGTTTGCGCTGCTTTTATTCGCCATACTCATCTTTCTCTTTTATCAGAAAAAAATGATTTTTGCTGCCAATACCGGCGACCGCAAACTACCCATTTACTGTGTACAAACAGAGGAAAAAAAGATTGCCCTTACTTTCGATGCGGCCTGGGGGAATGAGGATACCGACATTCTGCTTGACATCCTTAAGAAACATAATATCAAGGCCACTTTTTTTGCCACCGGCGGCTGGGTCAGTTCCTATCCCGAAGACGTTAAAAAGATTCTGGCTGAAGGCCATGATTTGGGAAACCACAGTGAAAATCATAAAAACATGTCCACGTTAAACCATACCGAGCAGGAGGAAGAAATCATGCTGGTTCACAACCGGGTAAAACAGCTGACAGACTACGAAATGTTTCTCTTCCGTCCGCCTTACGGAGATTACGATGAAGCGCTTATTGACTGCGTTACCGACTGCGGATATTACGCCATCCAGTGGGATGTAGACAGTCTTGACTGGAAAGACTACGGAACCGATTCCATCATCCGCACGGTCACGGAACATAAGCACTTAGGAAACGGTTCCATCATTCTGATGCACAATGGTGCCAAATATACTGCCTCGGCCTTGGAGAGAATCATTGTTTCGCTGCAGAGCGAAGGCTATGAATTTGTTCCTCTCTCCGAACTGATTATCAAAGAAGATTACACCCTGGACCACGAAGGCCGGCAGATTCCGCAGAAAACCCCTTAGACGCTGTCCCTATGATAGAATGAACCTGTAAAACAAATGCCCTTTTTATACGTCATTCTCCTACAATTATCTTGACTTTTATTCCGGAAAGAAATATACTGATTTTATCTTTTTTAGGAGGTATTATTATGGACGCAGACCCTTATCATGCTAATAATTTAACAAAGACAAACGCTGATAAGTAACTGCTTATTCCTTTGGTTGCTTACGGCGGCGAAAGGAAGGATATAATGGTACAATACTACATGACTGAAGGTCAGCAGTTGCTGACTCTGGAGGCTCCCAAGGAAGGATGCTGGATTTCCATGATTCATCCTACGGAAGATGAGCTCTCCCGCATTTCACAGGATTATTCCATCGAAATTAACGATCTTCGTTCCGCACTGGATACGGATGAGCGTTCCCGTATTGAATCAGATGAGAACTTCATCATGATTCTTGTTAACATCCCCACGATTGAAGACGATACCGAGAAGGAACTTTATGATACAATTCCTTTGTCTCTTTTTGTTTCCCAAAAGACCGTTATCACGGTTTGTTCCGAGGAGACACCTGTATTGCAGCCTTTCATCATGGGACGAGTGAAGGATTTCAACACATCCATGCGCTCACGTTTCATCATGCAGATTCTGTATCGCAATGCGTCACTCTATCTGCAGTACCTGCGTAACATCGACCGCCAGAGCGATTTGGTCGAGAATAAGATGCACAAGTCCACCCAGAACAGTGAACTGTTTGAACTGCTGAAGCTGGAGAAGAGTCTTGTCTACTTCACCACTGCCCTTCGCTCCAATGAAGTGGTTATGGAGAAGTTATTCAAAAATGAGCGTTTCAAGAAGTATCCGGAGGATGCAGAGCTTCTGGAAGATGTTATTATTGAAAATAAACAGGCGATTGAGATGGCGGCTATCTACAGCGGCATTTTAACCAGCATGACAGATGCCTTCGCTTCGGTTATTTCCAACAACTTAAACAACGTAATGAAGACACTGGCTATCGTGACCATCGTGCTCTCTATCCCTACCATGATATTCAGCGCTTACGGAATGAACGTAGCGTCTACCGGTATGCCTTTTGCCGACAGCCCCTACGGATTTGTTATTATTGTGGTAACTTCATTAATCTTGAGCCTCTTAGTTACCATCCTGTTTATCAAAGCTAAGATGTTTAAATAAAGCATAAATCATTTATTCCCGCAGCGAAAAAGTCATCCGCTGCTCTATGAAAACTTCAGTATCACCCCCCGGCATTTCTATCCTCATTTTGTGATAAGCAAAAAGAAACACAAACCACCATGGAGGATACAAAACCATTTGCCGGGTGGTGACAAACTGCAATGCGTCTGTATAGATTCTAATCCTCCAATTCCCGGTTCCCGGCCGTAAGAATACCTTTCCAATGCAACGCTCTCTCCCTGATTCCGAAACAAAACATAAGGTCCCCCATCCCTGTCCGAAAAAGATTCCCGTCACCACCAGTACCAGTCCCGCAAGCTTCATTTTCTCTTCACGTTCGCCGAAATTTTCTTCTTCATTCCCTGTCGATTCTTCGCCGGAGGTTTCTTCTATATGTACTGCCTCCCCGTCATCATGCCCGGGAAGATGCAGGATTTCCCGCACAACAATACATTCCTCTGCCTGTCGCATATTTGCACCATCCGCAAAAAATATATGCAGTAAATATTCACCGTTTTTATCCACGGTCAGGGCTGCCGCTTCCATCCTGTATCCGTCTTCTTCCGGATGTTTCTCATGCAAAGCTTCCGTCTCTGTCTCCCCATCCTGTTTCTCCCAAAGCAAACTACCGCTTCCATAGGTGAATTCCGCCTCCAGAATCACCTCTTCTCCTATGGGGTTCTCCTTCTTTTTTACCACCTCTACAACCGCCACAATGCATGAAGCATTGAGATTACACGTTGTGATACGCCGCTCTTTTGTTTCTTCCCCTTCTGCTTTGAGTATGGTGGCATAACACTCTTCTTCATGACAGTGGGTATAATAGTAAACTTCCCGCCCGCTCCCCTTCGATGCTTTCACTTCACCGGCAGGAATGAGCCCCCAAATTACGGTAATCAGAACAATTCCGAGCATGCCTTTTTTCCGCAGGACTTTGCGATGCTTCTTTATATTTTTCTTCTCGGCTAAAACAGACAAATAAAAACCTCTCTTTCTTGGAAACATAATTTCCGGAATACATTCATAGAATAAAAATAAGGAGCAAAAGGAGCTTTCCAATGGATTGTAAAAACATGATTTTGTCTGACGAATATGCAGATTTGATTTTAGATTTCAACGAGGTAGTTACCGAATCGGAACTGCAGGATTTCTGCACACTCCCCATTGAAGAAGACCTGATATTATACTATCAAAAAAGACGATTGGATCTATTATTTCCCCTGTCCCGTTACAGACGGTCTTATCTGCCCAATCTCTATGCTCCCATGCAGTTATCTTCCTCCCTTTTCCCGACATCGGCCCTGGAAGAAAGCAGCATCGCACAGGTGAACCGACCGCCGCTTAATCTAAACGGACTGGGGACCAGAATTGCCATTATTGATACAGGAATCAACTATACCAATCCCGCATTCCTTACAGAATTCGGAGACAGCAGAATCATCGCGTTATGGGACCAGGAGGACCAGAGCCACACACCGCCTGAAGGCTTCTTGTACGGCAGTTTCTACGGAAAAGATTTATTGGACGAATCCCTCTTGTCTTCCGCACCCGAAACTGTGATTCTCTCCAAAGATATTCCGTCCGGACACGGTACCTCTTTAGCGGGAATCGCTGCGGGAAACCCAAATCCCGAAAGTGATTTTCGAGGTGTTGCGCCTCTTTCCTCTCTGATTGTGGTCAAACTAAAGCAAGCCAAGCCTTATCTGAAAGACTATTACCGGGTTCCCCGGGATGCGGTATGTTACGAAGAAGGAGATATTATCGCAGCACTTAAGTTTGTGACAGCGTACAATGAACCTTTTCAGACCCCGTTGTGTATTCTAATCGGAGTGGGAACAAGCTACGGGAACCACAACGGAGACTCCATACTGGAGAGATACATTAACAGACTTTGTTCCCGGCCTAACATTGCCGTCGTATGTCCCGGTGGAAACGAGGGAAATACCGCGCACCATGCCCGGGTTGTTTTTCCCGACACGGAAAGTTCACCTGCAGAAGTCGAGTTCAACGTATCTGACGGCAATCAGGGGTTTATCCTGCAGTGCTATGCATCCCTCCCCAATCGTTTTACCTTTGCCATACGCTCACCTCTGGGGGAAGAATTTAGCGGAATCACCCCGGATCTGACCCGGAGTCTTGAATATCGTTTTTTATACGACGAATCTTCTCTTCTGGTAGATTATATATCTTCTGCACAACCCGGTGGGGAAGACGCTGTCTTTTTACATATTCAATTCCCTTCCCCCGGGATCTGGAAATTATTCATTACGCCGGACTATATCTTTCCACCGGCCACAGTGGATATGTACCTGCCACTGAAAGAATTTCTTTCCTCAGAGGTAATCTTCATCACGCCCTCACCCTTATATACACTGACGGCGCCTTCCATGGCGGAACATGCATTATGTATTGCTGCTTATGGGAATAATCGCGCCACGCCGATTCCTTTTGCAAGTCGTGGCTATGTAAGAAATGGCAACATCAAACCTGACATTGCTGCGATAGGTACAAATGTAGAAAGCCCTTTGGGCCCGGTAGACGGTTCCAGCGCCGCAGCTGCCCTTGCGGCAGGGGCGGCAGCCCTTTTACTGGAATGGGCTGTTGTAAGAAGGAAAGACCCCTTCATCACCGGCGAACAGCTTAAAAACCTGTTTATCCGCGGTGCATACAGGCTTCCCAACGGAACTTATCCAAACCCGGAAAACGGCTATGGTTTCCTGAATCTGAACGGAATATTTGAGCGTCTGCGCTAATGCGCGGACGCTCCTTTCTTGGTTTCCCGAATTCCGATTCCCGGGCCTCCGGTTCCCTCGATATATTCTCTTGTGATTGTGACAACACCGATGTTATCATCCTTGGGGATTTCATACATAATATCCAGCATAAATTCCTCTATAATGGCTCTTAAGGCTCTTGCGCCGGTATCTTTCTTTAATGCCTTCTCCGCAATGGCTTCCAACGCCTCATCCTCAAACTCTAACTTCACCTCATCCAGTTCAAGCAGTTTCTGATACTGCTTCAGGATTGCATTCTTCGGCTCCTTCAGAATCTTCACCAGAGATTCCTTACTTAATCCATCCAAAGTACAGACAATGGGAAGACGACCGACAAATTCAGGAATCATACCGAACTTCTTAATATCTTCCACCGTAACTTTATGAAGAATATTCTTCTCCTTGTCGAAACGATCCTTTAAGTCTGCATTGAAACCGATTCCGCTCTGCTTAGACAATCTCTGCTTAATAATCTCTTCTAATCCGGGGAACGCACCACCGCAGATAAAAAGAATATTTCTTGTATTTACGGTTGTTAAAGGAACCATTGCATTCTTGCTGTTCGCTCCTACCGGAACCTCTATTTCGGCCCCTTCAAGCAGCTTCAACATACCCTGCTGAACAGACTCCCCGCTGACATCTCTGGAATTGGTATTCTGCTTCTTGGCAATCTTATCGATTTCGTCAATAAAAATAATACCGCTTTCCGCTTTGTCCGTATCATTTCCTGCAGCCGCAAGAAGCTTGCTTACAACGCTTTCAATATCATCGCCGATATAACCGGCTTCCGTCAAAGAGGTAGCATCTGCAATCGCCAAAGGCACATCCAAAAGTTTCGCCAATGTCTTTACCAGGTATGTCTTACCGCAACCGGTAGGCCCCAGCATAAGGATATTCGATTTCTCAATCTCGATCTCATCCATGGTATTGGTGGAAACTCTCTTGTAATGGTTGTACACCGCTACGGAAATCACCTTTTTGGCCTGTTCCTGTCCTACCACATACTCATCCAGCGTTGCTTTAATTTTGTGCGGTGCGGGAATGTTGGCTATATTGAATACAGGCTTCACTTTATCTTCTTCTTTTTTCTTCTTTTTGACCTTCTGCTTATTGGGAATCCCACCCTGTCCCTGCAGGTCGGAAAGATTCATAAAAGTCATCTGCGGGAACTGCTCCTGCAGCTTCTTCATATCATCCCCCGAGAAAAACATATTGGGAGAGTTAAGCATCCCCTTATAATCATACTGGTTTACCATATCCATGGTCTTATGCATACAATCATTGCAAAGACACATGTTATTCGGCAATTTAAACATTCTGCCTGTAACACTTTCCGAACGACGACACATAAAACAAACATCTTCGTAATCCGAGCCCTTTTTAGAATCCTCCCCGGAAGTCTTATCAGAAACCTCCGTGGTATCTTCCTTCAATTCCTCTAAGGAATCATCCAAATCGTCAAAGTTTTTTCCCATTCTCTTTCCTCTTCTCTTAAATCTTTTCCTAATTTGAAGTCGGTTTATTGGTCAGAATCACCGTACATTCATGCTCCGCATATGCATCACCTTCCAGACGCATATAAGTAATGGTTGCCACGGTACCCGCAGGAACTGATGACAAATATCCTGTTAAGTCCTCCATGGTTTCAATCAGGTTTCCGTCATATCCGGTAATAATGTCTCCCATCTTCAAACCTGCCCGCTCTGCAGGGCCACCGCTTACAAGTCTGGAAATATACACACCATAAGGTGTTTCCACAGGCTGTGATGCTGCAATCTCACTGGTAACGGACAAAGCTGAAATTCCGAGATATCCCTGTTCAGACTCCGGAAGCGCCGCAATCTCTTCTTTGTTAATCAGACCGTTAATAATCGGCTCTGCTGCCGAAATAGGAATAGCATACCCCATACCTTCTACAACATCACCGCCTAATTTATTGGAATTAATACCGATTACTTCACCATTTGTGTTAAGAAGTGCTCCGCCTGAATTACCGGGGTTAATTGCTGCATCCGTCTGGATAAACACACCGGTAGAACCATTCTGCAGCACGACTTCACGATTCAACGCGCTGATTACCCCTGTGGTAACAGACTGACCATATCCCAAAGCATTACCGATGGCAATCGCGGGCTCACCCACACGCAAAGATTCTGAATCTCCCAGGGTTGCCACATGAATCTCATCTTTGGTCTGTTGGGGAATATCATCTAAATCAATGGCAAGCACTGCCAAATCCATGGCGATATTCTTTCCCTTAACACTGGCAGACACCGTTTCATTATCACAGAACTGTACCTTAATGTCCTTGGTATCCTCGATTACGTGATAATTGGTTGCAACAAATAGATCCGTATCATTCTGTCCTACTACAAACCCGCTTCCGGCGCCTTCCGAATCCTGCAAAAATCCGTAATATTCAATCTCGGAAACCACAATTATACTTACGATGGAGGGCATAACCTGCTCCACAACATCAGATACGTCCGTCAGATTTGCATTCGCAGCCACATCCGCGAGAGTTGCACTTCCGTCGTGAATGGTCGCATTCGCACCATCCTGATTCTGTTCCGAATCCGCTTCCTCCGAATCATTTTCTTCCGAATCAATTTCCGCCTCGGAAGGATCCTCCGAAGCAATCTCGGATTCCGGTTCGGTTAACACCTCCGGAGTTCCTATTCCCATCTGGTTTGCTATGGCAGTCCCACCGATGGAAACCCCTAAAAATATGCCGCCGGAAACAATCCCGAAAACAATCGCCAAAACCAATGTGATTACAACTGTCAACACTGCTTTCAAAGCAGGGTGCATTTTTTTCTTTTCTTCCATTTCTCCTCCTTTTCCCCAAGTCCCTGAAACGTTTTTTTGTTTCTTACACTATATAACAAAAATGTGACCATTTTATGTCAAAATCAAAAACAATTTCGCGTTTTTTACTTCCGTTCGTCCTGACGCATTCCGTAACCGCTGTATGGATCTATGTTCTTTGTGGCATTTCGTATATTCCGCTGTGACCAGTAAGTCTTATTCATGGTACACTTCTGCACCAGCCCATCAGGCAGCTTCTTATATCTTTTCCCAAGGGCATATCCTACATATTTACACCCACTGTGATAAATCAGTTTGGGAATCAAATGAGCTTTTTTCTTTTTGACAAGATATGCTGCGGTCATGCGCACCAGTTTCTTTCCTTCCCCTGTCGAAGATACCCCCTCAAAAACCTCAGGGAAATCTGCCTGGGAAACTCCCAAATCAAAATTCCGGTGGAACTGTGTCATTCCGCTGTAGTTATGGGAATGTTTCACCTTCGCCTCGGCTACGTAAGCAATCTTATGTCCTGCTTTCATTGCCTTTGCCGCAAATACCATATCCTCATTAAAGATCATCAGTGGCTCAAATCCGTCCAAAGCATCATAATCAGCTCTTGTATACGCTGCACAAACGTTGGAAAAGAAATACGTTTTAATGCCCAATTCTTCTAAATCCTCTATGGACTTAATACGGGACTGTTTGGAATAATTGAAAACCCTCGTAAAACGCTCAATCACACCGCAGTCCTCATTGGGAAGCTGCCTTGCATAAGAAAAAGATGCCTCTCCTTTCAAAATCGGCTCCATAAGATGCTCTACCAAGGTCTCGTCCTTCGGAAGTGCATCGTCTGTCATGCAGATAAAATAGGGTGCGTCGGATAACTTCACCCCGTCTCTTCTGGTTTTACCATGATTAAATTCCATCTTTGATAAATGGCACACCGTCAGGTTGCTCCGCTCTTTGACAAACATATTTCCGTAAAAGAGAGTGTTAAAATATCTCTCTTCTGTATTCATGATAATAATCCGGTTAATCGGATAGGTCTGATTCTCCAGGGAAAGAATCAATTCTATGAATCTTTCGGTGGGTTTATAAGTGGGAATAATAACATCCACTTTGGGTCTGTTCATTTCTGGCACTCGCTTTCCTTTATTTCAATTAGATGTAAATGCGGGGAAAATCTTCCCCGCATTTCATAGTTTCAAATATTCATTTCTTTGCCTTCACTTATACAGAATCTGCAACGATTCTAGTCATTCAGCTCTGAAGAAGGTTTCATGCCGCCTACGTAAGGTGACGTATCATTGTAAATCTTCTGGCTGTAAGCCTTTACGTCCTCTGATGCATTATATTCTACACCGGGATAGAGGAATTCATGAAGCTGCTCAACGTTCTTTGTCAAATCAAGAGGTACTACACAACTACCCTTGCTTCCGATATTTCCTGTTGTAAGAGATTCGTCAAACGGGAAACCGGAAGTTTCCACAATATTGTACTTTCCTACATTGCTTACCATCTCAAGCAACTCGTCCACATCCAGAGAAGTTGCAATCAAAGGAAATGCATCGTTTGCAATCTTTGTCAAAGTGGCGGGGTCTGTCTGTTTCGCCTTCACAAGAACCTGCTCCAATACCGTACGCTGTCTTTCCGTACGCTGGAAATCATTTCCGATGGCACGGATACGGCAGTAAGCCGTTGCCTGATATCCGGTTAAAGTCTGAAGTCCGGGCTGTGTAACCGGTGTATAGTTAGTAGTAAGGTTGTTAGGATTCTCCTCGGTACAATACATAGATGCCTGATAGTTGTTAAGGTGGGGAATCTCTGCCTTAGTAACATCAATTTCAACACCGCCCAAAGCATCAATGGTATTCATAAGACCGTCAAAACCTACGGTAACAAAATCGGTAATATATAAGTCTAAGTTCATATTCAACATGGTAATCGCCTGCTCAGGGCCGCCCTTGGAATATGCAGAGTTACATTTGTTATATACATCGTTTCCGATATTCAGATAGGTATCACGATATACGGAAACCAGTTTAACATCTCCTGTCGTATTGTTAATGGAACAGATCATAATGGTATCGGTTCTGGTCCCCTTTGCCAGCTTACCGCCACGTGAATCTACACCAAAAAGTGCAATATTGGTATACTGCATCAAATCCTCATTCTTCTCAAAGTTCTCTTTTACCTCTGAGTTGGTCTGTACATCGTTAATTTCGTACTTGGTAACACCTTCATCGCCCGTAACTCTCAAGACGCCCAGCAAACCAATACCGACTACCGCAATAATGATTATTTCAACAAGAAAAACAATCAGTTTTCCTTTTTTCAATTTGCGCTTTTTCTTTCCGTTTTGTTTCGTACCCATTACAACCTCCGTTAGTATGCATTTTTATTGATAAAACCTCTGAAAAACGTCAGAAATAGTATCTTAATATCAAATCCCAAGGTCCAGTTCTCTATATAATAGATATCATGGTCAATACGCTTGCGAATGGAAGAATCTCCTCTGTATCCATTCACCTGCGCCCAACCGGTCAAACCGGGACGAACCTGATGCTTCACCATGTATCTGGGAATTTCTTCTTTGTACTTGTCAACAAAGTAAGGTCTCTCCGGTCTCGGCCCGATCAGGCTCATATCACCTTTCAGGATATTGAAAAACTGAGGTGCCTCATCCAGACTGGTCTTACGTAAAAACTTTCCGATTTTGGTAACCCGCGGATCATCTTTTACCGTCCAGGCCTTCTTTTCATCCTTATTATCCTGCACCCGCATCGTGCGGAATTTATACATCTTAAAAGTCTTGTTATGCAGTCCTACTCTCTCCTGCGTAAAAATAACCGGTCCGTCTCCGGAAGCCTTAATCAAAATAGCCGAAATCAGCATGACCGGTGAAAACAGAATAATCGCAACAAGAGCACCGATAATATCAACCAATCTCTTCACTACCCAGTTCAAGGTATTCGTCAGGGGCACATGGCGGATATTAACCACCGGAAGCCCATACAAATCTTCCGTATAAGGACGGGTAGGAATCACACTGTTGTAATCGGGAACAAACTTGGTGTGAACACCGGATTTCTCACAAAGTGCCACCAGTTCTTCCAAACGGTCATAGTCCTTCAGAGAAAGTGTAATCGCAATCTCATCCAGCTTATTCTCCGGTAAAACCACATATAAATTATCAATTCGACCGACGACCTTCACACCTCTGTATATGGTTCCCGCAGGAACGCTGTCGTCGAGAATACCGCGAACCACATAGCCCCATTCGGGATTGGCAATAATCCTGTCAATATACTGTTCTGCCGCTCTTGAATATCCCACCAAAAGAATATACTTAATATTATACCCTTTTTTACGGATATTACGTAAAATAAATCGGATGGCATAGCGCATAAGAATCATCGCCAACGTATTTAAGCATCCGAAAATAAACAGCATGGAACGGGAGAAATTCGGCTCATTTACAATATAAAGGGCAACAAAAAGCAGGCCAAGTCCCACAATATTCGCCCTGATAATGTCAAACATCTCATGTATGCCGCTGGAATATCTCTTAGATTTGTAGAGATTCAGGACGGAATACATAATCATGTACACCGGCACAATCACAATAATTGCACCAAAATAGATTTCCTGCGAAAGAACCCCGGCTCCTTCATCAGAAAATACTACCAGACGCAACCACCATGCAGTTATATAGGATAGAATCGTTACAAGGGCATCAAGCCAGACATGTAACCGATTAAAATATTTCTGATTATCTTTAATCACAACTGTCACCTATTTTCCATACACAGGCTATATCATACAATACCACAGCAAAAATTTCAAGTTCCAACAATTTTTTTCATGAAATCATAAGAATTTACGAATCAGGTTATACATAAGTTCCCATTCAATCCTTATGTAATGTAACAGATGCCCTGCTCTAAACTTCACTTTTGCAGCCCTTCCCGAAGGAGAAAAGGACATTTTCAAGCCTTCGAGCACACTTTTATGATAAAGACTTCCGTATCCTTTCATTATAAAAAAAAGCTGCTTTACCAAAAAGCCGAATAAAAGTGCGGGAAAATGAAGCACCCACAACAGAAACGGCTGGTTTTTGTAAATAAGAAGAACGTTGTTTCTTGCGGAAAGACGAATTTTAAACTCGTTATACCTGGAACCTGATGTGCCGCTTCCTGCATGATATACAAGGGCTGAGGGTTCATAGTAATTCCGGTAGCCGTAAACAGACGCCCGATATCCGATGTCAACATCTTCCAGATATGCAAAGTGCTGCTCATCAAACAGCCCTATTTTTTCAAAAACCGCACTGCGGTAAATTGCCGCACCGGCGCAGGCGGAAAAAACACGACAGGGCTTATTATATTTATCCGCCGGCTTTCCCTTTCCTCTGGCATATGCCCAACCGGGCATCGTATAAAAATTTCCCGCATCATCAATCACATCGGGTTCCTTAAGGCTAAGAAGCTTCGCCTGGACGGCAAATGCGTCCGGATACTTCTCTATCGCCCCAATCAGGCATTCCGCAAAATCATCTTTTACCTTAGTATCATTATTTAAAAGAATCACATACTCTGCATTTTTTTCCAGACTGTAACGAATACCGTCATTTACCGAGATGGCAAATCCTCCGTTTGCTTTACGCTGAATCAATGTGACCGCCGGATATTCTTTGTGAATAAACTCTGCGCTTCCGTCGGAGGAAGCATCATCCACCACAACAAGCTCCAGATCGGAATAAGTCTGTAAAAGCAGTGAATCCAAACAATCCTTTAAATATTTCATTCCGTTATAATTGGGAATCACAACCGTAACCAGACTCATCTCCTCCTCTCATCCTACTTTTTCTGTTCGGGATCATATACAATGCCATAGCCTTTGGCTCTTGCCTTCTCGCAAAAAGAAAGACTTAACTTGATGAAATCCGTGCTTCCGGATTCCAAATAAGGTTCTACATCCCTTTTCCAAAGTGCTTCCAGTTCGGGACGAACCTTCATATTTCTTACGTCGCAGGAACCCACTTTCATGGTAAGTGAGGCTCTGTGCATATACCCGCTGAATCCCTTAGGCATTCCTGCATAATAAATCCTGCCTTCCTTGCTCATGGCACCGCCGGAAATCTTCCCATGAGAAAAGAGCGGTCCTCCTACGATTCCTATCTCCGGACGGTTTTGAAATAAATCCGGCTCATATTCCACTCTGTAGAATCCCAGATGGCTCATATGGGATACCGTTGCCTTACAGCCTTTGCTGACGAGAAAATCTTCTATCGCCCTGCGGCCGTTCTCATATGCGTACATTTTGGAATCCGTATTCTGTGCCGTAGAGTTTTCATGGCATCTCCAATGATACAGAATCTTCGGAATATGCACCACATCTTCCTTGCCGGGAGATGCCGCAATGCAACGCAAGATGATGTCGTAATCCTGTGCCCCGTCATACTCTTCCCGGAAGCGCAAACGCTTCATCAGTCCCGCCTCCATCACCGTAAAGTGGCAAATATAATTATTGGTTAAAATTAAATCCAGATTTAATTTCTTCTTTCTGTTGGGTTCGTAAAAGGTTTTCGCCTCTTTGTCTGTTTTGTCCTCATCGGAATAAATCAGATTGGGTTTGGATTTTGCAAGTTCTCTTGCAACCCAGTAAAGAGCATCCGGTGTCAACAAATCATCGTGATCAAGCAGGCCGATATAGGAACCCGTAGCCGCATCCAGTGCCACATTTGTATTATTCGAAATCCCCAAATTCTCCGGCAAATCCAAATAGCGGATTTTACTCTCATCCTCTATCTTTTCCCTATATTCCTGTACGATGGAAAGAAGGGAATCATCAGGACTTGCATCCGCAATCACCAGTTCCCAGTTTGGATAAATCTGCCCCGTTACGCAGTCCAGCAATTCCCGGAAATATGCAGGGTCTGTTTTGTATGCCGGTACAAGGATACTGATTAATGCATCCGTTTCGGGGGGATTTTTTTTCATAAAGAGAAGTTCTTCTTCCGTCAGAGGAACATAAAAATATTCTTTTGGTGTTTTTAAGGTTAAATTTTGCGCAACAGCAAAAACGGTTTTTTTCAAACCGTTTCTGCGAAAATACCTTGTTGTTTTTGCAATTAAATTAGCCATAAATTTCCTTTTGTTTCATTCCTTATCATGATACTGCCGCATCATCAGGAAATTCCCGAATAATACGGCAGCATCTTTTACACATTCAATTATAAATTACTCTTTAACGCTTCTGTTAATTCATTTACCAGATTCTTAGCATCCTCTAAGCTGCTTCCCTTTACGCCCATGTAGAATTTAATCTTAGGCTCTGTACCGGAAGGACGTGCACAACACCAAGCCTGGTCGGAAAGTTCAAAGTAGAGAACATTGGAAGTCGGAAGTCCTGTTTCCCCTTCAACACCTGTTTCCGGACTAATGGTCTTTCCGCTCTTGTAATCTCTCATTTCAAGCACTTTCCATCTCGCAAACTCCTTCGGAGGATTGGAACGAAGCTTCTCCATAATTGCTGCAATCTGCTCGCTTCCTTCTTTTCCCTTCATGGTGATTGTATACAGCTCCTCTTTGTAGTAGCCGTACTTCTCATACATCTCAATCATCATATCCCAAAGGGTCTTATTCTGTTTCTTGCACCATGCAGCCACTTCGCAGAGGCACATAACGGCAACAATAGCATCTTTATCTCTTGCATGGGTACCTGCGAGGCATCCGTAGCTTTCTTCCAGACCGAATACATAATTATAGGTATTATTCTCTTCAAACCACTTAATCTGCTCCCCGATATACTTAAATCCGGTTAATACTTCAATCAGCTTTACATTGTATGCCTTGGTAATATCATCTGCCATATTAGTGGTTACAATGGTCTTTACCAATGCGGGATTCGCAGGCATGGTACCATTTGCACTCTTGCAGCTTAAAAGATACTCTGCAATCAACATACCTGACATATTTCCCGTAAAAGGAACATACTCGCCGGATTTGGTATCATATGCATAAATGCCGAGACGGTCTGCGTCCGGATCGGTTGCAAGCACGATATCTGCCTTCTTCTCTTTGGCAAGCTTTAATGCCAATGTAAAGGCTTTCGGATCTTCAGGATTCGGATAATCAAGGGTTGTAAACTTCGGATCCGGCATCTCCTGCTCGGGAACCACATATACATTCTTAAATCCGATTTCGCTAAGAATTCTTCTGGCAGGAACATTTCCGGTTCCGTTAAAAGGTGTATACACGATGGAAATATCATCTGCAACTTCCTTAATAATCTCAGGATGGATAATCTGCTTCTTAAGTTCTGCCATAAAAGCATCATCAATTTCACTACCGATGGTAATATATAAGCCTGCAGCCTTAGCAGCTTCCTTGTCCATGGTCTTAACGGTATGATAATCCGTTACTGCCTTAACGCAGTCGATAATTTCCACATCCTTAGGGGAAGTAACCTGTGCGCCGTCTTCCCAATAAACCTTATATCCGTTGTACTCCGGAGGATTATGGCTTGCTGTAATTACAATACCTGCAGTAGCTTTCAGATAACGCACTGCAAAAGATAATTCCGGCGTGGGGCGAAGTGCGTCAAATACATACGCCTTAATGCCGTTTGCTGCCATACAAAGTGCAGCCTCATCCGCAAACTCAGGTGACATGAAACGGGAATCATATGCAATCGCAATTCCCTTCTCCTGTCCGTTCATGCGGATAATGTAATTTGCAAGACCCTGTGTTGCTTTACGAACCGTATATAGATTCATACGATTTGTTCCCGCACCGATTACACCACGTAAACCACCTGTGCCAAATTCCAATTCACGATAGAAACGATCTTCAATCTCTTTCTCATCGTCCTTGATTGCAAGAAGTTCCGCTTTTGTTGCCTCATCGAAATAACTGTCTTCCAACCAAAATTCATACTCTTTTCTGTAATCCATACGCTTGTAACCTCCATTTTCGCTATACTTTAATCCCTTGTAGTGATTTTACACTAAACACGGGGAATATTCAAGGAATAGTCGCTTCTGTCCAAAGTGAAATTCGGGTTATAATAAGGGTCACCCTTCTTAAGAACCTCGCTCCATTTCTTTTTAAAGTACTCACATTCCTTTTCGTAGCGTTCCTTGTTTGCACCCATCTCATCCGTCCCTCTGGAAACGGATTCGTAATGATATGCACAGGCAAAAGGAGTGAATACGTTTAAAAGCCCCATCTCCCTTAATTTAAGACAGAAATCAACATCATTCAGGGAAACCTGCAGTGCTTCGTCCAAACCGCCCACCTTGGCGTAATCCGCTGCGGAAACCATAAGTGCCGCACCCGTCACCGCAGAAACGTTCTGGGCATAACACAATCTGCCCATATATCCGATGTGTTCATTCAGCTCTTTATAATGCCCGTGTCCGGCTGTCCGGTGTGCCCCCAGACCCAGAACAATGCCGGCATGCTGAATGGTATTATCCGGGAAAAGAAGTTTGGCTCCAACCGCTCCCACATCTTCCCGCTGGGCATACATAAGAAGCTCTTTCACGAAATCATTTCCCGTCAATTCCACATCATTGTTCAGCAGTAAAAGATACTCACCCTTCGCCTCTTTGGCTGCGAAATTATTAATTTTGGAATAATGAAATTCTCCCTTGTAATATAACACTCTCACATGGGGATTCTCTTTTAGGCTGTCGTAATATTCAAAAGTACCCGGTTCCCTGCTGTTGTTTTCAATAATCAGGATTTCATAATTGGCGTAGGTGTTTCTGTTCTCAATGGATTCAATACAGCGCCGCAACATATCTGCATTGTCGCAATTGGGAATCAGGATGGAAACCATCGCCTCCGTGGTGATTTCGTACTGAAGCCTAAAAATTGTTTCAAAGGCTCTTGTACTGGTAATCAGGGTATTATAAATTCCGTACCGGCATAAATGATCGGAAACTGCTCTTTTGGCTGCATCAATGCAATACAGCTTCGCGCCGATATCACTTGCCACACTGCCGGGATGCGCCCGCCAGTAATACAGAATCTTGGGCACATGCACCACCCGCTCTGCCAAAGATGTCAAACGCAGAATCATATCATGGTCCTGGCTGCCGTCAAAAGCCGTCCTGAACAATTCCGTCTCCTGAAGCAAATCCTTTTTGAAAAGGCTGAAGTGGCAGATATAATTATTTGCCCTTAGATTATCAATGGCATAATCCGGTTTGAAATGCAGGGTAATCATCTTGTTAATGTTGCCTTTCGTAAAAGTTGCCTCATCACAGTAAATATAGTCGGCACCCTGTTCATCAATCACCTTACGATATTCATAAAAAGCACAGGGATGCAAAATATCATCATGATCAAAAAGTCCGATATAATCTCCCGTAGCCATACGGTAACAGGCATTGGTATTACCCGAAATACCCTCATTCTTCTCTAACTTTTTGTAAACAATTCGCGTGTCTTTCTCATAATACTCTTTGCAAACCTCTCCCACATAAGCATGCGCTTCGTCCGAACCATCTGCCAGAAGAAGTTCCCACTGACCATACGTCTGATTTACCACCGACTCAATCATATCCCGTAAAAATTTCTCCGGGGTATTATAAAGAGGTACCAGAATGGAAAACTTAATTTCTTTGTCGTAAACGACAGCTTCCTGTTTTTTACGTTCCTCCTCGGTAGGAAAAGACCGGGTTCCGAAATATTTATATGCCTTCTTCTCCAATCTTTTATCACGAATCTTTTTGGCAATCCGCTTCGGAGAACGGTAATAGCTTAACCGAATCAACAAAACACGAATCATCCGGAAGGGTTTCAAAAGTTTCCAGAACAGACTGTTTTTAATCCGGTGCAGATTCTCTTCTGCCTCCTCCTTGGCAATCTCCATGGTGGCCAGTTTCGAGGAAAGCTCCATATTCTCTTTTTTAAGGTTCTCACATTGTTCCCTGTAATACGCTAGGAGCTGTTCCTGATTACCATCCTTCATGCCGCTTGTCTCCTTTTATCTGCCCTCAATCTTAATGGTCTCACCTGTGGGCTGGAATAATCTTCTGCGGGAGCAGTGGTCTGTTGCAAATACACTGACTTCATACTCGCCTGCAGGAAGCTCGTCTTTCTCAATCTTAACACTGAAACCGGAAAGGCGAAGATTGGTTGCTCCGGGGAATCCTTCTTCCAAATTGGAGCGGAGCATCTTTTTCATGGGAAGAACGTAACGGCCGCGCAGACCGTCAAAAATCATTTCGAAGCTGTAACGGCAGTTATCTACATCTGCCACAACAGCATATCCTTCCAGTACGTAAAAGCTTTCCCCTTCACATAAAAGGTGCTTTTCCTTTTCAATTCTGTCAAATACCACTGCAACGCCGGGAGGATATACCGAATATACCCTGTCTGTTGCCTTGGCATGTTCTTTTTTACTCTTCTTTTTGGTGTAATGAAGTTCCATTGCAACTCCGAATTCAGAACCACCGCTTACGCTTCCGCCCTCATAAGGGTCATAACGGTAAAACTGGGGATGCAGGGAATAGAGCTTGTCTCTTTCCCATTTCAGGCGCTTCATCTTGGAATCCGAACGGCTGTCAGCACCACGGCTCATGGATTCGTGATGATATAAAACAACATCATTTCGTACCACATTACGGTATCCTAATTCCAGGAGAGAGAAGCACAACTCCACATCATTATAGGCCACCTTAAGCTCTTCGTTTAAAC
Source organism: Lachnospiraceae bacterium (assembly GCA_045595325.1). GTDB lineage: Bacteria > Bacillota > Clostridia > Lachnospirales > Lachnospiraceae > UBA3766. Next base: position 23,086 of record JAZOAG010000036.1, read on the forward strand.
CGCCGACTTTATCATAAAGTTCACGTTTAATCATGAGGCAGGCACCGGTAACACCGACGGTATTGTAAACCAGACGGTTACGACCGTAATGGTACTCTTTGCGGTCTTCATGTCCGAGAAGCTTATGCACGGGGCCGTCTACCGCATTGGTAATTCCCACATGCTGAATACGCTCCGACTCGGGATAAAGAAGCTTCGCACCTACCGCACCGATATTCTCCTGTGCAGCCTGTCCCAAGAGCAGTTCCATCCAGTCCCTGGTAACAACTTCCATGTCATCATTCAGAAGCAGTAAGTATTCTCCTTTTGCTTCTTTTACGGCACGGTTGTTCATGGTGGAGAAATTAAACTCCATCTGCTTATATATATACGTAAAAGAATACTTTTTTTGCAGTCCCTGTATCAATTTAAAATTCTCTTCCGTGCTTCCGTTATCAATTACGATAATCTCATAATTCTTATAAGTACTCTTTTCACGGATGGAAGCCAGACATTTACCCAGAACAAAAGGGTTATCTTTTGAAGGAATGATGATACTGATTTTACGTTCCCCAACACCCTCTAAGCCGTATACCGGATAAGAGAATCCATCCTTGTGGCACATACGTGCCAATACATTTCTTCTTGCGAAGCTTGCATTCTTGATGGTATCAAAATCATAAGATGCTCCGTCATAGGTTGCTTCCGGCGCCTCCTCGAACTTATGGAAGAGAATCTTCGGCAGTCTGGCAAGGCGTTCTTCTCCCAGAAATTCCCAGGCACGGAGCAGAAAGTCGTAACAAAGCTCCTCCCAGTTCATATCATTTAACAACGCATTGTTTTCTTCCAAAAGTTTCACATCGCTCACTGTGGAAATCACGTTTTTCGCAATCATATCCCCGGTGATTAAATCATACTTTGATTTACGAATTGCCCAGATATTCTGAATGTAATTAAATGACAAAAAAGTTTCATACGCAGGAACCGGCTTTAAGAACGGACAGCATCTTCTGGATACCGGTGCATTCTTTTCGGAAAGACGAATGCGTTCTTCCTCGGAAGCCACGCAGACATCCTCATCCGCATATACCAGGTCTACATCCGGATGATTCTGAAAAAATTCAATAATAACACGGTCCGTTAACTTATTCAGAATGCCGTTGGGATGATGGAATATGAGAATCTCACTGTCACATTTCACTCCTTTGGCATACTTAAACATTTCGGGCAAGCGGCAGATTGTTGCCTTGCCTTCGTTCGGTTTTACCTCGTATTTACGGGTCATTTCATCTTCCTGAATCTCCACGTAAATATCATAAATATGTTCCTGACGGTTTAATTCTTTTCGATAGGCTTTCTCATGCGGTACCGTCATTCTGGCCTGAATTAATCTCTTCCCTACCATAGCACTTTTCCTTTCAACCCCATTGCCTCGCACACGGCCGAAGCTACCTCTAATGACATATTCTCAAGTTTCATCTGAATCACCAGTTTCCCGGTGTTCTCCTTACCCAAACCTTTCACTTTCCATTCAAAGTGAGGATCTTCCGTGGCAAATACATACCGTCCGTCTTTCAATCCCGCACCGTTGTGATACCGCTTCATTCCCTTTGTAGCATGAAGAAGTTTCGGAAGTACTTCCTCTCCTTCCAACTTTGCCGACAACACGGAAACGTAGCAGGGCTGATTTGCGGGATCAATTCGCAAATTCACCAGTTCAGGTCTTATATCCACCGAGAATGTAACCACCTGACCGTCTCTGGTATAATCTGTTGCAAAGTACGAATTCTCCTCACTGTATCCCTTGCCGGTATCTTCATAAATCTGAATCCGGGGCGCTCCCGCTCCGATTCGCTCCTCTATATATTCCAGGGAGTATGCCGGATTCCCGATCGCGTGCCGCAACCGGGAAAGAGCCATGAAATCTCCCTGCACATATTTCTGAAATTCTGCTTCTCTTTCTGCAACCTTCTCCAGTTCTGCCTCCACATCCATGGATGCAGCCTTACAATGTGCAATCATCCACTGACAGGATTCCGCTCTGCCGGCCCTGTCTGCCCCGTAGCAATGAACCGCCCTGGCAATCAGCTCTGCGGCACTGCACTGACGTTCAAAGGTCCATTCATAATCGATTATGGTCCAATCCTCCTGCCGAACCATAATATTCTGGAAAATCAAATCATAATCCGTATAGGCTCCGCTCTCGCAGGCTTTCGCCAGGCGACAGAAACGTTCGAAAAGGGATAAGAATTCTTCCTTCCGGCCTGCTGCCGCCAGCAAATCCAGTTCTTCTTCCAGGGTAATTCCTTCCACATATTCCAGTTCTATATAATCCGCCCCGTCCGCATTTTTAAGCGGTTTCTCACACCGGTTCCATTCCACCTTCTCAACGTTTGCCTGCTCTTTTAAGATGTTATGGAATCTGTATATATTCTGCACTTGCGCCGCTGCGGCTTCGCTTGTGCCCTTCTTCTCAATCCACTTCTTCGTACCATCCGACAAAAGGGTGGTACAAATCGCATATTTCTCATCCCGGTCATTGGAATACTTGGCGTACTTAATTTCCGGTGCCTCTCCCGTCACAATCATATAGGAGTTGGAGTAATGGGAAAACATGCCTTCTTTAATCACTGCATCAAAGGCCTGCTGCTCATCAAATAGAAGCATACGGTCTCTGTCGAAATTCCGGATATTCTGATACAGTTCCCCTACCTTAGGCAAACATTCATCAGAAAATACGGTCGTCGGGAACTTATAATCCGGATAAGGATAGTAGAAGGAATACTCCTCAATTCCCGCACCTTTCAAAAGCTTTTCAAGTCCCCCCTTGGAGAATGTCCTGGCGGTTCCGCCGCCCTTGGAATAATCTTCAATTCCGTCAAAAAACCGTCCGGAATGATCTTCCCTGCAACCGGCATAATACTTCATGCCGAATTTATTCTCAATGGCAATCACCAGTCGGCCGCCTTTTTTCAGGTGCTTTTTGAGTACCGCAATGAAATCCTCATAGGGCTGATTTCCGCCCATATACCCAAAGGCATACTCAAACACACCGATTAACATGACATAATCATAGTCACAGGGCAACACGGTTTCCACATCTTTGAAATTGCCCACATGAATGGAAACATTGTCGCAGTCCTGATTGCGGTTGGCATTAATCATACTCCGCTTCATGGAAAGTTCAATACAGGTTACTTCCCCTGCTTTGCGGGCCAATGCACCTGTAATGGCACCGCAGCCGCTCCCCACTTCAAGCACCTTATGCTCCCTGCCGATGGGAAGCCAGTCTACAATATTGTGACGAAATTCGGACAAATGATATAATATCGGCCAGCTTGCCCGTTCTTCAATCACTTTGCGATACTCGCAAGGCTTATATGTTTGTACAATGTCTAAAAGCTCGTCTTCAATATGCCCATCGGAATACAAATCCTTCCCCGGGTAAAAGGTATCATCAAGCCTGACGTTTCCAATCTTTAACTGCATATATCTTCTCCTGCCTTGCATCCTTAACGGATACTTTCGACTCACAATCATAGAATCCCACGGTATCCTTGTCCGAAATCACAGATATGTTGATTGCATCATACAACCTGTGATAAACCGTGAAATCACTTCCTTCGTATCCGGTCAGACCGAAGGACAAAAGGTATTCCCCTCCCTGTAAAGTCATTCGCTGGGTAAAGCAAACTTCCTTCCGGGAACCGGCCTCCACTGCCTCCATAAAGGCTTTTTCAAACATGGTGTTGGTACCGGTAATTTCCGTCCCTTTCACATTCTTGATGGTGAAAGCAAAAATAGGTGCGCTGACCCTCTCGTGAAATTCCACTTTCATGTGGATGGTAAATTCGCTTCCCTTCACAATAGCATTGGTACGCTTCCCTTTTTCGTCCACAATAAAGCATTCCTTGATGGAAGCTTTGCCGGAACCGTATTCCAAGGTATCCTCGTTCAAAGCATCCGGCAACTCCCTGCCGGTGTTTTCAAGCGCCTCTTTTTTACGGTTCTCATCGTACTGGTCTACCAGAACCTGCTTATACGCATCAATCATTTCCTTGGCATTGCCTTCGCCTAATTTAACGCCCTTATCCAGCAACACAACTCTGTCACAGTACTTGGAAATACTGCTTAAATCATGACTTACGAACAGAATGGTCTTTCCCATCTGTTTAAACTCATCAAACTTCCGGTAACACTTGGATTGGAAGAACACATCCCCTACTGAAAGAGCCTCATCCACAATCAGAATCTCCGGTTCAATGTTAATGGCTACCGCAAATGCCAGACGCACAAACATACCGGAAGAATAGGTCTTAACCGGCTGGTTTACAAACTCTCCGATGTCTGCAAAGTCCAGAATATCCTGCAGTTTCGCATCGATTTCCTCCTTGGAAAAACCAATCATGGTACCGTTTAAGTATATATTCTCAATCCCCGTATATTCCATGTTAAACCCTGCGCCTAACTCCAACAGGGCTGAAATACGGCCATTCACCGTCACATCCCCTTCCGTGGGATGTAATACACCGGTTATAATTTTTAAGATGGTGGACTTACCGGAGCCGTTGGTTCCGATAATACCTACGGTTTCACCCTGATAAACCGTGAAATCAACCTTGTTTAACGCATGATGCTCCGCAATCTTTCGCCAAGGGGTTAAATGCATGGCATCCAACAGACGGTCTGCAGGCTTCGGATATAATTTATATATTTTACTGACACCGGAAACATCAATTGCCACATTCCGGTTCTGATTTTCACTCATAACTGCTACTCCTTACAAAACATCTGCGAAATGAACTTTCAGACGTTTAAATATCAAACTGCCCACGCCAAAGCAAAGGGCGGTTGTAATCCAGAAAAACATGGTGGAATAGAAATCTTCCCAAAACCACTGTCGTTCAAAAAGAGCACTCCGGTAACCGTTTACAATGTAAAAGACCGGGTTTAATTTGAAAATAATCCTGTACTTCTCCGGAATCTGGGTAATGTCCCAAAGAATGGGGGTTGCCCACATTCCGATCTGCAGCACAATCTGAATAATCTGGTTTAAGTCCTTGAAGAATACCACGATTGCACAGGTTGCATAACTTAATGCAAGTACCAGCACGAACATACAGAAGCTGTAGTACACAAACTGTATCAGGTAAATACCGGGAGCAAACCCGTAAGCAAAATATAAAACCAGCAGCACACAGGCAAAAAACAGATGAATAAATGTTGCTGCTATAATCTTGATAATGGGAAGGATGCTTATTTTGAATACGACTTTTTTAACCAGGTAGTTGTATTCCAAAAGGGCTGAGGTACCGCTGGATAACGCCTCACTAAAATAAAACCACGGTACCAGTCCTGCCGTAAGCCAAACCACGTAAGGTGCTTCCACACCGCCGGCAGCCAACTGTGCCCTGGCCGGGAAAATCAGGCCAAATACAAAATAATACATCACTACGGTTACCACCGGCTGCACAAAAGCCCACACACGTCCCATAGTAGAGCCCGCATAGCGGGTTTTGAAATCATTTTTGGCCAGTTTCCAGATTAATCGTCTGTTCTGCCACAGTTCACCGGGTAACACTATAATCTTATCATATAAAGAAATTGCTCCCACCACACCGCAAAGCAAAACGGCGCAGGCAATTGCTTTTTTGATCAGTTCCTCATCCTGGTCCGCCAAGGGGTTATGATGAAGCAGGATCACTGCTGCCAATGCAAGGGCAACCGCAATCACAATTGCAATTCCCGCCGACTTGGGAAACCCCTTGCGAACGGCCTTTTCTTGATTACTCATGAATCTATCCATCCTCTCCTACTTCCCTTCAAAAGGAGCCCACTTGGTATCTCTCTCGGAGAAAGTAAGTTCCATTCCTTCGGGAATCGGCCATTCTACACCAATTGCCGGATCATTCCACATAATACCGCCCTCATCGTTCGGATGATACAGTTCGGAACACTTGTAACAGAATTCCGCATAATCGGACAACACCAGAAATCCATGGGCAAAATTCTTAGGAACAAAAAACTGCTTCTTGTTCTCTTCCGACAGCAACACGCCGTGCCACTTTCCGAAAGTAGGGGAACCTTCCCTTAAATCTACAGCCACATCAAAAACCTCGCCCTTAATCACACGGACCAGCTTATCCTGCGGAAATTCCTTCTGGAAATGAAGCCCGCGAAGCACACCTTTCTTAGAAGCCGACTGATTGTCCTGCACAAAGGTCACATCAATTCCCGCAGCCTTGAAATCTTCCAGCTGATATGTTTCCATGAAGTATCCTCTGGCATCTCCCCTGACTTCGGGAGTAATAATCTTCAATCCCTCTATCTCACATGTTTCAACAAGTAATTTACCCATATTATCTCTAAACCTTTCTTACTTATTCCGAAGTGTTCTGCTTCGGCAATCCCTGTCTTTTTAATCTTCCGACAGGTCTTTTGGTGAATCTGTCACCATGCAATATAAGACAGATTCATATCCACTCTGCCCTCAATTCCGGATACGCTTCCGGATGAAGTATACTGCCAGAGATCGTATTCTCCCTCATACAAGGGTTCTTTTCTGTATTCCGCCAGCCATTTCACATAATCATCAAAACGGTCATCGCTAATTCTGGTCTGGTACCAGTTTCTGCTGGCATATATTCCTGCCTTTTCGCCGGAGGCTTCAATGGTATCACAGAATGCTTTGCATACTGTCGTTCGCGTCGCCATATCCAGCGAATCCGCTCTTCCTCCCGAAGACTCGGTATCGATAAAAATCGGAAGGTCCAAATCGTAGCCTTCTACAAGGGAAAGCGCCATACTTGCTTCCTCTACGGCCTCCATCTCATTCAATGCCTGGGTAAAGAAATAAATTCCCACCTTAAGTCCTGCATTGGTTGCCCCTTCAATATTTCTTCTGAAATACGGATCTTCTACCAGGGCACCCGTTTTGGAACCGCGATATCCGCAACGGATAATCACATATTCAATGCCGTCTTCTTTTACTGCATTCCAGTCAATCTCACGATTCCACTTGGATACGTCAATTCCCAAAATACCCTCTTCGGCATTCTTCCATGCTTCTTTAAATTCCGTTTCATCAGCTTCCACATTGGCTTTCTTTGTATCTTCCTCTGCGGCATTAATTTCATCCTCTGTTTTAATCAGGTATGAAATATCCTCAATCCGGGCATATTCGATTTTTTCTTTCACACTTACCTTAATCTCCGGCGGAACAATATAATCATCCTTTTCCTGCAGGGAAACACCATAGTTTCCGGGTCTGAGTCCGTCAATGTAAATCACACCGTCCGCATCCAAATCCTTATATTCTCCCACACCTTTGATTTGCACATAAAAGTGTTCGCCGGTTACCACACGCCCAAGGGAATCCAATACGGTGACCCTCAAATCACGTTCTACCGATGCTGCCGATAAAAACAAATTTTTATCAAAGGCAATCTCCCAATCCTCTTCCTTCACGTTAGGCTGATAAGCATCCAGAAAAACAGGATCCTTTAAAAATGCCTTATCATCTTCTTCCTGTACCGTCTCGGTTGAGGGTTCTTCCCTGACGCTTCCGGTATTCCGGGCCGGTTTGACATTCATCAGAAGTACCGGGATACATACCAGCAAAATGATACAGATAACCGTCACCAGCGTCATTGCCATCGTCTTTTTGTCCATGAATCAAAAAACCTCTTTTTATAAGCCGTTTGCCACTTCCACCAGATACTGTCCGTAGGCAGTTTTTAACAATGGTTCTGCCAGCAAAAGAAGCTGTTCTTTGGAAATAAAACCTCTCTTGTAAGCAATTTCTTCGATACAGGAAATATAAAGTCCCTGTCGTTTCTGAAATGCCGCAACGAAATCCGATGCATCCAAAAGCGCATCGTGGTTTCCGGTATCAAGCCATGCAAAACCACGTCCCAATGTTTCTACGTGCAATTCTCCTCTGCGGAGGTATTCGTTATTAATGCTGGTAATCTCAATTTCACCTCTGGCGGATGGTTTCACATTCTTTGCAATCTCCACCACATCATTGTCATAGAAATACAATCCCGGCACCGCGTAATTGCTCTTGGGATTCGCAGGTTTCTCTTCGATGGAAACAGCCTTTCCGTTCTCATCGAATTCCACAACACCGTACTCTCTCGGATCTCTTACGTAATAGCCGAAAATCGTTGCCCCCTTCTCTCTCTCCGCCACCTGACGAAGCACTTTGGAAAAGCTCTGACCGTAAAAAATATTATCTCCCAAAATCAGGGAAACACTATCGGAACCGATGAAATCCGCACCGATGATAAAAGCATCCGCCAATCCTCTCGGATACTCCTGTACCGCATATTCCAAACGAAGTCCCAGCTGGGAACCGTCCCCAAACAACTCCTGAAACGCAGGCAAATCCCTGGGGGTGGAAATAATCATGATTTCCCTGATTCCCGCCAACATCAAAATGGACAGGGGATAGTAAATCATGGGCTTGTCATATACAGGCATCATCTGTTTAGACATTGCCTTGGTCAAGGGGTAAAGGCGGGTTCCGGAACCGCCTGCCAGAATAATTCCTTTCATGCAAAACTCTCCTTTGGGTCTTAAAATTTAGTGCTTTTATACGCACCGAATGGGAACGGCTTTCACCGTCCCCATTTCGGCCTTATTTATACATTTCTTCGTAATATTTCTGATAATCGCCACTGGTAACATTCTTCATCCATTCTTCATTCTCGAAGAACCACTGGATTGTAAGGCGAATACCATCTTTGAACATGGTCTCCGGTTCCCATCCAAGATCTGCTTTGATCTTATCCGGCGCAATTGCGTATCGTCTGTCGTGCCCCTTTCTGTCTTCCACAAAAGTAATCAAATCTTTGGTTACCTTTGCTTTTCTCGGGTCATCATCGGAAAGCATGTCCTGAAGTGTTTCGAGAATGATTTCTACGATTTCAATATTCTCTTTTTCATTGTGTCCGCCTACGTTATAGGTCTCGAAAAGTTTCCCTTTCTCAATTACCATATCAATCGCTTTGGCATGGTCCATTACGTAGAGCCAGTCACGCACGTTCTTTCCGTCTCCGTAAACCGGTAATGTCTTGCCGGAAAGTGCATTGTTAATAATCAGCGGAATCAGTTTCTCGGGGAACTGATAAGGTCCGTAATTATTGGAACAATTGGTAATGTTTGCAGGGAACTTATAGGTATCCATATAGGACTTCACCAGCAAATCCGAGCTTGCCTTACTTGCGGAATAAGGTGAGTGCGGATCGTAAGGTGTCGTTTCATAAAAGTAGGTGTCGGGTTCGGAAAGTGAACCGTATACCTCGTCAGTGGAAACATGTAAAAACTTCTTTCCGGGAAGGAATGAACCGTCCGCCTGTTCCCAGCATGCCTTGGCACAGTTGAGCATAACTGCCGTTCCCAAAACATTGGTCTTAACAAAAACTTCCGGATTACGGATACTTCTGTCCACATGGCTTTCTGCCGCAAAATGAACCACGTAATCAATCTCGTTCTCGGCAAAAATCTTGCTGATGGCTTCCTTGTCCGTAATGTCTGCTCTTACAAATGTATAATTCTCTTTGTCTTCAATGTCTTTCAAATTCTCCAAATTGCCGGCATAGGTCAACACATCCACGTTGATGATACGAACGGAATCTCCGTATTTGTTGAACATATAGTGAATAAAGTTTGAACCGATAAATCCTGCACCGCCGGTTACCAGATAGGTTTTCATAGTAAATCTCCTTCAATCATAATCATTTTCCCATTCAAAATGAACAGTTATATAGTAACATAATATGGTATTTATGTCAAAATTTTTGCGCCGGAAAATGCGAGGTTTTCCCTTAAGGAACGGACAAATCCGCCTCCGAATCCAGATAAACAATATAGCTTGCGCTACGGTAGAATTCCCGGAATCCCTCCTCCTCCAGAGAACCTTCAATCAGGTGATGCCTGCTTACCACAATATAGTGGGTATGGGTCTCCCTGCAAAGCCGGCTTAACTCCGTTGCCGAGGAGATTTCCTTGCGCATTTCAGACTCTAATGCATTATAGATATCCCAACGTTCCACAATTGCGTCATAGCCGTATTCCAACACCACATAGGGTGTATATTGTCTGACATACTGTACCAGTTCATGCGGAAAAACCGCCTTCACTTCTCTTCCGGGCACTACGATTTCATCACAGATTTCAATCACTTCATCCGGAATCTGGTACAGGTTCTGGCTCTTTGAAAGCTGTGGTGCATTGTAAACCGGATTTCCGCCGATTGCGATATAGACGCAGGTAAGTATCACCACCACCGTGGAGACCCATTTCTTTTTGCTTCTTTTCACAAAACGTACCAAACCGTAAGGGATTACAATTCCAATGGGCAAAAGCCAAAGGATACGATAATACACCTCACCTTCCCCGAAGTAATCCACCACCAGCGATGTAAAAGGCGGAAAAAGGAAAACCGCCAGGATTCCGATGGAAAGATATACAAACAACGCCTTAATCCCTTTGTTCTTTTCCGTGGCCCACAAATATACCAGGGTCAGTACAAACAAAAGCAAAAGACTGCCGTTTCCCATATAAAGTTGCAGCATGTCCAGTGAAGATGTTGCCCCAACCATATCCTCTTCCTCCTCTATCTGTTCCGGCATTCGGAAAGCAAAGCCTTGGCAAGGCGGGCAGCCCCACAGCCGTCCACCAGTTCTCCGGCTCTTTGTCCAAGCGCATGAATACGCCCTTCCTCCCGCCAAAGAGTTTCCAGACATTCACTTAATGCATTCAAAAATTCATCCCTGTTCTCTTCCGTATACGCTCCCAGGCTGATTGCACCGTTTCGCTGTGCAAATCCTTCCGCAATACGGCGTTGGTTCTCCACAAAGTAAAACGTCACAATTGCCTTTTCCATGGTGGCTAGTTCATACATGGTACTTCCGCCGGCAGAAACCGCCACATCGCACAGCTTCATAACCTCCCAGACATCAGGAATATTACAGTGAATATATACACCGCCATACCGGTCATTCAATGCTTCCAGTGCCTCTTTCTGTCGACTGAAAGGGCCGCACAGCACATGAAGTTTCCAGCCGGGATGCATCTCTTTGATCCTTCCTGCAATCAGATAAGACAATCCTCCCGCGTCAGTACCGCCTACACTGATTAACACCGACAAATCATTCACCGCCGCTGTTTTTCTCTCGTCAATGCATTTTGACATTCCATCATATACTACGCTCCGGCTTTGTTTTTTTATGGTTGAAAATTCAGGACGTACCGGTGCATAGGCAGGCCCCAAAAAATATTTTTTCAAAGATGAATTCTGAGAATTTCCGTAGAACTCTTCCGTGGCAAACACATTATAATTAATCAAATCGTCAACCGGGTAATCAAAGGCATTCACATCATCAATGTATGCCAGATGAACCATCTTTTTAAGCATGGAAAGATATTCCTTCGTTACCTGATAACTGTCCACGATTAACAGGCTTATTCCGTGCTCTTTCAGCAGGTGTTTCATACATTCCTCTTCTTTGGGTCCGCTGTCAAAAGAAAGAGGACAATCCACCGTATCATAGCCTCTTTTATGAAGCAGTTCATGGCAGGAATTCGAAAGAAAAAGGACAGACTCCCCCTGTGCGCGAAACGCGTCTGCAAGGGTCAGACACCGCATTATGTGGCCGATTCCGATTGTCTCATTTCCTTCCGTTCTGATTCCGATCATGATTACACCTTTCGTTCTTTTAATTTTTGTTTCGGCGGCGTTTCACTTCAGCGATTCCCTCATCATAGGAAAAGGGAATCTCCTGTTGCAGTATTCGCAAGTCCTTAGAAGTGTGCTTTGTCCCTTCCCCCGCCTGTTTCACGGGAGCAATCCGGCCCTGAAGTAAGTCTTGTGCATGTGCAAAAAACAGTTGTTCCATTTCATCAATCAAAGTCTGATACGTGCTTGCAAACGTTTCTTTCTCTTCGTCAAAGAAAAGTTCTTTTTGCAATAAAATATCCCCCGTATCAAGTCCGGGTGCCATTTGGTGTATCGTTACCCCTTTGGGCGTATCCTCCAGAAAAGAAAACACATTCGGAGATGCGCCTTTGTTATAAGGCAGAAGCGATGTATGAAGGTTGATAATCCGTCCCTCTAAGGCTTCTATGACATCTGCCTTCACAATATGCCTGTAGTTAAAACTGATTACAAAAGAAGGCTTAATGGCATCCACAATTTCCCGTGTCAATGCATTGGACATACGCACCGCATAAGGAACCAGTTCTTTCAGCCGTTCAAAAAATCTATCCGTATTGGAATTATTGGTCAGGAACAATACACACCCTTCCTTTACATCTTCGAAGGAGAGAGGCTCCCCTCTCTTCAAATCACGCTCCGCCTGCATGGTGAGAAAATCACCGAAATATTTCGGTTTTGCGCCATAACCGGGACGAATGCTTCTGATATTCTCCGCCGTAAATTTTTCTCCTGCAGCAATATCTTTTACCACAAAAAGGGAACGGCGGAATACCATATTGCTCTGTTCCGAAGGAGTGATTCCGAAGGAAGGTGTGCCAATGGCAGCCTCAACCTTACGAATATCCTCTACCATCTGTTTAAACTCTTCCGGCGTCATGGAAAAAGACGCGTCCGGATTCTCAATTTCTCTTCCCAGGCAAAAATGTTTCTCGATAATACATGCTCCCAAAGACACCGCAGCCACTGCTCCCAGAGAGCCCATGGAATGGTCGGAAAGTCCGATGGGAATATCAAAAATCTCCTGCAGTTTCGGAATGCTGGCCAGATGCATCTGGTCAGAAACTGCCGGGTATGCACTGGAGCATTTCAACAGCGCCAGCTGATGATTTCCGGTTTCGTAGATAGCCGCCACCGCTTCTTTGATTTCTTCCAGTGTGGCCATGCCGGTAGATACAATCATGGGCTTCTGTTTTGCTGCCACATGCCGTAAAAAGTCCAAGTCTATCATTTCAAAGGATGCAATTTTATAAAACTCCATCCCTATATTTTCCAAAAAATCCGCAGTGGCACAGTCAAAGGGAGTAGAAAAGAAATCAATTCCCACTCTTTTGGCCTCCGCATACAATTCTTCCTGCCATTCCAGAGGGGTATATGCTTTTCCGTAAAGACCGTAAAGATTCTCACCCTCCCAGGTACCGTCAGTAATGGCAAAATATTCATTATTGCAGTCAATCGTCAGCGTATCGGGTGTATAGGTCTGAATCTTGATACAATCCGCGCCGGCCGCCTTTGCAGCCCTGATAATCTCTTTGCCCCGCTCCAAACTCCCCGCATGATTCGCAGACATTTCCGCAATAATATATGCCGGATAACCGGGACCTATTTTTCTGCCGTTAATCTCAAACATATCTACTCCTCCGTTTTCACACGTTTTAGTAAAAGAATCCATACAACCCCGACTACAATCAGAGGAAGCAAAAGGATGAATCCCGTGGTGGCGCAGGTACCTGCAAATAAATACGTAACCGCCAGCAGCAAAGAAATCCCAGCGATACTTCTTTTATCCGTTTTCTCCCTGTACAGCATCAGCAAAAGAAGGAAACACAGAGGGATGGCCACATTGGCAAGCATGGTCTTTCCCTGCCATGTTCTGGTAAGCAAAAAGGTCTGCGCCGTAAAGAGAGAAACATTTGCAAAAATATTAAAAAAGCCGGCTACAAAAGAAAAAAGCCACACATGATCCCATTCCTCAAACAGACCTCTGCCGATTTCCAGAAGAATGGCATAGTGAATGAGGAGTACAACTTCCCCAAGCACCAGATGACACATGATTGCCGCATGGACATGCGTCAGTTTCGACAAAGCCGCTATCCATATCGGAAGCCCGGAAAACACATGGCGGATATCCAAATCCGGTGTGGCAATTCCCGTATAAGGGAGGAAGACATTCATGGAATCTGTCTGCGCGGCAATATTTGCCGTAGCCACAAAAAATGCATCATCTCCGTCGGATACCTGCATGATGCCGGCCATCACAAGCTGCACCGCCAAAACAAGCAGGAAGAGAACCGCCGGAACAGACCATTTCATCCCCTTCCAATTCTGAAGACAGATTGCAAACTGCCTGCGTCCCAAAATTCCCGATACTATTGCCACGATCAAAATCACAATCGAAAAAACAATGGTAAGATTCTTTGAAGAGGTGCTTCCCAACAAAACAAAGATAAGATAAAGACACTCAAACAAGGCTATGGAACATACATAGCCGATTACCAATACCATACCTATACTGCGACGTTTCTCCGGCAGAAGCCCGACAGGCCACAAACCGGCGCACAGGGGAATGACTCCCATCCAAAAAAGTATTAACAATATCGAAATCATAGTTTTTCTTCCCGCTACTTCAAAAAGGGGCTATTCTTATGCGTTTCCCAAACTCCCCATGAAGTAAATTTAGGGCAAAAAGAATGCTCTTTCCGCCCTAATCTTTTCATCTTAATAACCCAAATAGCTGATGTTTACATCCACGTTGCCGGTAACACCGCTTACCTTACCCTTCTCGGTATACTGCCACATATCATACTTTCCTGAGTATGTGGGGACAGAAGCATACTGGGCAAGCCAAATCTTATATGCTTCAAGAGAACCGGCATTTAATTTCGTCTCATACCAGCTCTTGCATGCATATACACCCGAAGTATATCCTGCATCCTTAATGGTTTCACAGAATGCCTTACATATTGCTGTACGCTTTGCTGCGTCCAGTCCGTCCGCTCTTCCTCCGGATACCTGCTCCGTATCGATAAAGATAGGATAAGAAATGGTATATTTCTTCGCAAGGGCAATTGCCATGGAAGCCTCTTCCACGGCTTCTTTCTCATTAATCGCCTGGGAGAAGAAATACAAACCAACCTTCAGGCCGGCTGAAGTTGCGCCTTTAATATGGGTTTCAAACAAAGGATCCTTAACCAGAACTCCGGTTGAATATCCGCGATATCCGCAACGGATAATTACGAAGGAAATACCTGAATTCTTTACGGCCTTCCAATCAATCTCTGTCTGATACTTGCTGACGTCAATTCCCAGCACGCCACCGTTCATGGAAAGCGCACCATTGCTGTCAAAATTATATTTCACACCTAAGATAACCTGTTCACCGGTTACCTTATTTCCGTTTTTGTCAAAGAAATAGGTCTTACCGTTGAGTGTCTGCCATCCTGTGTATTTATATACAGGCTCTGCCTCAATATAGAATGCGGTTGCAGTATAGTAATCTGCCCAGGTTGCCGCGGTGTATTTACCGTCACTGCCCTTAATATATACCTGATTTCCCGAAGAATCCTTCAGTGCACTCTTCTTATCAGTCTTGGGGTTTGCTTTAATCGTAATCTCCACGGTCGCAGTAAGCTGCTTGCCGTCTTTGCCCTTTTCGTTGGTTGTTACGGTAATTTTAACCGGACCGCCCTTGGCAACACCGGTTACCAGGCCGTTGGCATCAACCTTTGCAATCTTTTCATCTGCAGACTTATAGGTAACGCCTTTATCCTTGGCATAATTTGTTACAGTCGCTTTGATCTGGTAGGTTTCTCCCACGCCAATGGTAGCCTTGTTTTCCGCAACAGTCAGTTTCAGGCCTTCTGCGGAAAGAACCTTCACCTTACATGTCTTGGTAATTACTTTTCCTTCTGCATTGGTCGCAAAGGAAGTGAACACAATCTGTGTTTCGCCCACTGCCAACGCTTTTACCTTACCGTCTGCATACTGACAGATGCTTTCATTCTCAACCTTGGGAAAAATCTGCTTATCGAAATCACCGGTTCCCTTGGCCGTAGCTGTCAAAGCAGCCTCTTGACCAACCTTGAGTTCTAAGCTGCTTGAACTTAATTCAATATCAGTGATAACTGCAGCTGCTTCTTTCTCTTTCACCACTACTTTATATTTATATACATCCTCATCTGTCTCAGTGGAATCAATTAATGTCTTTGTAACCTTACAGGTAACTTCCATCGTACCGGCCTTTAAGCCCTCCACCATCATGGTCTTTGTATCATCAGCAATGGTAGTTTTACCTGCGTCGCCGGATGCTGTCCAGCTATAGGTATAGGGAAGGGTATACTTGGTTGCATCTTCCGGAGAGTTAGGGAACAACTGCACACTTTCTCCTACCTGTACCGTATACTCGGCAGTTCCCTTATCAACCGTTTCCATTACGGTAACATCATCTGTCGCGTTGCTGCTGTTTCTGCTTCCGGAAGAAGCAAGTGTCGCAGGGTCGGGAATCTTACTCTTATCCACAGGTGCATATCCGTCCGCACCGGAAATACAGGTCTTGGAAGACTCTACCCATTCCACGGTATCCTGTAACTTGGTTTCTTCGTCTACGCCGCCTTTGCCGTCGCCATCTTCCTTGGAAGCATTGATATCTTTCTCATCCTTCACTTCATTGAGAATGTTGATAGCGGTATATACAATCTTATCTTTTACAATAACCTTCGTGGGTTCTTCCGGGAATGTATATCCGTCGACAGCACGCAGGGTAACCATATAACTTCCTGCCGCCAAATCCTCCAGATAAATCACACCGTCCGCATCCTCATCCGTCCATTCAAGCACATCATTGTTCGGTGCAACTGCTTCCATGGAAAACTTGGTGCCTTCAATCAGTTTCTCAGTATACTGGTTAATAAACTTAATCTTTAAATCCTTCTCCAGGGATGTAAAAGAAACAGAAATCATAATTTCTTCGCCATCCGGTGTGGTTACCACATCCATACCTTCAATATCACTGGCTGCGGAAGAAACCACACGATTAATTCCGTTCTTACCGATGGAATCAATCTCACTTAATGCTGCACCGACTGTTGCAAACTCACCCAGATCAGTGATTCTTGTATTCTCCTTATCCCAGAAGAAGAACACAAACACACACATTACAACAATGAGAATTCCGGCCAGTGCAATAACGGCATCCATAAATGAAAAACGGAATCCGCCTGCCTCTTCGTCATCCTCGTCGGACTTATCTCTCTTCTTATCTTTCTTCGTCTTGGTTTTCTTGCTCTTTACCTTTACGGCATCCATATCTGCCTTCACCGTTTCTTTGGAAACAGGTACAACGGGCTTGGCTACAGTCTTATCCTTTGCCGAATCCTCTTCTTTTGCAGGTGCAGCCTTCTTTGCTGTTTCTTTCTTCGCGGCTTCTTTCTTTGCAGTTTCTTTCTTTGCAGCTTCTTTCTTCACAGATTCTTTCTTTCCTGCCTGCTTCACTGCTTCCTTTCCGGAACCGGAAGTTCTTGCTGCAGCCTTTGACGCACCGACAACAGATGCTGCCGCTGCGACGTTCTCTGTGACTTCGGCAGCCGCTGCCTTCCGTGACGGTTTCAAATCATCCTGATATTCCAATCCGCCAAGTTCCGCAATCTCTTCTTCTGTCAAATCGCCGTCCTCAAAGAAAGCATCAATATCAGCTGTTGAATCCGGTGTAATCACAGCAGTTGCACCTTGATCTTCTTCAAAGTAATAATCTCCTTCATCATCCAGTTCATACTCCGCTACGATATCGGCAATCTCCTTATCCGTTGCCGGCTCAATATCCTCTGCGCCCTCAATGTCCGCTACAGTCTCGACATCCGCCGCCATCTCGATATCCGCCGCCGGAAAAATCTTGGTTTCCCCTAAAACCGCTGCCGCTTCTTCCAGCTTCTGCGTCATATTTATCTCATCGTCTTCATGCCAGTCTATCACATCAAAATCCAATTCTTCAAACTTCATTGTATTTCGTTTTCCTCCTTTTTAGCCAAAAAACGCCACTCCGTGAAATTATATCATCTTTTTCGAATTGTTTCAACTATCTGATGACAAAATCAAGCAGTCTCACCCGCGAAAACAATTCCCGCTTTTTCCTCCATAAATAAAACGTTTCTTTTTCGTATTTTTTATGGTATATTCTTCTGGAAAATGACTATTTTTTAGAAACCAAGTACCGAAAGCCGACAATTTAAGGCAATTCAAAAACTATTTAGAGAAAGTGAGACACAAAAATGGATTCTGTTAAACTTGCAATACACGGCGGAACCCCGGTACGGAGCACTCCGCTGAATTACGGACGGCAATATATTGACGAGGATGATATCAAAGCCGTTGTGGATGTTTTAAGAAGTGATTTTTTGACCTGCGGGCCCAATATTACATCCTTGGAGCGTAAACTTTGTGAGGTTACCGGCGCCAAATATGCGGTGGCAGTCAGCAACGGCACGGCAGCGCTCCACATCGCCTGTCTGGCAGCCAATATCGGCGCAGGAGACGAGGTCATTACAACCCCCATTACATTCGCAGCTTCTGCCAACTGCGCCCTTTACTGCGGCGCCAGACCGGTCTTTGCAGACATTAATCCGGAAACATATAACATAAGCCCGGAAAGCATTAAGGAGCATCTATCAGCCAACACCAAAGCTGTAGTAGCTGTGGATTTCACCGGACAGGCAACGGAATTGAACGAGATTTCAGCATTGTGCAAAGAACACAACCTGGTTCTGATTGAAGATGCAGCCCACTCCTTAGGTACCGTTTATGACGGCCGGCCGGTGGGAAGTATTGCAGATATGACCACTTTCAGTTTCCACCCTGTCAAAACCGTTACCGGCGGCGAGGGCGGTGCTGTTACCACCAACGACGAAGCACTCTACCGCAAACTGCTTCGCCTTCGTGCACACGGAATCACCCGCGTAGAAGAAGAGATGTGTAATTCTCCTCACGGTGGCTGGTATTACGAGCAGGTGGAGGAAGGATACAATTACCGCATCACGGATTTCCAGGCTGCACTTATTGAAAGCCAGTTAAATAAGTTACCTGCCTTCAGCAAACGGCGCAAAGAAATCGTAGCAATGTACAATGAAGCGTTCGCAAATATTCCTCAGGTTGTGGTACAAAAAGAAATCCCGTTATCGGATTCCACAAGACATTTATATGTTCTGCGAATCCGCCCGGAATTACTCCACTGCAACCGCAAGGAGTTCTTCGATGCCCTCCATGCAGAAAATATCAAGGTCCAGGTTCACTATATTCCTGTGTATTACCACTCATATTATGAGAAATTAGGATACACCAGGGGACTTTGTCCGGAAGCAGAGAAGCTCTACGAAGAAATGTTTAGTCTCCCTCTGCATTATTCCATGACAGACAGTGATGTGAAGGATGTGACCGATGCGGTCAACAAGATTATTGCTTATTACAAGAAATAGCGTTGTATTATATGTAAAAGACCTTTTGCCTGACAGTTCCCTGCCGGGCAAAAGGTCACTTTATTATTCTCTCTCTGCTTCTTTCTTCTGTTTCCTTCTTCTATTTCTCTTTTCTAATCATAAACAATTGAGCAAACAACAGAAGGAACCAGGGGATTTGTCCCAAAAACCAGTCTGCCTCCACGCAGCCAAAACCAATTACCAATATCCAGACGCCAATCGGAAGCAATCCGTATGCGCTGTCGGCATGCGCTTTCAAGTGTTTCAGCGCCTGCATCAGATATAAGGCCATCCAGCAAACAAACATGATTCCCGCAACGATACCATACTGAAAAATCATCTGCACAAATATATTGTGGGCATGTCCGTATCCCTTATAAGGGGTAATATACTGAATATATTCCTCAGAGGTATGGCCCCATAGGTTTGTCTGATCCAGGAATGTTCTCCAGATTGCCACACGCAACTCCACCGCGTTATAGCCTTCCTGATAATCGATATAATACCTTCTGGTTCCGTACAACGGGTCTCCCGGAAGTAAAGTCGTGACAATTTCCTCACCCTCTTCATTCTCGGTTACGACCTCCGTTACCGGCTTCTTGGTATTCTTCATCCACAATTTCGCCAAACGCCCAAAGAATTCTTCAGAGAACTCTCCCGCACTGACATAATCCTCCGGATTAAACATATCTCCCCTGATGTAATACTCGTCCTGATATTCTACCTGATAAGTCAGTACGAGGGGGAGGTAACGGATTGCAAGATAAGTACCCGGCAGCACAAGGCAAAAAGAACAAACCGTAATCCCGCCAAGGACGCAAACCTTCTTCCAATATATTTTCCGATGTTCCCAAAGGAGAAATATCAAATAAAGCAATGTGAACAATCCCGCCAAAACCATGGTGATTCTTCCGATGGAATATACAATACAGGAAATGCTGAAACAGTACTGCAACAAAAGAAGGATATAGCAAATATTCTTAATTCCCTTCTTTTTTCTGACCTCGTACAGCTTCACCAGTGTCAGCACCATAATCGTCAGACAAAGCAGGGAATACATATTCGAATTATAATACATTCCCCTGTAACGGATATATCCTTCCGTATAAGGTCTGAATGCAAATGCACTTCCCTGCAGCAGCCAGAACCCTGCCATCACACCGTAAATCAAATCGTTTGCCAGCGCTTTCTTCTCTTCTTTCGAAAAGGAAAGGCAGAACAAAAAACCAAACACCAGCAATGTCATAAAAGGCTTATGTAAATCATCCGGCACACAAAGCATCACACCGAAAAATGCAGCACAAGCCACAAGAAACCAATTCCTTTTGCAAAAGCCCGGAAGCGCTTTGCCAAAGATTTCCCCAAGCGCAATCTTTCCGCCCTTTTCTTTGGAAAATTCCCGCCATTTATCATATAGCTTCATGGCATAAATTCCTATTGCCGTTCCCAGCACAAAGAAATTAAGCGTAATGATGGATAACTCTATATACGGACTCCTCGGCATCTCCCAAAGCGTCAGGTAAATGACTGCAAAAATACCCGCACAAAGCAGACCGTACAAAGCCACCCACCAGCGAAGCATTTGACGCAGACCTAAGTGAAGCAGGGCAAACACCCCAAGGATCCACCAGATATTCAAATTGGCTGCAGCCCATTCATCGCCGTTTCCCACGCATCTTTTATGGTCAATAATAACCAGACCCAGAAATAAAAGAATTCTGACCGCATGGAGCAAAAACGGTTTCATTTTGGCCCACTTGTCTTTCATATTACACCACGCACCTACATCGTTTTTAATAATTCGCGAATCTCTTCCACAGTTAACCATTCCGTATTGTTGTCAGAAGAATAAGAGAATCCCTCCGGCACCTTTTTCCCTGTCGGAGCGGGACGCTTTACATCGCTCCATACCATCTGGGGATAAACAATGAAATGTTTGTCATATTCATATGTCGTCATGGAGTCCTCAACGGTAACCATGATTTCATGTAATTTCTCACCTTCACGGATTCCCACTTCCGGCATCTTACATCCGGGAAGCATGGCTTCCGCCAAATCCGTAATCTTGAAGGAAGGAATTTTGGAAATGAAAGTCTCTCCGCCCTTTGCCTCTTCCAATGCCTTAACAACCAGCTTCACGCCTTCGTCAAGACTAATCCAGAATCTTGTCATTCTGTAGTCGGTAATGGGCAATTCCGTCTTGCCGCTTTTAATAATGTCCGCAAAGAAAGGAATTACAGAACCACGGCTTCCTGCCACGTTTCCGTAACGCACGATGGAAAAACTGATATCCTTGCTTCCGGCATATGCATTTGCAGCAATAAAAAGTTTATCGGAAACCAACTTGGTTCCGCCGTATAAGTTAACAGGATTTACGGCCTTATCCGTAGAAAGTGCCACTACCTTCTTAACGCCGCAGTCAAGCGCTGCCTCAATGATGTTCTGGGCACCGTGGATATTGGTCTTAATCGCTTCATTGGGATTATACTCGCAAGCAGGAACCTGCTTCATGGCAGCTGCATGAATCACATAATCCACACCCTCGAAAGCACGCTTCATACGGTCTAAATCTCTTACATCTCCGATAAAAAAGCGAATTTTATCCTTGTACTCTTTGAAATCATTTGCCATATTAAACTGCTTAAATTCATCTCTGGAATAAATGATTACCTTCTTGGGGTTATAATGTGTCAGCACATATTTGGTAAAAGCTTTTCCGAAGCTTCCTGTTCCGCCGGTAATTAAAATCGACTTATCGTTTAACATTTTTTCTTTTCTCCTTTTTACGTTTCTCTTTTATACACTTCTTCCCGTCCTTGCCGGTCACTGCCTCTCCGTCTTCGCCATCGATTCTGACCAGAAGAGGATACTGCAAAAACAACATGATAAAAGGCAGGGGATATACGAAAAACAAGGTTTCCGTCAACATGCCCGTCAGGGTTAATGCAATCCACAGTGCAGGCAGAATATAAATCTTCTTTCCCATGAGGGACTTTCTGACCGATTCCGCCAGCAATCCGATGTTCCAAAGCAGATAAGCACCGCCTCCGATGAGGCCGTAGTTGTATATATTTGATACATACGTATTATGTGCATGTAATCTATGGGGTTTCACTTCTTCCAGATACGTGGATACATGTCCCAGCCAGTTAAAGTTGGCCATATAATTCACCCAGATTCCCAGTCTTCCGCTGGAAAAACGGTCAATCATGGCTAAGACCGTGCCGTGCTCGAACAGACGGCTCTTGGCCTGAAACATGGTTTTGGCACGGATGTACCAGTACTCCACTTTATTGTAAATCACATCATTGGTAATCAGTCTTCGCAATTCTTCTTTGTCAATCTGATACAATCCCCAGAGGAGAATAAATCCGAGAATCAGGCAAACAAGAATTCCGATTAACACACCGTAGAAACGCTTTCTCACGACATTCTTTCCATGCTTTGAAGGCCAGAAAATAAAAGCAAACAGAGCCGGTGCCGCCAACGCTACCATGGCACTTCTGGCGCTGATCATGGACACAAACATCACGGACATAATCATTACCCCGAGAATGGGAACAAAGCGCCAGGATATTTTAAAACGATTTTCGCTCTTTAACAAAAACCAGAACATTGCACACACAAAGGCGCCTGCGCAGAACATGCCGATGGTGGAAAGATTTAAGAACACACCCCAGTAGCGGCTTCCGTCATAAGGCACAGTCATCAATGACTTGCCGAAAATCCAGACAACACTCAGCACATGGGATATTGAAAAACAATACATCAGATGCATCCATTTCTCTTTGCTGATGCGAACAAAATACAGTACCGCAAAAGGACAGAACAGAAAAATCGTATTATTCCGCCCAATACTGAAAATCCAGGTAAATATGACCGCAAAAGCCAGAATTCCCGTCAACCACGGATTCCGCTCTTTCCACTTCACCACCTGACGGCGAATCAGCAAATCCAGAACCAGCAGGAAGAAAAGTCCATAGGCAATCATCTGCATCTCTACTGCCTGAAACTTCTCCGGTTCAAACATCATCTTTTTCATATAGAGGATGCAACCGGTGGTATATAATCCTGCATAAATCAGGCAAATCCAATGCCAGAATTTTGCCCTGGTGGCAATAATAATGATTGCCAGAAAATAGCAAATCGCCTCATAATCATAAATATCACGGAAGGTCTGAAATTCCGATTCTACACCATAGCATAAGTTCAGGCTCATCTTGAGAAAGCAAAACAGATAAAAAGCCATCTCTGCCATAAACAGCAGATTTTTCTTGGTGCATTTCTCTTTCAATACCGCAAATTTATTCTGTACAATTTCCATAAAAAGGACTACTCTCCTTCCGTGTAAACATACGTTGACACAATTTCACTTACTTTTTTACGGACACCGGGATTCTCGTTTTTGACAATGTTATTTAATTCCTCCAACTGTCCTTCAAACACCGACTCATCAAATACGATAGGCTTTCCGATATGAATGAGATTGTTCTCCGTATTCTGAAGACCTTCCTCAGACATTAACAACTCTTCATACATCTTCTCGCCGGGTCTAAGGCCCGTAAAGACAATTTCTATATCTTCTCCCACCTTATAACCTGACAGCTTAATCAGATTCACCGCCAAATCATAAATTTTGACAGGTTCTCCCATGTTAAGAACAAATATTTCCCCGCCCTTGGCATAGGCACCCGCCTGTAACACCAGGGAAACTGCCTCCGGAATGGTCATAAAATAACGGATGATATTCGGGTCAGTTACCGTTACCGGTCCCCCCTGAGCAATCTGGCTCTTAAAAAGGGGAATCACCGAACCGTTGCTTCCCAATACATTTCCGAAACGGACTGCCACAAACTTCGTCTTGGAACGACGGCTCATCATCTGAATAATCATTTCACAGATACGTTTGGAAGCTCCCATAATATTGGTGGGATTTACCGCCTTATCCGTGGAAATCATTACAAAACGCTGTACGCCGTATTTATCTGCCGCCATTGCGGTCTTATAGGTACCGAACACATTATTCTTAATCGCTTCATTCGGACTGTCCTCCATAAGAGGAACATGCTTATGCGCTGCCGCATGATAAACAATGTCCGGTCTGTATTCACTGAATATCTTGTCCAGTCTGGCCGTATTTCTCACGGAAGCAATCAAAACCACCAGCTCGAGTTCCGGATACTTTCCTTTCAACTCCTGCTGGATTTCATAGGCATTATTCTCATAAATATCAAGAATCAGCAATCTGGCCGGTTCATGGGCCGCAATCTGCCGGCAGAGCTCGCTTCCGATGGACCCGCCGCCGCCTGTTACCAACACAGTCTTGCCTTTCACATAACCGATAATCTCATCGATATTCACCTGAACGGGGTCACGTCCGAGCAAATCCTCAATCTGCACATTACGCAGCTTGGATACACTGACTTCTCCGTTAATCAGCTGATAGATTGCAGGCAGAATTCGAAGCTTACATCCCGTATCCTTACAGATATCAACGATGGGACCCACCTCGGAAGGTTTCGCCGACGGAATGGCAATCACAATCTCATCAATGCCGTACTTTTTCACGGCTTCCTTAATCTTATCCCGGCCACCCACAATGGGAACACCGCGAAGAATCTTACCGTGACATCCTTCGCTGTCATCAATCAGACAGCAAACCCGCATGCTTAAATACCGGGTACTTTCAATCTCTTTCATAATGGCATTTCCTGCCGCTCCCGCGCCGATTACCATTACCCTGGCCAGTTCTTCCTTGTGAATAATCCGCTCTCCCCTGCTCTTTATCATACGGATAATCCTGTATCCGAAACGGATTACGCAGGTACAGCCCAGCAGGGAAAAAGTATAGAAGAACACGTTGGACCGCGGCATATTCACCTGCAGGAGCGCATACATCAAATGGTTTGCAACACCGCAGCAGAAAACTGCCATAATAATATTTATTAATTCATTGGCACTGGCATAGCGCCATACAGACTTATACAGTCTCCAGGCCCAGAATAGCAAAAGCGTAATAATAATTCCGATCCATACATACGCAAAAGCCGGTTCCAGGAAACGCTTCGGAATCGATTTTACCGAAAACTCAAAGCGGATAAACAATGCCATAAAAGTAGAAATAAGCACGGAAATAATATCCAAAAGTATCAGTAAAACTCTTCTGTATGCAACTTTTGCAAGACCTTTTTTACTCTTTTCCATAATGCTTCCAATCTGTCAATTTATAGTTTCAATACCGACATAACACTTCATTTTAGCATCTATCAGTAATAAATTCAAGTTTCCGCGGGTGGCATGCTCCCAACCCTTTCCTAATCCCTGCGGTACAAATCACGTGTATAAACCTTATCTGCCACATCATCCAGCACACTGTCATAGCGGTTGGCGATAATACTATTACTGATGGACTTAAATTTCTCCAGATCATTTACCACAAGCGTACCGTGGAACATCTCGCCGTCTGCAAGGGTTGGTTCGTAAATCACCATGGAAACACCTCTGTCCCTGATACGCCGCATCACTCCCTGTATGGAAGACTGCCGGAAATTATCGGAATTACTCTTCATGGTCAGACGATATACACCCACCGTAATGTTTACATTCTCCGGATTTCCTTCCCGGTATCCTGCCAGTTCCAATACTCTTCCCGCAATATATTCTTTTCTGGTCCGATTGGATTCCACAATCGCCGTCATCATATTCTGGGGAACGTCTGCATAGTTTGCAAGCAGCTGTTTCGCATCCTTCGGAAGACAGTATCCGCCGTAACCAAAGCTTGGATTATTGTAATGATTTCCGATTCTGGGATCTAAGCCCACACCGTCGATAATCGCCTTGGTATCCAATCCCTTCATTTCGGCATATGTATCCAATTCGTTAAAATATGACACACGCAGCGCTAAATACGTATTACTGAAAAGCTTAACAGCCTCTGCTTCCGTAACCCCCATAAAAAGGGTTTCAACATCTTCCTTCAATGCCCCTTCCTTTAAAAGAGCGGCAAACTTCTTTCCCTGCTCCACCATAAAAGAATCTTCCAAATCGGTTCCCACAATAATTCTGCTGGGATACAGATTATCATAAAGGGCTTTGGATTCACGCAAAAATTCCGGGCTGAACATAATCCGTCCTGTGCGGTACACCTGACGCAAATGTGCCGTATATCCTACCGGGATGGTAGACTTGATTACAAGGACAGCTTCGGGATTATTGGCAAGAACCAGTTCCACCACAGCCTCCACCGCTGAGGTATCAAAGAAGTTCAGTGTGGGGTCATAGTTAGTGGGTGCTGCAACAATTACAAAATCAGCATCCTTATATGCCGCGGCACCATCCAGGGTAGCGGTCAGGTTCAATTCCTTTGTCGCCAGATATTCCTCTATATAATCGTCCTGGATGGGAGACTGCCGGCGGTTAATCAAATCCACCTTCTCCTTTATCACATCCACTGCCCATACTTCATTGTTCTGCGCCAGCAAAACAGCCAGTGATAATCCTACATATCCTGTTCCTGCTACTGCAATCTTCATCTCTGTCACTCCCGCCTGTTACTTTTTATAAGGTTTCAATAATATCTACAAGGTCTGCCGTCAGCTTTTTGAAATCGTATGCCTTAGCCGCAATTCTTGCATTTTTGGCCATTGTCAGTTTCTCTTCCTGACTAAGCTTTGCCATTGCCTCGATGCCTGCCGCCAGGTCTTCCGGCTGAAAGCCCTCTGTCATCTTACCGCAGTTATATTTCTCCACAATACTGTAGCCGGGTCTTACCGTATAAAAGACCGGCTTTCCTGCCGCAAAATATTCAAAAGCCTTGTTGTAACTTTCTCCTACCCTAAGAAGGGGGTTCATCTCCCAATGAACAAGATTCAAATCAGAACGGCTCACAATGGAAGGAATATACTGTTTGTTTACCCAGCCCTTAATCTTGACATTGGTAATGCCTTCTTCTTTAATTCTTTCTTTCAGAGGCTCCACTTCATCGCCGTCACCCCAGAAATAGAACTTCACCGCAGGGTCCTTAATCAGTTTTGCCGCATCCA
Source organism: Lachnospiraceae bacterium (assembly GCA_045595325.1). Taxonomy (GTDB): domain Bacteria; phylum Bacillota; class Clostridia; order Lachnospirales; family Lachnospiraceae; genus UBA3766. Next base: position 50,289 of record JAZOAG010000036.1, read on the forward strand.
CAATCAGTCCCAGATTGTTGATTCGTCTGATCGCCCCGGTGTATACCACTTTAAAGCTTTCTTTGTCATCCAAATCAGCATCTTCATAGGGAAAGGCTTCCATATTTTTATCAAAAGCCTCCAAATCCACACCATTGTTAATGTGAAACGCTTTATTGATATCAATGGGACCGCCATGGCTTTTATCCCACTTGTGTTCTCTGATATAGTCGGCACCGCCCTCCTGTGTAAAAATCAGGGCGTCGGCTTTTTTGTATAACCACTTTTCGCCTGCATACAAAACCTTGGCAATCAGGGATTTTTTGTGAATACGCCGGGAATATGCCACAATGGCTTCCGGCCACAAATCCCTCATTTCACAAATGCAGGGAACACCGAACTTTTTTGCCAGTTTAATCCCGGCCAAAAGAGTAAGGGGATGCACGGAAGAAGCCAGAATTACATCCGGTTCCCCTTTGGTCCGGGCATACTCTTTGGCTGCCTTCTTCACATTACGGTAAAAATCAAACATATTCAGAATACGTTCTTTTCCGTTGTTGGCATACATCCGCCCCTTCACGTAAACAAAAGGCGTTTCAATATCCTCTGCCATCTGCTCCGTCCAAAGTTCCTGTGTGTCGAAAAAACACTCCTTCACACCGCCATGACGTGCATTACAGCAAAACACCACCGTGCGATAGTCATGTTCCCGTAAAAACTTGGCAAAGTTATAATGTCTTCCGCCCTTATTAAAAAACATTTTTCCTGCGTAATGATTTAATATCCAAACTGTTTTCATCTGTTCCCTATTCCTCAAGTCGCTTTATCATGATTTCATTGTATTTCATCATGTAAATTCCCTCTTCATACATGCCGATCCGGGGCATATTACGATTCCCTTCCAGGTTATTGCGAATCAGACTCATGTGATCGCATCCGCACGCATATGCATGGGGATATCCGCCGCCAAACCGGGGATTTACCTCGGAAATATAGTATTCTCCGTTTACCCGGAAGATATCAATATCAATCTGACCCCTGAATCCGCTCTCACGGACAAACCGGTCCACAAGATGAAACAGAACCTCATCCTTAAAGCTTACCGCCTTGTCTGTTTCGCCCGCTCTCATGACCAGCTTTTTCTTGGTGAATACGGAAACAGGTTCCCCGCTTAACATGTCGATATAGCAGTCCACGCCAATCTCCTCGCCATCCAGAAACTCCTGAATCATCAATCCTTTCTGATGGGCAAAGAGGAGCTCCACTGTCTCTTTGTCATACACCTTAGAAATGGCAATGCTGGCACTGCCGCACACCGGTTTGACAAATACCGGATACTGAATCACTCCCGCTTCCACATCCCTGTAAAATGCTTCTTTGTCAATATAGCTCTTGGCACAGTGATAACCGTGTTCCCGAAGCCAGCAAAACATCTCCCACTTATTAAGACAGCGCTCACAGAGTTCATGGGAGGAACCTATCACCATGGTTCCGACTTCCCGGAAACGTTCCTCATTTGCTGCCAGCAGCGAAAGTTCCGGATCAATCAAAGACAATACGCCTTTGATGTTTTCCTTCCGGCAAATATCAAGAATAATATCAATATATCCCTCTTCCGTCATACGGGGCACCTGATAAAACCTGTCCGCTTCGTACACTGCCGGTGCAATGTTGCTCATGTCCGTGGCAATAATCCGGCCCTTGGAAGCAAAAGCCTCTTTAAAAGCCTCCACAACCTTATTTCTGGTACCCGCACTTAATATCAAAACATTATTTTCCATCTGTATTACTCTCTCCTTAAGAAATCAAAGAACAGCGGGGTTCCTCCCGTGTGGATGAAAAGAACATTCTTTCCTCTTATTCCTTCTTTTTGCATCCATTCCTTCATGCCCCAAAAAGCTTTTCCCACATAAGTTTCATCCATGGGAATTCCGTATTTTATCATGTTTTCCCGGATTACGGTCTGAATCTTTTCGTTGCTTTTACCATATCCGCCGTTTATATATTCATCCGTGAAATGAAGAATCTTCTCCAGCTCTTCCTTCTCATAGGGAATCTTGGCAAACTGTAAATATTCTTCCGCACTTTCCAGTACCACATCCCGGCCCCGCGGATTCTTTCTGGCGATACTGATTCCTATAATCTTACGTTCCTCTCCTGCAATCCACTGACCGCACACAAGACCGGACTGGGTGGTTCCGGTTCCCGAAGCATGAAAGATATAATCAAAAAAGATATCCTGTTCCTTCTCATATTCGCGGATTTCCTCGTAGCATTCCACGAAGGCTTCCGTTCCGGGCACACCATGACCGCCACCCATGATAAAATACGGCCGACGCCCTTCTGTTTCCAGCTGTGCCAGGGTTTCGTCAATGGTTTCTTTCACTCTGTCCAAAGGACAAATCACTCTGACCGCACCAAAAAGAGCAGTCAGATCACTGTTAAAAGATACTACCTCTTCACTTTCCGGTGAAATCATGTAACAACGCAATCCCGCCTGTGCAGCAGCGTTGGCTATAATCCTGCAATGATTGGACGAAAAGCTGCCGTAGGTCACGATGCAATCCGCATTCTTTTCCTTTGCCTCTTTCATAAAACGAACCGCTTTTCTCGCCTTATTTCCGCCAAAAGAAAAGGGAATCATATCCTCGCGCTTAATATATATCCGATTGTCTTCAAACAGGTCTAAAAAATTGATTGGTGTATTCATCATAAACTCATCCATTTCTTTGCGGTAATCCCGTAAGCATACCGGTCCACAAATTTACCTCTGCTAAACAAATCCTCTTCCAGTAACCCTTCTTTGGTAAACCCGGCCTTTTCAAAAAGACGCTGGGCCGCCGTATTATCTCTTTCCGTAAAAAGATATACCCTGTTTAATTTCAGTTCTTCAAATGCATATTTCAAAATCAGGCCGGTAGCTTTTGTGGCAATGCCTTTTCCCTTGTAGGAGGGTTCTCCCATGGAAATATAGTATTCTGCCTTACTGTTTTTACGGTCAATGGACAAAAGACCGATTAATCCCACCGGAACGCCGTCAGCTTCAATCACGGCATCAAACCGTCCGGTATTCCCTTCATTTTTGCGAAACCAGGCAAGGGTCTTATCATATTCCAGGGGCAAATCATAATGCAGAAAGGTATTATTCTCCGGATTATTAATCCAGGCTACTTTATTCGCAATATCCTTCTCCTCAAATGCTCTGATTGTAACCGTCACTTCCGCCACCTCTTTCATTTAGAGTCACACTTTTATAGATTTTTTGCATCCTTCTCCCCGCGTCTTGCATCATCCAGACGCCCTACTTTAATCTCGCTTCCCACTAAAATGTCGGAGCGAAGGAATACCTTTCTGACTGTAAGAAAAACAATCTTAATGTCCATCCATAAAGACACGTTTTCCACATATTCCAAATCATAGGCAAAGCGCTCTTCCCAGCTGGAGATGGCATTTCGACCGTTAATCTGCGCCCATCCGGTAAGTCCCGGAAGCACCTCATGACGCCGTCTTTCCTCTTCCGTGTAGTAAGGAAGATACTCCGGCAGCAACGGACGGGGACCTACGAAACTCATGTCTCCGATGAAAATATTAATCAATTCCGGCAATTCATCCAGACTGGTGCTGCGAAGAAGCTTACCATACTTCGTCAGTCTCACATCATCCGGCAAATCCTTTCCGTCTTTGTCCTTCTCGCAGGTCATGGAACGGAATTTAATCAGTTTAAAAAGCTTCTCTCCCTTTCCCGGCCTTGTCTGGGTAAAGAAAGGATTTCCCTTCATCTTAATCCAGCCGATAACAGCAAGAAGCAGTAACAGGGGCCATAAAAACAGCAACCCTGCGCCGGACAAAACAATATCAATCAATCTTTTCCCTACTCGTTTGTACATATGTCTCCTCCAAAGCAGGCGCGAATCAGTTCAATAATAACATCCTGCTCTTCCGGTGTCATTTTGTTGTCGGAAGGAAGGCAAAGTCCTCTTTCGAAAATATCACCGCCCACGCTGATTCGGGAGTCTTCATCTTCCCTGCCGGTATGCACGGTTCCGTCTGCCGTCACGAAAGAAAAAGATTGGAACAGAGGCTGCAGATGCATGGGTTTCCAGATAGGACGTCCCTCTGCATTTACCCCCGCCAACACTTCAAGAATTTCCGTAGGACAGCTCTTACCATTCTCCTTCACATAAGAAGCCTCCGTCTCACTTCTTGTCTGCCGGCACATGCCCTCTTCATGAATCAGGAGGCAGCTTAGCCAGTAGTTGGAAGTGCAACGGGTTTCATCGAAGGGATTCATAGAAACAGGCAATCCCTTTAATCCCTCTTTATATCTTTCATAAATCGCTTTCTTCTGTTCAATATGCTGATACAGATATGGAATCTGACCTCTGATTACACCGGCAATTACATTACTCATGCGATAATTATAGCCAATCTCTTCATGCTGATACCAGGGAGCGTTCTCTCTGGACTGGGTACTCCACTTCCGCACTTTTGCAGCCCCTTCATCATCGTTGGTAATCAGAAATCCTCCGGCAGAACCGGTAATAATCTTGTTTCCGTTGCAGGAAAGCACACCGTAATCACCAAACAGTCCTGTCTGCACTCCGCCGCAGGTGGCTCCCATACTCTCCGCTGCATCCTCTACAAGCAGTGCACCGTGTTCTTTGCATATAGCCGAAATTTCCTCTAACTTAGCCGGCACCCCGTACAGGTTGGCAAGAACTACCAGCTTCACCTCCGGGAAGCGTTCAAAGGCAGCACGCAGTGCTACCGGGTCCATATTCCATGTATCATATTCCGTATCAATAAAAACAGGCTCTCCGCCTTCATATACAACAGGATTTAAACTGGCAAAAAAGGTCATGTCCGTACAGAAAACCTTATGACCTTTCAAACTGCCACTCCCCACCTCTGCTCTTCCGTAGAGTCGTTCTGCCGCCAGTTTGACAGCCATATGAAGTGCAGCCGTTCCGCAGGATAATCCTACCGCATTTCTGCATCCGATGAGTTCACAAATCAAACGTTCGGACTCATTGATATTGGCCCCCACCGTACTCATCCAGTTTGTTTCATATGCTTCCTGCATATATTTCAATTCTTCTCCATGCATCGTAGGGGAAGACAAATATATTTTCTTCGCAAAAGCCTCGTATGTCTTTGATTCCTGAAACGCCATTTCTGCCTCCTCAAATATCCATCCGTTCATGATATGCATACCCGATTAATAATCTTTCAGCCTTCCGCTTTCTCGGACCAAACCATATCATTTTATTATAACCCTTTCCCTGCATTCCCCGCAAGGTTTTTCCCAATTCTTTCTTAGAGAGTCTTTCTTAGAGAACCTTTTCCCCGTTTACCCGCAAGCGGAAGGAAGCGCCCAGCTTTTCTGCCGCTGCCCTGCTCATCATCATTCTCTCTAAAAAGATGTCAAAATACTCATACATACTGCAGATTTCTTCATCAACCTCCAGCTCCAGCAAAATACTTTTTTTGTCCTCACTAACGGAAATTTCTGATTTGGTTACTGCATAATTTACTCTGTCGTGAATGTCAAAGGACTGCATATCCTGCTCCCGCACACGGCTTCTTCGCACGTCTGTTTTGTCAGCGATAATCAACGCTGCCGAGATGGCATCCATGGCGCCTCCCGTAGACTCATCATGATTTCCGATTGCGCTCATTACCGCAACCCTGTCTTCTAAGGACATATCCGTCTTCTCCAGAATGGAATTGGCAAGAATCGCACCGTACTCCGCATGTCTGGAACGGTTCACCGCATTCCCGATGTCATGCATATAGCCTGCAATCTTAACCAGTTCGATTTCATGTGCGGAATATCCGAAGGTTTCCAAAAGCATGGCAGCCCGTTCCGCCACAAATCCGGTATGGGCCTTGGAATGATCCGTAAATCCCAGCACGCCGAGGTTAGCATTCCCCTTCCTGATAAATGCATTCACTTCTTCATTTCCTTTAATCTCTTCATAAGTCATATATTTTTCCTCCCTATGTTTAACACCTGATTTGCAACAGTTCCATCTCTCCCGAAAGTTCCAGTTCCACTGAATCCGCCGGCACGAAAACGCAGTTTCCCGCAACCACGGAAATCTCTTCTGCATCTTCTGCGTTTCTGACTGCTCCCGCACCCCTAATACATAAAAGAATTTGGAACGAGAGAGCGTCTGTCCTGTATTCCACATTTTTCCGGCCTGATAAAAGAATTCGCTCCACCTGAAAATACGCACATCTGCAGAGAAGTTCTCTTGCACAGCCTTCCTTATATCGCAAAACACGCAAGGGCTGTTTCGGTGCACTGCTGCCTTTGTAATTTAAGACATCCAATGCCTTGTCTGTGTGAAGTTCTCTTTCCAATCCCGCACTGTCTTTTCTGTGATAATCATACATGCGATAGGTTACATCCGAGTTCTGCTGAATCTCAGCCAGAAGAATTCCGCTGCCGATGGCATGCACGCATCCGGGCTCCACCATGAAAACATCATCCTTGGAAGCCTTGACCTTTTGAAGGTATTTTTCGATCGTATTCTCTTTTAAGCCTTCCTCCACCTGATGTCTTTCCATATCCCTGTGAAAGCCGTAAACCACTTTGGCATCCGGCACGGCATCCAGTACGTACCACATCTCCGTTTTGCCCCGGGAGCCGTTCTCATGCTCCCTTGCGTAAGCATCATCGGGATGCACCTGTATGGAAGCCGGTGCGGAAGCATCTATTAACTTAATCAACACCGGTAACTCTCCGGCATTATTTCCCCGATGCGGATGGCTGCCAATCATTTGGGGGTAACGGGTCAGAATACTGCTTAATTTCTCTCCTTCAAAAGCACCGCCTGCGGCAACACTTTCGCCGTTGGGATGTGTGGAACACTCCCAGCTTTCCGCAATTTTTATTCCGGGCTCACCCTTTTGATACAATTCGGAAAGTCTGGTGCCGCCCCAGAGATATTCTTTTATGGCAGGTTTGAGCAAAAAGGGCTTTTTACCATTCCTGCTGATGTTTCTGTTTGTCATCTGCCCGAATCTCCTTACCAAGCTGCACTTCGATTAATTTCAATTCTGTTTCCGCATATACGGTATGTCTGCAACCGGCTTCCATGGTAATTACATCGCCGGCACTTACATTCTGCTTCATTCCGTCCACGATGGTATATCCCGAACCCGAAATAACGGTCCATACCTCATCTCTTCTCTCATGGCTGTGATAATTCATGGAATGCCCTTGCAAAAGAGTCACTTTAATGGTGGTACTTCCTTCTTCCACATCCATGACCCGGTAGCTGCCCCATGACTTCTCGGCATACTTAATGCCGGTATCAATCCGATCCACAAAAGGCTTGATATAACTGGACTGATTCTTATCGGAAACCAGGATTCCGTCTGCGCTGGCAGATACTACAACGTCCTGCAATCCCATACAAAGAATGGGGATATCCAACTCATTCACCACATGGGTATTCCGGCAGGTTTCATTCAGAATTGCTTCTCCCACCACATTTTCCTCCATGGCCTCAGTCAGGGTATTCCAGGTACCCAGATCCTTCCACTCACCCGCGAAACGCATTACGGCAATGCTGCTTTCCTTTTCTACCACCGCGTAGTCGAAACTTATTTTGGTCAGTGTCTCGTATTTATTGTACAAATCATGATAATCCGTAAAATCAATTAATTCATGGGCTCTTTGTAAAACATATTTTAACTTATAGGCAAACACACCGCCGTTCCAGAGAGCACCTTTTGAAATATATGCTTTGGCAGTTTCCTCGTCGGGTTTTTCTTTGAAGGTTTCCACACTGCTGACGTCGTCCTTGGCGGCAGGAATAATGTAGCCGTACTTTTCGCTGGGATACGTAGGCTCAATTCCCATCAGCACCAGATTGGCAGTGTCTTTTGCTGCCAGCTCTCCCAGATGGGAAAGTGCCTCAAAATATTCCTTCTCCACATAAGGATCCACAGGGCAGACTACCACTGCCTCGTTCTCATCTATCCCTTTTACATCATGTAAATAGGCAGTCGCCAGCGCAATGGCCGGAAAGGTATCCCGGCGGCAGGGTTCTATGGAAATTGCCACATCATCCCCCAGCTGATTCTTCAAGGCAGAAATCTGCTCTTTGGAAGTAGCAATTGTAACGGATGCATCTGCATCCACCGCCTTAATCTGACCGTAAACCCGCTGCACCATGGACTCCAAACTACCGTCTTCTTTGGGAAATATTTTGATAAACTGTTTGGATCTTACATCATTTGATAAAGGCCATAACCTCTTTCCCGATCCTCCTGATAATAAAACAATATTCATGATTCTTCTCTCCTAACGCTCTGCCCGCACGGGATTATTTAAAAAGTCATCGTAGGCCATGCGGATTCCTTCTTCCAGCTCTGTCTTATACGTCCAGCCAAGACCTGCTGCCTTGGATACATCCAAAAGCTTCCTGGGTGTGCCGTTAGGCTTCGTGGTATCCCAGAGAATCCTGCCTTCATATCCTACCGTCTTTGCCACCAGCTCCGTCAGTTCCTTAATGCTAAGTTCCTTCCCGCTTCCTGCATTCACGGTTTCATTTCCGCTGTAATGATTCATTAAGAATACACAAAGGTTGGCCAAATCATCCACATAAAGAAACTCTCTCAAAGGACTTCCGTCCCCCCAGCAGACAACCTCATTGCGTCCCTCTTCCTTCGCCTCGTGAAAACGACGGATTAAAGCAGGAAGCACATGGCTGTGGGTGGGATGGTAGTTATCATTCGGACCGTACAAATTGGTAGGCATGACGGAGATGTAATCCGTGCCGTACTGCTTATTTAAGTATTCACAATATTTCAATCCCGAAATCTTTGCCAGGGCATACGCCTCATTGGTGGGTTCCAGCGCCGAAGTCAGCAGGCAGTCCTCCTTCATGGGCTGAGGCGCCATTTTGGGATAGATACAGGAGGAGCCCAGAAAGAGCAATTTCCTGCATCCGTTCTGCCATGCGCTGTGTATTACGTTCATTTCAAGAATCATGTTTTCATACATAAAATCCGCAAGGGCGTTATTATTTGCAACAATTCCTCCCACCTTGGCAGCTGCCAGAAAAACATATTCCGGTTTCTCTTCCGCGAAAAATGCTTCCACGGCATCCTGACGGCACAGATCTAATTCCTTATGACTTCTTAGGATAATATTTTCATATCCCTGTTTTTTTAATTCTCTTACAATCGCAGAACCCACCATTCCGTTGTGGCCTGCCACATATATTTTACTGTTCTTTTCCATCTTTTTATCCTTCTCCCGGTTGGGTTATTGAACCTTTTTCATGCCTGCTTCCTTACGGGCAAGCTCTCTGTCATGACGGGCCATAAGGGTAACCAGTTCCTTGTAGGTTGTTTTCTGAGGATTCCATCCCAAAACGGTTTTGGCTTTGGTGGGATCTCCCCAAAGGTTATCGACATCCGTAGGTCTGAACCAGGCCGGATTTACACATACCAGCATCTTGCCGGTTTCGGCATCATATCCCTTCTCCTCAAGGCCTTCCCCTTCAAAACGAAGTGTGATTCCGTTGGCAGCGAAGGCATGGGTGGTGAATTCACGCACCGTATGCTGCTCGCCTGTGGCAATAACGAAATCCTCCGGCGTGTCATGCTGCAGCATCAGCCACATGCACTCCACATAATCTTTGGCATATCCCCAGTCACGAAGAGAATCCATGTTTCCCAATTCCAGATGGTCCTGCAATCCTTCCGCAATACGGCCTGCTGCCAGCGTTATCTTTCTTGTAACGAAATTCTCGCCGCGGCGCTCGGATTCATGATTAAATAAAATGCCGTTTACCGCAAACATTCCGTATGCTTCCCTATACTCCTTGGTAATCCAGAAAGCATACTGTTTTGCTACCGCGTAAGGGCTGTAGGGATGGAAAGGTGTTGTTTCTTTCTGGGGAATCTCTTCCACCTTGCCAAACAATTCCGAAGTGGACGCCTGGTAGATTCTGGTATGATCCGCAAGACCCACCAGTCTTACCGCTTCCAAAAGACGAAGCACCCCGATGGCATCCACCTCCCCGGTATATTCCGGCACATCAAAAGATACCTGCACATGGGACTGTGCTGCCAGGTTGTAAATCTCATCCGGTTTCACCAGTCCGATAATGCGCACCAGACTGGAAGCATCGGTCAAATCTCCGTCGTGAAGTTTCACCAGACCTTTCTCCAACAAATGATCAATTCTTGCTGTATTTGAAATGGAGGCCCTTCTTGTAATGCCGTGAACCTCATATCCCTTCTCTAACAGAAACTCTGCCAGATAAGAGCCATCCTGTCCTGTGATTCCTGTAATCAATGCTTTTTTCATCGTTTGCTTCTCCTTCATTCTTATACTTATATTCTGTACCGCTTCATTTTCGTCACTCTGCAATAACCGGCAGACCGGCTATCCTCTTTTTTCTCTTTCCATTCTTAATATACACGTTGTTCCGCGCTTTGTTTAGTGATAAAATTGTCTTTTACTAGCACAAAATTGACTTTTATGATATAATGCACTTTGTCTGGTAGTTAAAGCATTTTATGTGTATTTCTACCGGGATAACCCTTTTGTTTTCGCACATTCTTGAAACGAGGTGAATTATTTATGAATCAGACAAGTTTTCATGGAGATATTGTATCTGACCGGCGAATTCTTTATACGCCCTCTCCTTTTGCAAAAAAAGCGTTGCTTCATCTGCAGGAAATCGGGTCGCTGACTGCCGTAGAACCCCATACCAGCCGGCGTAATCATATGGATTCCTTTCTGTTTTTTATCGTAGAGTCCGGAGAGGGAACCCTGCATTACAGAGGAACCACGTATGATTTGAAACCGGGAGACTGCGTTTTTATCAACTGCAAGGACCCCTACTCACACCATACTTCCCACAGACTCTGGAGTCTGCGCTGGGTTCACTTCTTTGGGAATAACTTAGAGGAAATCTACGAAAAATATGAACAGCGAGGCGGCATGCCGACCTTTACGCCGGCACACCTTTCCCAGCTTGAGAATACCCTGGCCGAACTGACCTCCATTGCCGAAGGAACGGATTCCATCAGAGACATGCTCCTGTGCGAAAAGCTTATGACGCTGCTTACCGGAATCATGAAAGAGGGATGTCCTGAATTCCGCAACCACGGTGAAAAGAAACGCCGGATTCTCTCCGACGTCAAAGATTATCTGGATGAATTCTTCCAAACCGAGATTTCTCTGGATGATCTGGCCGAACGCTTTTTTATCAACAAATACTACCTGACCAGGATTTTCAAGGAACAATTCGGGCAGTCCATCCTTTCCTATGTCACCGGTGTTCGTATCACAAGAAGCAAGCAGCTGCTTCGTTTCAGCGATTATTCCATGGAAGAGATTGCCTTGGAATGCGGTTTTTGTGACGGCAACTATTTTGCCAGAACCTTCAAAAAAACAGAAGGAATTACCCCCGGGCAATTTCGTAAAACCTGGCGGGCCTAACTTATTGAAAAGCCGTTCAAGAATGTGTATAATGAATTGAATATGTTTTACCCTTATAATGGTTACTCAAGGGATATCACAAACGGCATTACCATAAATACCTTTAGGAGAATAGTGACGTCTTGTCACCCAAACACTCCGGAATGGAGAATTAATGAGCAAATTATCTATCGTCATTCCCGTATACTATAATTCGGATACGTTAATGGACTTATATAATGATATGAAAGAGAAGATTTTGGGTAAAATCGGAGACTACGAGCTGGTGTTTGTAGACGATGGTTCCGGCGATAATTCCTACGAAATCATGACCGAGATTCACGCCATGGACGAAAATGTCCGTCTTGTGAAATTATCCAAAAATTTCGGAGAACATGCTGCACTTCTTGCCGGTCTCTCTGTTTGTACCGGAGACTGCGCCGTTACAAAGCAGGCTGATTTGCAGGAAGATTCTAACTTAATCCTCGAGATGTATGAAAGTTGGAAAGCGGGCAACAAAGTTGTTTTGGCAATCCGCCGTTCCCGCGACGAGAATAGAATCAAAGTCCTTTTTGCCAATATGTATTATGTACTGATTCGTCAGTTTGTAAACAAAAACATGCCCGCCACCGGATGCGACTGCTACCTGATTGACCGTAAAGTAATTGAAGTGTTAGAGCGGCTGGATGAGAAGAATTCCAGTCTGACGCTGCAGGTTATGTGGGCCGGTTTCAAAACTGACATGGTTTATTTTGACCGTTTGAACCGTGAGAAAGGAAAGTCCCGCTGGACCCTTTCCAAAAAAATCAAACTGGTAATGGACTCCATGATGAGCTTTTCCTATGTGCCCATCCGTTTTATGTCCGTTGTGGGCGGTATTTTTAACATTGGCGCGTTGATTCTTTTTATCAGTGTTCTGGTAGAATACTTCACCAAGGGAACCCCTATTGCCGGCTGGCCGTCCCTTATGTGCGTCAACTTATGCTCCTCCGGACTGATTCTTATGATGCTTGGAATTCTGGGCGAATATTTATGGCGTACTTTAGATGCGGCAAGAAAGCGCCCCCCCTTCATTATTGACGAAGAAACCAATCCCCGTAAAAACTAGTCCGTGATGCCGTGATTTCCCGGATAATACGAAAAGGAACCAAAGGAAGCTTAAGCAAATGAAGCGTGCAAATATACTGACAACTACAATTACATGTATTATTCTGTTTCTGTCTGTTTCGTTGGCCTTCGACGTGCTTTTTTGTCTGAACGACGATCTGATGATTCAAAGTATTATATCCGGAACCTTTTCCGGCCGTCCGAACCCTTACGCCGTGTATCTGAACAGTCCTTTCAGTCATGCGTTTGCAGGGCTTTACTCCCTGTTCCCCGGCATACCCTGGTTCGGCATGTTTTTGGCGGGTTCCTACCTGGCCTGTTTTGCCCTTATTCACTACCGTATCCTTTCCTTAACGGAAGTGTTGCGTAATCGTATTCTTTTTACGGTTGCAGCGGTTGTGATTTTCTTATGTCTCTTTTTTTCCAATTTTATTTTAATTCACTATACCGTAACCGCTGCGCTTTTAGGCGGTACCGGTTTCTTTTTATTAGCAACTGCACCGGCCCGGGACACAAAGAAAGAAACCTTTGTTTCCATGCTGCCGGCTATCATTCTTTTATTGCTGTGCTACCAGGTCCGCACCAACGTATTTTTCATGATGATGCCTTTTACCTTAGTAGCGTTTCTTGCAAGAAAAACTCTTTATTCCAAAGAGATGAAAAAAGCGTTCCTCAATCATCTTCCTGCCATGGGTGTGTTCGCAGGTGCATTTCTTTTACTGTTTGCCCTCAATACACTTCTGTACCACACCGGTGAGATGAAGGAATACACCCGGTTCAACGATGCAAGAACCAATCTTTATGATTTCGTATTGTTCCATGACAGTGAACCGGCGACCCTTTATTACACCTCCCACGGAATGACACCGGAAGAGCTTCCTGTTTATCACCGATACAACATTCTGTTGGACGAATCGGCGTCTCCGGAGAAGTTTGATCAGATGGCTTCCTACCTTAAGGATACTAATCAGGAGCTTTCTTTATCTGAAAAAATCCGGTTGGCGGTCTCTACCTACAAGGCACGCAGTCTTTATCCCACGGAAGATTTTCCCTATAATTATCTGGCGTTTGCCTTTTATATTCTTGTAATTGCTGCGATTATTTCAAACAGGAAATGGTACGCTTTTTGCCCGCTGGCACTTACCTTTTTCTTCCGTTCCCTGTTGTTTTTCTACCTCTTTTACAAGGGACGGTTTCCTGAGAGAGTTACACTGTCGGTTTTCTTGGCGGAATTCTTATGCCTGTGTGCTATTCTTTTCATCACTGTTATCAAGAGCCCGAAGCAGACCACCGTCTTTGCTTCCATTCTGATTGCTATGGTGATTCCGGTTGGATTGTCCACGATTCCCCGTGCCATAAGTCTCTATGAATATCAGAAGACCATCAACACGAACCAGGAGGGCCTGTTTGCTTACTTCAGGGAACATCCGGACAACCTCTATCTGCTGGATGTATATTCCGCAGTATACCGTACCGAATACGCCATAAAGGATTATGATGATTCCTACGAAAATTACTTAACCTTAGGCGGCTGGGTCAGTGCACACCCCATCGTGGATGAGAAGCTTGCCTCCCACGGTTTTGCCAATATAAAAGACGCTATCACAACAGGTGATAACGTCTATGTGGTTTTGCACGAATCCAAGGGAATGACCAAAGAGGAACTGGAAGCTTACTATCCTGAAATTTCCTTCCTTTTACAGACTACGATTTCTCTTCCCGAGGATACCTTTTATGTTTATCAGGGCAAGACAGAGTGAGTCGAGTCTTAGAACCGGCGGGCCCGGGCGTCTGTTTTGAGTTTGAGTGCCGGGCATGGGCTTGAGTTTCTGACATAGCTTGCACGGTTGCCCGGGCGGTGGTGCCGAGCATGCTTTTTACATATATTTCCCTACCGAAAATTTTCCCTAGACACAGAAATAGACATTTTTTTCTATACTGGTAAAACAGTAAAAGAAGTCGATATACCAATCTCACGATAGATATATTGACTTCTTTTATCCCCCTGCTCAATGTATAAACTAGTGTCGAAATAATCTCATAATCATTTTGCAAGCAATCCCTTTTCTCGCTGTTTAAACTCAAATAACCATATACATATCTGGACTATTATTACTTCTAACAACCTCTTGCATTAATGGAACCACCTCCAAAAACTTTGTGCTCCAATCTTATATTTTACAGTTGCCACACCACCATAGGTATCACCAACGCCTTCAATCTGCACACTTGCCGTACCTCTGGTTATATTATTCTGATATGTTTCTTCCAAGATATCATACTCGTTATCCTTCAGGGTTACTCCATTCACTACAACCTTTAAGTTCTTTTTATCAAGAATAACTTCATGACCCGTATACTCAAACTGGTTCTTATTGTCTTTATCCGGATTCATTACCGTTATTTTTGCTTTGTTGATTAAAATAGGTGCCACTTTATACTCTGCACATACGGAACCGGTGTAAACTCCTCCCGCTTTTGCGTTAATGGTTACGCATAAAACAGTGTTTGCGGGAATGACATCCTTAGCACCCACTACTTCTCCTGCGGCTCTCACCACTTCTTCGTTAAGGCTCACATCCTTTACCTTGGTTTCATTCTTGTAGGTGTATGCAAGTTTCTTGTCATAATCTTTTCCCGCAGATAACTTCTTGCCGTCTACGTCAGTTAAAACAACCTTCGATTTAAACTTACCATACTTACTGCTTACGGCCACATCCGGTGCGGTTACTATCACATCAGACAGAGCTTTTTCCGTAATGGTAAAGTAAATTTCATGGTTTAATTTTCCTGTATAATTACCCTTACCTTTTACAATGATCTGGGGTTTTTTAGCCGCCGTAGCGGATGCAACAGCCTTATTATTCTTATAGGATAACGTGTAATCTTCGCCTTCAATAAGCAGTCTTTCTCCGTCATATAAATCAATCTTCGGAGCAGCACCGCCCTTCGTATATGCAACACTGATTCCTGTCGCAGGAATATCTGCTCTTACACGGCTGCCTGCATTTGTATTAAGGCTAAACGCCGTAATCTTAAATGTCTTCTTCAATGTGCCGGTATAATGTCCCTGTCCCGTAAACAGAACGGTAGCGGTTCCTTTTTCTACGTTGTTGGAATATTCAACGGTATAATCGTTAGTTCCTAAACGCTGCTGATTCTTGCCAAAGACAAGCTGCAGGTTTCCGGGCTGATAAATCTCTTCTCCTGTATAGGCCATGGATGTCCGGAAATTAATTGTCTTAACGCTCTTCATGGGGCGTCCGGTAATCTGGAACGCAACCTTGCGGCTTCCCACATAATCGCCCATACCGGTGATGACTGCGGTAGCAGTTCCAACCTCAATGTTGTCTTCATAAGTTACGGTATAGTCCCTGTTGAGAACCAATTCTGTTTTTCCTGATTTCACGGAAAGAACCGGCGTATGTTCTTTGCCTGTGTATTCTGCTTTTGCAATCTTTCCGACTTTCAGCTTACTTACCGGTATCTTCTTGGTAACCTCAAACGAAAACTCTTTCGAACCTGAATAATTGCTTCCGGTTGCGGCAACAACAAGGGTATATTTTCCTTCTTCACTGTAACTGCTTGTAACAGTTCCGTTTGCATTCTTAACTGTCAATGAATAGTCCTTATTCACCTTCAATGCTTTGCCGTTATACTTTGCACTGAAAACCAATTTCGGATTTTTGGAACTTGTTGCCGTATACGCATCCGTAAATGTAATATCCAGCAATTCGTCTGATAAATCCACTTTGCGGATGTTGAAAGTTGCCGTTTTCTTTCCTGCATAGTTTCCTTTTCCTTTAACGGTTACGGTAGGTGCTTTTGCACTGTCTGCTGCAGCTGCATTAACATTGTTGGAGTAAGAAACTGTGTAGTCTTTCTTCTCCTCCAGAAGTTTATCCCCGTCATACACCTGAACTTCCGGTTTAATTGCACTGCCGGTATAAGTCTGCTCCTCAATTGCCGTAATCCACAATCCTTCAGGAATATCAGAAACACAATACTTAACCGACGCCATAGGTCCTACTCCAAAATAATTCCGTGTTGCTACAGTTAAAACACCGCTGCCTACTTTTTTAGGAACCAGTTTTCCGTCAACAAACTCTGCTGTATCATTTGATACGGTATATGTAACTTCCGGCCATGCTTTTCCGTCTTTCCAGTTAAGTTTAGGTGAAACCGCTTCGTTAAGGATTAATACATACTCACCCGCATCATTTACGGCCTTATTGAATGTCACTTCCAGTGTCTGTGCCAGCTTCTCAACCGTTATGTTACATGTTGCACTGACATCTTCACCCCCCTGTGCTTTGGCTGTAATGATTGCTGTTCCGGCTCCATGTGCTGTAAGCAGACCGTTTGAATCAACCGATACCACACTTGCATTTGATGTACTCCAAGAAACCGTCTTATCGGTTGCGTTCTCGGGTGTAACGGTTGCGGTAAGCTGATAAGTCTGTCCGGTTAACATACTTAATGACGTTTCATTCAGGGATATTCCGGTAACATCCACAGGTTTTTCCTTAACTCTTCGCTCCAGAGTAATACTTTTGGTAAGTCCTGTAGGCACGGCTGTAATTACCTCATCGGTATCCGTGCGAACCCACTCTTCATCGTCATGACTCGGTAATAGTAAATTATCATGCGGCAGATTTATAGGTGCCTCAACAGTCTTTAAGGAATGACATGGTAATAACATGAATATACCCTGATAAGGGTCAAGGGATGAAAAATTAAACATGCTTAAATCTAATTCTGACACTGAATTACAATGATAAAACATATACTCTGTATATTCAATTTTCCCGTTGTTCTCGCCCTTAAAAGAAACCGCTTGCAGTTTCTCACAGTGGAAAAACATATAATGTAGCCACTTCGCATTGCTGACATCAAATGAGCCCTCAATAGTTTCCAAATTTTTGCAGTTATAAAACATATCACTCATGTTTTCTACATTACTTGTATCAAATCCGCTCAAATCGACTTTTTTTAATTCCGAACATCCATCAAACATATGGTCCACAAATCTTAGTTTACTGCAATCCCAATCTATCAGAATAGCTTCCTTTAATTGTGTACAATCTCTCAACAAATAAGAGGCATCTTCAATATCTCGCCAGGTTATTGTTGCTGTAACAATCTGCTCCTTATACTGATCCCAGGGTGCAGAACCAAACAAATGAGCACCAACAAAATCATACTCACCGTTTCCTTTAGCGAATAGATTATTTTCTTTATCTATGCGCCAATTCGAAGCCTGTACAATATCTGTTTCATCCCCTTGCCAATATGCAAATAATGTCATATCCGAATACACATCTATCGTACTCGTTAATTCTGTACCTTCTCCATTCGGTTCTGTATACCATCCCCAAAATACTTGATTCTCTTTTTCAGTTCCAACCAAAGGAATATCTGTACCCTCTAAAATGTACTGCGGTCTTATGTATGACCCTCCTTGTACATCGAAAGTCAAAAGATATACTGAATCTCCTATTAGAGTAATGCTCTCCTTTAAGTTCAGTGGCAAACTATAGTTCGCTGATTCCTTCTCAAATTCCGTTCCATCCTCATACTTCCAATTATTGTTTGGAATTCCTATATGAGATTGCAAATTAATTGGTGTTCTTATCTCACTTAATTTGTAGCAAGCATCTAGTCCAAAATCATCGTTTTCTATTCTACCAGCTCGCCGCAAATCCCATGTACTTATATCCAGTTTTTTTAGGTTCGCACATCCGCAAAATAAATAGCTAAACCAATATAGTTCAGACACATCAATTCCTGATAAATCCAGTTCCTCTAGTTCATAGCAATTATAGAAAACAGCCCACATATCTTCGCTAATCAATCGAAAATCAAAATTGCTAATATCAAGTACTTTTAAATTGATACAATCTCTGAACATTTCATCTATTGAATAAACTTCTTCTGCAGTTTGCACGGTACTAAAATCTAACGTTTTCAATTCATAACAATTCTGAAACATAGATGTATAGTCATATACTTTTGACATGTTAAAATCAGTAAAATCAAGTTCTGTAATGCTCTGACAATCCAAAAACATATCCCGCATAGATATTACATTACTAGTATCCAGTTTCTCTATCTGAATAGAGGTTACATTAATACATTTGTAGAACATACGCGACATATCAGTAATATAACTGCTGTCAAACCGTTCGCCGAATGTTATTTTCTCAAGATTTTCATATAAAGAATGGTCTGTCTCATCTTCTGTATAATAGAAAGATATTTCATGTTGTATATTATCGGCGTTACCTTTGACTAAACATGTTGCATCTATATGCATATGTATGATATCGTCTTTATACTCTAGCCAAGGTTCATTATCCGCATCCAGCTCATTATCGAACATTTCATACTCCACATCCGAATCTTGTGAAACAGTTAATACCCCACTAGAATCTAATGCCCAATGCGTGTATTTTCCCCAGTCACCGCTATAAATGATTTCCGTGGTTTCAGTCAAAGGTTTTCCCTCTTTGACACCAATTCTCTCATCCACCAACGTAATATCTGAATCTTCTTCCGCTTTGCCATTTTCTATTATTTCTCCAACCTGCTCTCCTATTTCCTGTGCAAAAGCAGCTATCCCGTTTCCACCTGTCAAAATTGCTATTACAAGAAACATTGCCAGTCCCTTGGCTAGCTCTTTTGTCAGATAATGTCTCTTACTGTTCAAACTATCTTTCTTCATAAAAGCAAACCTCCCTAAACTTTTTTTCATTCTCTCATATATCTCTTTCATTTCAAAGGCTGGACAGTGAATTAGACAAACTTTTGTCAATATGTTTCAATACTTTTCTGGAAACATGTTTGAAAAAGCAGGGTTGTCAAACAAATGACAGCCCTGCTTTCTAGCTCACATTTTTACTTCCACCATTTAAATCCTTTTGCCTTAATCTTGAATTTAATGGTCTTTTTTCCACCGTAGGTATCGCCTACGCCACGAATGATTACTTTCGCGGTTCCTTTTTTCACATTGTTTTCATATCCAACAATCTCAAAATCTTCACTGGAAAGCTGTGTTTTACCATTCTTTACCACAATATCATCTTTGGATAATGTAACAGGATTACCGGTATAAGTCTGTGTTTCAATCGCAGCCTTACACTTCTTGATATCCGCCTTCACAATTCGGAACTGTCCCACTCCGATTCCGGTATATAATCCTTTACCGGTAATCGTCACGTTCACAAGTGTTCCAACCTTCAGAATATCATTTGCTCCAACTTCTTCACCTGCTGCACGCACGGTTCCGTCCTCTGTGACAGTTTCCTTTGCATACGTGTATACAAAAGCCTTTTCATAATCCTTCTTTGCTGCCAACTTCTTTCCGTTGTTATCTGTCAGTGTGGGAACTGACTTGTATGCGCCTTTCTTTGTACTGTATACTTTATCCGGCACATCTATCTCTACTGCTGCAAGTTCCTTTTTCACAATACGATAATTCTTGGTTATTGTTCCTGCAAAATTACCTTTTCCTTTTATTGTCATTACCGGAAGTTTATCCGATGACAATCCTTCGGAAAGAACTGTGTTTTTCTTATAGCTTAACGTATAATCCTTGCCTTCCTCCAATACAACATCACCGAACATAACCGTAGGTTTCGGTTTGCTTCCGCCCTTTTCATAAGGAACCTGAGCTTCAAGTACACAACTGATTCTGCTGTTTCCGGCAATGTCACAGGGACGAACCTTAAACTTCTTCTTTAACGTTCCGCTGAAATCATTGATACCGGTAAAAGTAATAACCGCGGTTCCAACCTTTACATTATTTTCAATGGAAACCGTGTAGTTCACATTCTCCTGCAATATACGGGTCTGTCCGTTCTCTGTATACTTCAATACACACTTCGGCTCAACCGGTTTGCCCGTATAAGTCATGGTTGTGGGTAAATCAGATACTTTTACTTTCTTCATCGGATAACCCACAATCTTGAAGGTTACCTTCTTTTCACCGCCAAATCTTCCGATACCTTTTACACTGGCCGTTGCTGTTCCAATCTCAACATTGTCATAGTACTCTACTTCATAATCAACACCTTTTACCAGTAGTTCACCTTTATTCTTCACAATTACTTCCGGCTGAATCGCCTCTCCTGTATACGTTTGATTAGCAATCTTGGTTACGGTTGCTTTATTAAGAAGTATATTTTCTGTAATTGTAAGATTAACATTAACAGTTCCTGAATAATTTCCGGTCCCGGAAACCTGGACAGTATATATACCGGGTTCTACATAAGCGCCTTCCTTGGTGTCCGGATAACTTACCACATAGTCCTTCTTGTTTTTTAGTTTCTTTCCAGCCCAAGAAACCTCAGGAACACCCTTATTGTCCTTCTTATTATACTTCGCAGAAACGTCTCCCACTCGAACATCTTCGTCCTCTATGCTCTTGGCAATAATTGTGAATTTCTTGCTTTCACTTCCGGCGTAATTTCCTTTTCCTTTTACAAGAATGGAAGGAGCCTTGGAAGCATCCGCCGATGCGGCATTTGTATTATTCTTGTATGTAATGGTATAATCGGTTTTTTCTTCCAAAAGTGTCTTATAATCATATACGCGTACTTCCGGCTTAATTGCATTTCCGGAATATTCATATGTATCATCAACACCTGCAATCCATAATCCCTTAGGAATTGCAGAAATACCGCCTTCTGGAATATCTTCCGGTAAAACATCTCCTGCTTCACTATTCTCATCAATCACACGATAAGAATATTCTGCAACCGGACTATTTTTATATCCTTCACATAATGCAAACGTCTTAATTATAATATCCCCATTTAATACAATTGGACCGCTGTATACATTACTTTCTGCAGTTACATCACTTCCATCCGTTGTATAATAGATTACTGCATTCTCCAATTCGCAAGAAAGTGTCAATTCCGTTCCCATAGCCACCACGGAACCCGACTCAATATTGGCTACCGGGGATGTAAGAGTCGGCATCTCTGTCCATTGCGCAATCAATGTAATATCGCTTTTGATCGGTGTCGCGAAATCATACAGCTCGTTGTTTAAAAACCATCCGACAAAGGTATATCCGTCTCTCACCGGTGCCTGCGGACACTCTGCCAAGCTACCTTCTTCGACTGACTGTGATGCCACTTCACTCCCACCATTACTATCAAAAGTAACCGTGTAAATAATAATTTCTTCTTCCGCAATCTCATATGTAAAAGTGGCAACGTCGCTATCTTTAAAGCCTTCCATTACTGCAATGGCTTTAATAGTTGTATCAGTTGAAATAATGATAGCTTCTTTGTATAGATTGCTTGATACGGTCGGTACTGTACCGTCTAAAGTGTAATAAATCTTAGCATCTTTTTCCTCTGTACTCAAAATAATAGCAGTTCCGGCTTCAATTACACTTCCATCTGCATAATTGGCCGTAGGCAAAGATAATTTAGGAATTTCACTCCACTTTGCATATACTGTAATATTTCCGTCAATCTTTGTCTGGTTAGTAAATCGTTCTCCTTCTCCATTCGGTTTGGTATACCAACCACCAAATATATATCCTTCTTTTTCCGGTTCTTCCGGCAGGGTAATTGTTGCACCTTTTCCGATGTTTGTTATCGGATCAATTACGGTTCCGCCTTGCGAGTCAAAAGTAACAGTATAGCTGTTTACAGTCACAGTACAATATGCCTTAGCACTTCCTGCCGAGGCTGTAATAACCGCCTCTCCACCACTCACTGCTGTAATCAAACCATTTTCATCAACACGGGCAATGTTGGAATTAGCACTTTCCCACATCACAGTCTGCTCGTCCGCATCTTCGGGTAAAACATGTGCTTCAAGTTGATAGGATTCTCCCATTTCCATCACAAGAGATTCCGCATTAATCACTACTTCTTCAACAGGTTTCTCCACAGTTATCAGTTCTATCCAACATGGATTCGGTGTGAATTCATAATTATCCAGTGGTTGGGTCAATTGGAGAATGTTAAAATAATTGTCCTCATCCGAAAACTTAACAATTTGTTTACCCTGTCCTCCTAAAATAGTTTTGTGAGTGCCCTTACATACAAAATAGGAATTTCTAATATCTACATTTGAATCAAACCGCATTGTTCCTGCGGAAAAAGTATTAAACGCGCTATTTGAATCCGATATAAAATCTCCTTCAACCAATAAAAAGTCATCCTCACAAACCATTTTGACATATCCTTGTGATTGCGAATACTCTTCTTCGTCCAAACTGTTAAGTACAATCTTTTGAATCCTATAATCCCCCTTGATATCCATTGTTCCATTGTTAAAAGCAATATTGCCATAGGCATGTAATACATCTCCAACTATGGTCAAATATCCCTGATCTAATCTCACATTTCCTTCTATTGTAATATCACCTATAATTTCTAAATCATTCTCATTCAAATTTAAAGCGTTCCCGTAAGAATCCGAATACAATATCGCACCATTACTCTTCACTTTTCCATCTGTACATAATTTTTCGACTGCAAAATAACCTTGTATCTCTATATTTTCATTCTCTATATATAGTTCATTAAACGCATCTGTACAAGAAGAACTGATTAACTGCTTTGTCTCTCCATTAAATATCGTTCTATGATTTTCATAACAATTCAGCCCACTTGTCAATGAGTATGTGGCTAACTGAATAACATCCCCCCCAAATACCGTTGTTCCATTCGACAGACTTCCTCCTCCTATAAAATCACATATGAAATCCCCTCTTACCTCCATACAGTCTTCTTCATACTCCATCCTCAGATGACCTGAACTGTATGTGTACTCCTCCTCTCCTGCACCATTTTTCCGCAAACTCTGTATGCGATAACTTTCTGCGACATATAGCGTTCCTTTGTTAAAATCTATTTCTCCACTTAAATGCAATACATTTCCATTCACGGTTAGCTTTCCTGAATTCAAATCAATATAATCATCTATGACAATATCACCCGTGATTTCCAGATTCTTGCCATACAAATTCAATGCATCTCTCGAATATGCTGTATAAATTGTCGCATTATTACTATGTATTTTGGCATCTGTACATAGTTTTTGCACAGCAAAATATCCTTCTATTTCTACAGTTTCATTCTCTATGTATAATTTATTATACGAATACGTGCACGTTGAACTAATTAATTGCTTTTCAAAACCATTAAATACCGTTTTGTGATTTCCGCTACATCCTAATCCATAATCAGTTCCCTGCTGAATGACATCTCCTCCAAATATCGTAGTACCTTCAGTAAACGTTGAAAAAAAGTGTGTTCCAATCCAAAAATCACCTTGTACCTCCAAGCAATCCTCTTCATTATTCATTACAAGGCCTCCCCATGACGATGTGTATATCATTTCTCCTGCACTGTTTTGTTGCAAATCTTGTATTCGATAATTTTCCGTAATATGCATGGTTCCTTTATTAAAACTAATTGCCCCGTCGGAATGCAATACATTTCCATTCACGTTCAAATTTCCCGCACTCAAATTAACATTATAATCTATCGTAATGTCACCTGTTATATTCAAATCATTTCCGTTTAGATTAAATTCACTCCCATAGTCAGTAGAAAATAATATTGTATCTTTACACTGCACTCTTGCACTTGTACACAATTTATTTACGGCAAAATAACCTTCAATCACTATATCATCATTCTCTATATATAATTCATTATATGAATTTGTGCATTCTGAGTTGATCGTTTGTTTTTTCGTACCATTAAATATGGTCTTATGACTTCCAATGCACCGTAATCCACTTTTGGAAGAATGCGTATCTTTCTGAATGACATCGCCTTTAAATATCATACTTCCAGCACTTAAATAAAAATCTGATGCTAATATGCCAATATAATCTCCATGCACCTCCATAAAGTCCTCTTCATAAGCCATCGTAAATATGCCCGAAGACGTAAGATAAATCTCTTCTCCGGCACTATTAATGCCTATATCTAACATTCGATAGTCTCCCATAGCAAATAATTCACCCTTATTAAATGAAATATTTCCGAAGGAATGCAATACGTTTCCGTTCACAGTCAATTTTCCGTTATTCAGGTTTATTGGACCATGTATCCTAATATCACCTATAATCTCTAAATCCTTACCATTTAGGTCTAATACACTTCCAAAAATGTCCGAACGAATTGTTGCATTTTTGCTCTGTATCTTACCATCCGTACACAACTTTTTTACCGTAAAATTCTCTTGTATCTCAACATCATCATTTTCTATATATAATTCATTATATGCATCTATACGTGTTGAGCTCACAATCTGTTTTCCACTACCGTTTAATATTATCTTATGACTTTCACCACACCTTAATCCGTAACCTGTCCCCTGTTGAATAACATCGCCTCCGAATATCATACTTCCGGCTCTTAGTTCAACGTGGTATGAATTATACACAAAATCTCCTCGCACCTCCAAACAATCTTCTTCATAAGACATATCAAATGTGCCGTTATCTGCTTTATAATCTTCAAATATGTACAACGTACCCTTATTAAAAGCAATTTGTCCGCCCGAATGCAATACGCTTCCACCAATCTTTAGAGTGCCATTATACAGATTGATTTTACTTTCGATTACCGCATTCCCTTTAATGTCCATCGTGTGTCCATTTAAATTAAGTGTTCCTCCTTCAACATATAAATTGCCATAGCAAAACACATCCTCTGTTAATGTGGTGTCTTTTTTTACAACAAAATCAGAAAGTTTCTCTGTTTCATATTCAACTGCAAGAATCGATTGTACAAACTCCTCCGTTGTAAGATCCGTCCCCTCAATATCATTGCCTAATATATTTCCATATTCATCAAGATAAGATGAATACGCAATTTCTTCACTATAATCATAGAACTCTCTGTAACTCTTCTGAATGTTCTTCAAAGACTTCATGATATCATTATATTTATCTTGATTAAAGGCATGATAAATAACGTTTATTATACCTTCATCATACACACATTCCACCAAATCTATGGAATAGTTGATTCCGGTATTATAAACGGAATAAAGCATTTGAACCGACTGATTCATTTTTCGGGCATTACTATACGACGGATTCGACTTAAATGCCGATACATATGATTTTGCTCTGTTTTTTAATAAATTTTCAAACTCATACAATGTTTCCAACGTATAATATGTTTCAATGGTCTTATCTGTGGAAAAAAGAATATTACTTGCATATTTTCCCATTGTCTGTCCTGTAGAAATGGACAACCCCACACCATTACACTTTTTCAACACTTCCTTCCATATCGTACCTAACAATTCTTTTGCAATCTCTGAAAATGCAGCTTCACTTGAAAACAGTAATGCAATCTGCTCGTATGTTAACGACCCTTCACAAATCATAGCAAATTCATTTAATGCATACTGTAATGCAGGATTATTTCCTGCATTAGCTTTCATGTCGCGTAATATGGCAGTTACCTCATCCGGAAGTTCCATAAGTGCCTGGACTTTGGCTAGTTTCTCCATTACCTGATACGCTGAATCTGCAGTATCAATCATATTGCCTAAATCACCTACTACCTTCATGGCATCAGAGAATTCTTCCATCTGCTCTAATTGGCTCATAAGTTCCGGTGTCATTGGCGAATTTTTATTAAGTTCCTTATAGTTTTTACAAAGTTTATTCCATGCCGAACCATTTAAACGCTTGTAATTATTCTTTGCATTTCCTAAAATATTCTGAAACTCCTCACCTTCATACAACACATCAAATAAAATAGTTTGCGCATACGCATATTCTTTCTGACTATATTCAAACTCACTCGCCAAATCAAATGTTGCCACACGCCATCCTACCAAACTGTTTTGAAAATCTTCATCAGCACGTAAATCTTCCACATACTTACGGTACGGACTCTCGCACTCGAATATATAGGATTCGAACTCTAAGTAATAATTAGCCAAATATATTTCAAAATTCTCATCATCACTGGAAAGCATCAGTTCATTAGGAATTTCCGATACTGCTTCCGGCAAATATGGCTCAGTAACATCTTCCTCTATGAAAACATATACACATGGTGCATCCAGGCAATATACTAACTCACTACACAATGTATATTTCTCATCCCAAATCGGCTCAAAGGTGTATTCGCCTTCTATTTCATGCTCATAAGTCTCACATGTCCATGTCACATCAATCTGCGCAATGCGGTTATCCTCCAGAGTAACGGTGAGTTTCTTAGGCATTCTGGAAATCAGCTCAGTAATATCAATCTTCTCTTCAAGGTAAATATGTGACTGTTCATGAGGTAATGCCTCGAAGGCTACAATGATATTACTCTCAGATACATCTTCTGAAGTTTCCCAATCGCTTTCTTCAGAAGTTTCATCCGACACTTCTTCAGAAGGTTCCACTGGTTGCTCTTCTACAAGTTCCTCCTCACTCGTTTCTTCTGATTCCGTCTCAGATTCTGTTTCTTCCACATCATCGGATTCAGAGTAACTTTCACTTTCTTCATCACTTTCATTTGTGTCTTCATCTGAAATATTCTCTTCAGTATTTCCCAAAGATTCTTCAACCTCTAATATTTCAATAATTTCCCCAACCTGCTCACCTATCTCCCTCGCAAAAACAGTCATCCCATTTCCGCTTGCCAAGATTACTATTGCAAGAAACATTGCCAAAAATCTGAAAATCCTTTTCCCAAACATATACTTCATGTAACCTTCCTCCTTATGCATCGTCAACCGTTTTATATACTTCACATCAAAACAGTCTTTTTCAAATTAACTTTATTTTATCACTTTATGGTAACATTTCACTGCTAGACAGAAAAATGGACAAATAATTTAGCTCAGATTGACAAACCGCAATTCACTTGCAATAATAATATTGAATTACAATTATCATGGGAGGGTTATCATGTCTGTCTTTTCAGATCGTTTAAACAAGATTATTCAAGAAGGTAATTTCACGTTACCGTATTTAGAGCAGGAAAGCGGATTTTCACTTGCGCTCATTTCCAAAATTAAAACGGGAAAAAGACTTCCTGACTCGGAAGAGAAAATGCTTCGCCTTATTCGGGCGTTGAGGTGCCCCATAGATGTGGAAGATACCCTTCTTAAAGAGTATCGAATCGAATTAATGGGTCGTGACAAATACATGTGCATGGAGGAATGTCAACGTTCCTTAGAGTCCCTTTCACAATTATCCACAGTTCTCCCCATTAACAAAAACATAACCTACGAAATAGATACGTTAAGCTCCATACAAGGCTCTTCCAACGTCAACATGCTGACCCAGTACATCATTGATACCGAAGCAAACCGGGATGAAGGGCATCTTAAAATAATTATTCAGTCTAATTTCACATTTGTGAAAAATTATCTTCTCAGCGGCATTAGTGCACAGCAAAAAGAAAAGTTGCACATTGAACACATTATTGCGCTGGAATCTACTACCGGCACAATTTATAACAGTCAGAATATGAAGGAAGCAACCTATTGCTTTCATTTAGCTTCCCACTATAACACAAATTATCAGGTTTTTTACCATCGTAAAAATGACTTTAGTTCAGAGCTATTCCCTTTTTGCTTAATATCATCCCAATATGCCCTCCTATTAAGCAGTGACTGTCAATCCGGTCTTCTGTTACAAGGCGAAAACAACCTGACAGTCATAAACAGCGGTTTTGACACATTGAGATGTAAATGTCATCCGTTCCTGACTTCTACTCATGATGTTTTTGAATACTTACAGGTTTATGACAATATTATATACAGCAGGCCTACTTCAGAAATCAGCATTATGGAATTATCCTACGTTCCGTGCATTTTGCCAATGATTCCTGCTGAAGTTGGTTTTAGACGAATGAATCCTAATCTTGCAAATATTCCCTATATCGTGGAATTTTTGAAAACCTATTTCAAGGCAAATTTTAAATGTACTTGTTCTATATTCCTGTTAAAAGGACTGGACTTATTTATGAATACAGGGCTCAGTTTCGAATTGCCCCGAGACGCACATGAGCCATTTTCTATGGAGGAACGTAAGCTTATTCTCAAACGCTTACTGGCAAAATGTGAAAAAGGTGAAGTCATTCCTATTGTACTAAAAGAGAACCGCATTACCGTCCCCATTGAAATGACACTTTGTCACTATGATAACGATGAGTCCATTTTCATCTGGAATGTGCCAAACGTTCCTTTCTCTTCCTGTATCATCGAAGTAAGTGAGATAAGAAACAATTTTTCTGAGTTTATGCTCTATCTCAAAAATAACCGGGAATATACTTACACTGAAGAGGAAAGTTTAAAGCTTCTCAAAGAACACGCCCAAAAATACTTGGACAATTAATAGAAATTTAAACAGTGAGTAATATAAGAACGGCCATGATAGCCGCCAATCGGCGCCATCATGGTCGTTCTATAAAAGACTCTTATTCTCTTCCCTCATCACTCTTCCTTCCCGCTTTTCTTCTTCCCCCTGTATGCCCAGTATTTGTTCATCAGGAAATTCAAAGGAATGGTAATGGGAAGACACAAGGCCTGTGCCAGTAATTCTCCCAACATGTCAGCATCAAAATAGGTAATGCGCCACCCCGCCAGCAGCTCCGTTACAGGCAACATAAAGCGGCTTATATCAACCAATTCTACCCACATGGTAAGCAGAAGCAGATTTACCACAAATCCCAAAGCATACGCCATGTAAGTCTTCAGCAATACCTTCCACCAGACTCTCTTCTCTTCTCCCTCCTGCTGTTTGAACACATATCGGTTGCTCCAGTAGTAGGCATTTAAGACGCTGATGACAAATCCAAGTATATTGGCGAAAATATAGTGTCCGTGAAGACATACTACCAGGGCATATACAACCTCGCTGATAAAAGTATTAATAAATCCCACAATGCAGAATTTCATAAACTGCCAAAAATTCTTCATAATTACTCTCTTTCACTCCACTACTCGGATTTCTCGTTCACCGCTTCACACGAACCGCATTTCACTCCGACACCCGGATTAAGTTTCACACAATTCTCCTATCTTCGATAGAAACGCACATACTTTCCGTCGTGATATTCCGTGTATCCGAAATCCCTCTCGATATACTGCATAATCCAGTTCTCCGGGTCCTCTTTCAATTCGCCGTACCAGCAATCCACCACAATCACGTCAGGCTGCTTCTCAGGATAAAGTTCCCAATAAGCCAAAAGTCGCTCATCGTACGCGGTAGGATCCACAATGGAATAGTGGCAAATATCCACGTCTTGAAAAGTATAAGGGGTGGTTCCTGCGGAGAATAACATATTGGTCACCACCAGCACACGGTCCCCGTCTTTCACATACGCATTCCAGTCCTCATAATTGGAATTGTAAATATATGCAAACATATAATCCGTCAGAACCCCTGCAGCAATTCCATGTTTGGTAATTCCGCGAACTTCCCAGGGCATCGTCAGCTCACGACCGCTCCGGAAGGTAAACGATTTTCC
The DNA here is from genome assembly GCA_045595325.1 of Lachnospiraceae bacterium. GTDB lineage: Bacteria > Bacillota > Clostridia > Lachnospirales > Lachnospiraceae > UBA3766. The sequence continues at coordinate 80,301 of JAZOAG010000036.1, forward strand.
CACCAGAGTTACCGCACATAAAAACATCAGAAAGAAAAGAACTCTCTGCCTTCCTTCTTTCTTCCACACCTTTTCCATGGCAAGCACAACCACTACCACGGCAAACAACACGCCCAGAAGGCCATGCTGAAATGCATGATAAAGCTGCAAGTCACTCAAATAAAAAACTGCCAGAATATTCAGATATGCCGCTATAATTCCCGGCAAAAACATTTTTTTCTTTTCGTCCGCCTTTTTCCAAAGGCACCAGAACACAATGAGAATCACCGGCAAATGAATCTGCGGAAATTCATATCCTTTTCGGAGAACCATCCAGATAAAAACCTGCACCGCGCCGGCAAATAAAACCGTCAAAGTGCAGAATATAAGAGTCTTATCCGGCTGCTTGTTTTCTTCCTGATTGCTTACTTTATTCCCTTTTGCTGTCACATCTTTTATTTCGTTCTCTTTTGCGGAATTTCTTTTCGCTTCCCTGCTTTTTATCTCTTTATCTTTTATCACCCCGGATAAAAGCAGAGTCACAAGATACGACGCAAGACAAATTCCCGCAATCATAATCCCGCCATACAAAAGATTTGTCCCCAGCCCCTGCCACTTCCCGCCGGTAACACCGGACACTTCATGGGTCAAATCAAAAGACATGGTATTCACGAAATTTCTTATAAATTCATCCACTGTCATTCCCGGCAGCACAATGGCAAACCAGATGATTGCCAGGCCCGCACAGGGAAGAATAAAGGCCGCAAGGCTTCCCGCTTTCCTTTTCCATCCCGCGGGGGAACATAAAAAATAATATACAATAAAAAATGGGAAAAGAATGATACTGGAAGGGTATGACAACACCTCTAAAGCCATGGCCACACCGCTTAAGAGCAGGAATATATATGCTCCTTTCGGTCCTTTTTCCCCATTATGTCCTTTAAGTCCGTTCGTTCCTTTTTGTACCCTGCTTACATACTCCATTGCAAAAAGAACCAGCAATGTAAAAAACCAGTGCTGCATATTCCCAAACTCCGGAATCTGAATCAGCTTAGGACTCATATTAAAATAGATAACCGCCAACACATAAGCATATTCCGGTTTTAGAAGAGGCTTCAGTATTTTATACACATAAAATGCCAATGCCGTCTGAATTCCCGCTGTCACAAAACGAATAAACAAAAGTGCTCCCGTATAGGTTCCCGTAACCGCTTCATACAGCCAAAGCAGTCCGGTATTCATAAAAGCCGAGGTCTGATGCGGTTCCCACATGGTTTGAAAAAGGGCATCCCCGTTTAAATTCCGGTAGGACATCATCAGCTGATATTCTTCGTCCAGCGTATAATCAAAGAAGATTACTTTCATGGTGGCCAGCACACTGACCACAATCAAAAAAATCTTCCAGAATTTCCAATTTGCAAATATTTTCTTCATTTCTGCCTCATGCATCCGGTTTATTCGCAGGATGCCTCATTGTTCTTTTTTAACTCTGCCAGGTAATCCTCGTAATTGCGGATATACTCCGCCGCATCATAATGCCTGCTTGCCAGTACCAGCAATACGGAATCCGGTGAGAAATCATACATATCCTTCCACACCATGTTCGGCAGGTACAGTCCCATTCTGGGTTTGTTTAACTCAATAACAACCGACTCGCTGCCGTTGTCCACTCTGACCTTGCTGCTTCCGCTTACATTCACCAGTAAGAACTCCGTCTCCTTATTGGCATGCTGCCCTCTGACCACTTCACTGTCAGACGCGTAAATATAAAAGACACGCTGAATATCGAAGGAGATGTCCATGCCACCACCTTCAATCACCACAAGGTTTCCCCGTTCGTCACCCAAATCCTGAAACTCTATTATTTTATAACAATCCTCTATTCTCATTCGTTTATCCTTTCTATCCCGGAAAAGCATTGATTTCCTCAATGACAAAGTCCTGCTCTTCCTCTGTCATCCCATTATACATGGGGAGGGATAAAATAGTATCCGCATACTCTTCCGTAATGGAAAAATCTCCCGCCTTATAAGCCAGATAGGCATATCCCTCTGCCAGATGTGGCGGAATGGGATAATGAATAATGGTTCCAATCTCTTTCGATGCCAGATATTCTGCCAGAGCATCCCGGTGGGGGTGTCTAATCACAAACTGATGCCACACACTCTCTGCATCTTCCCGCAATTGGGGAAGAATCACATCCGGATTGGTAATTCCCTTCAAATAGCGTTCTGCGATTTGCCTGCGTTCCTCGTTTAGCGTTTCCATATGGGACAATCTTACACGCAAAAGCCCCGCCTGCAGTTCATCCAGTCTGGAGTTAACACCAATCACTTCGTTGTAATATCTTTTACGGCTGCCGTAATTACGAAGCATACGCATATCTTCCGCAATGCGCTCATTCCCTGTTACAATAGCACCGCCGTCACCGAAGCAGCCCAGATTCTTTGACGGATAAAAGGAGAAGCATCCGATATCCCCAAAGGTTCCCGTCATCTGCCCCTGAAAATGTGCACCGTGAGACTGGGCGCAGTCTTCCACCAGAAAAAGGCCATTCTTTCGGCACAGAGAAACAATAGGCGCCATATTACAGGCCTGACCGTAAAGATGGACAACCAAAACCGCCTTGGTTCTTTCCGTAAGCTTCTCTTCTATCGCCTCTGCATCAATATTATAAAATGCATCAGGCTCTACAAAAACCGGAGTTGCTCCGTTAATGGTCACACCCATTACACTTGCGATGTACGTGTTGGCCGGAACGATTACCTCATCCCCTTCTCCTACACCCAATGTGCGGAATGCAAGAATTAAGGCGTCCAGGCCACTGGCCAATCCAACACAGTATTTACTTCCCGTATATGCTGCGAATTCTTCTTCGAAGGCCTTCACTTCAGGTCCTAAAACATAGTAACCGGAGCGAAGCACTTCCAACGCTTTCGTTTCAAACTCATTCTGATATTGATAAAATCCCCTATCCAGGCGATTTGGCATAATCTTCATAGCAATCCACTCTCTTTTCCGGGACCCGCCTGTTCCGACAGGCCGTCCCTTGGATACATTCTATTCTTCCGCAGTTAAAACCACGAACTTCTGATTCCGATAAATCTCTTCGTAACCTCTCTCCTTTGCAAAGGAAACCACCAGCTGCTCTTTCTTCGGCAACCCTTCATACGCATCCTCGGCAAACATTCTCTCATAATAACCTGCTTCATAAATCATTACGGGCAAGCCCGCAACATCCGCCAACTCTGCCTCCAGATCCACGGTAGGATAACTGGGCAGTTCCGGCCAGGTATGGGAAATGGCACAGGGCATATCCAGCGCATAAGAAAGTGTGGGAACCTGCCCGTAAAAGAGCCCTTCTTTTCCCATCAGTTCTTCCTCCTGCATAAAAACAGTCAGCTCTTCTACTGCTTCCACCATCTCAGGCGTTCCACGCATGCCACGGAGTCTTTTGTTATTCTGTACAAAATCCACATCCCGGGAAACCGTGATTTCACTCCGGAAATTGAAAAGAACACCGAAGCAGACACACTGAATCATAATAATGCAGCTGATTAAAAAACACATCAGCAATGCCGGTTTAAAATCCAGTCGTATATGCTTGCCGATTTTTTTCTCCTTATCGACAACGCGATTCCCGTAACAAAGCATACTGCCCGCCACATAAGGTGCAACCAAAAACAGATTATTGAAAATGGAATACATTCCATTGTTACTTCCAATGGGAGTAATGAAAAGGATGCAAAGAATCATCATGGCAAAGAGCTTCCGTGACACCTCACATTTCGCCCACACAATTTCGAACACGGCAAACATGATTGCAAAGTATACAAGAAACATACACCAGGGATATACCGAAACATACTCGGAAAACTGCAGATTCCAAATTCCCCTTCCGCGCAGGAAAAACAAAATGAGAATAAAGCCTGCCACAAAAACAGCTACGAATGCTTTCTTCATCCATTCTTTCTTCAAGAAAACATATACGGCATATCCCGCTATGGTTCCTGCCACAAAGCATGCAAAATACTTCGCATAAGCAAGGTAGTCTTTCACGGGCGCCATGACCATGGCAAGCGGTGTATAAGATACCGCCTCCTCGGTCATGCCAAACAACCCCTGAATCATGGCACTGTAAGAACCAAATCCAAAACATAGTTCAATCACAAGTATTCCGGTCAGGGCTACAGTCGCATACCCGCCAAGGCAGACACCGAACCAAATCAGTAATTTCTTAAAGGGTATTTTTTTGAGAATTGCATAGTAAAATACCAGTACAATCAGCCCGGATTCCACAATGTTGGGAAAGCGCACCAAAAGGGATGCACCCAGAATCAGACCGCTTATATACATCAGACGTTTCTTCTCGGACAGGAGTCCCTTTACCAGCAAAAGTGCCGCACCGCTGAATAAATAATATGTCAGATACTGATATAAAATGAATTTCGGAGACCAGCACATACATAATGCAATCAGTTCTCCCACCAGAACCGCGCGACAATCAAACTCCTTGCGCAACACTTCAAAAAACAAAAGGGCCACGCCCCCCAGAATCAGCATACAGTAGAACTGAACGCCGATCATGGTATTTCCAAACGGCAGGAAGGTAAGACACTTTCCCACCACCTGGGAAAGAATCGTGGAAATCATCCAGGTTTTATTTAAATCCGGAAAGGCCTCGAAATTTGCAAGACTGTATCCCGTGTCCATTAAATCCATTCCGATTCCTAAGTGTAACAGGGGAAAGACAACCAGCAAAATCCGGAAAAGCCATAGTTCTGTTTTATTCTTTTTTTTCATAAAAAGAGGTTCCTCCACTCGTATCTTACAATAGATACGTTCCAAGGGTGCAAATTATTGGGACGAAATGCGGTCCCAAACAGTAATTATTGTAACATTATTACTATCTTTACGCAAGTTATCCGTAACATCATCGGACTGGACATATCTTCAAAAGAATAGTAAAATAACCGGAGACGTTTGATTTTGAAAAGAAAGGAAAACACCCTGTCTTTGGGTGTTGGGTAAATCTATGACAGAACAGAACAACAAAGAGAAAAACAACAAGAATTTTATGAATTACCTGCCTTTTATTTTAGGTGGTGTAATTGTTTTAATTATTGTCATTGCAATCATCCGTATTGCTGTATGGAACAAGGGAATTGAATACGAAATTGATGAAAATGATACCACTGATTATTCTACGGAAACAAGAGACTATTTATTCTTCCGTAATCCGGCCCTTTTGGAAGGCAATACGGAAGATGACGGCGAATTGCAGGTGGTAATCCTCGGAAATGATATGTATCTTTACGAGGAAGACGGGCAGAGCATCGCATCCATGCTGGAAGAACAGATTAACGGAACTGTTTACAACTGTGCACTGAAGGGCTCCCGTTTCTGCTCCGTCAACGACCGATGGGACAATGAATTCCCGGAGAACAACAATGCTATGGACGCCTTCGGTTATTTCTGGATTACGGAGAGTATCCAGCATCAGGACTACACCATGCAGTGGAGTCAGATTGAGCGTTTGCCGGAGTATATCGACAAGAAACATTATACCGACGTCATCAGACGTCTGGAATCCATTGATTTCAACAAGGTGGATTTGTTGTTAATCTGCTATGACGGACATGATTACGTGGAAGATTTCCCCGGAAGTATCGTGGACCAGAAATACACCATTCTCTCCATGGAGGGAAGTATGGGGGCAACCTTAGAGAAATACGGCCCCAACTATCCTTATATGCAGCTTATGTATGTGGCTCCCACCTTCTGCTATACCATTGACGAAAACGGAAATAAGAGAGGGGCAGACTTGCGAAATGAATATGATGTATCCTTACCGGACTGCCTGGGATATGTTCTTGACATGACGATGAATTATCAGGCTTCCTTCCTGGATAATTATTACGGAATCAAGATCAATGCAGAAAATGCAGACTCCTACCTTTTGGAAGACGGTATCACACCGAATTATGAAGGCAGAAAGATGATTGCCGAGCGTATCGTTAAATACGTCAACGAACGTTTATAGATTCTATTTGTGCATTTATGTACCACCTAAATATATTAACAATCAAGGAGGAATCAATTGTGGAACGAGTATGTAACTTTTTAAAAGAAGCCGGCACCTACTATCTGGCAACCGTGGAAAACGACCAGCCCAGAGTACGCCCTTTCGGAACCGCACACATTTTTGAAGGTAAGCTTTATATTCAGACCGGCAAATCCAAACCGGTTTCCAAACAGCTTTCTTTCAATCCCAAATGTGAGATTTGTGCTTTCAAAGACGGTGTATGGTTAAGAGTCGCAGGAACACTTGTGGAGGATGACAGAATCGAAGCAAAGAAATCCATGTTAGATGATTATGTGAATTTGCGTGGCATGTACGATGAGAATGATGCAAATACACAAGTTCTTTATTTCAAAGACGCAGAGGCTACTTTCAGTTCCTTTACCGCTGCTCCGGAAACCTATAAATTCTAGAGTTTCCCAATTCGTAAACGCCAAATTAATGAGAGCCGGAAACACGTTCCATACAGTGTTTTCCGGCTCCTTTTTCTTTTAGTCTTTCTTAAAATTTATACAGGGGACAATCATGGTTACGGCTGTAATCACCCAAATGCATTGGGCAAAAAGACTGTCTCTGTAATCAATGGATATGGTGGAGAAAATAACCCGGGCGAAAGTGATGACAAGGATTGCTGCAATCGGAAGCAGGAGAAGTTTTGCAAACCTGCAGCGCAACTCCTTATTCTTTATACATGTCACAATTCCGGTTACAAGCCCTGCCAGCACCACCATTAAGGCACCGTGATTCCCTACATAGAAATAATTCCTTGTAAGTACCGGAGTATCCTCCCACATTCTCGAATAGTTATATCCGAACTTGGAATTACCGCCCTGATGCATGTATTTCACGATGGAAAAAGGTGCAAATACATGTCCCGCTCCCTCTTTCGCCAGTCTGAGCACAATATCACTACCATGTAATTCAAAAGCTTCCTTACATAAAGCAAGGGCTGTCTCCGGCTCGGCCACACAGACCTGAAGCTCTTCATCATAAAATCTTTCCGTATTTTCCGCATAAGGCAAAACCGCCCTGTTCATGAAATCTGCCACAATATTATAGCGGTTCTCTACTCCCATTCTCTCAGCATGCAAAAAAGCAATAACCACGATACAGACCAGCACACAAACCATGGGATAGAAAATCAAAGTCTTTCTCACCGGTCCTCTGGTTCTTTTTTTATAAAGTTCTACAATATTAACACCATCGGTCACTTTTTTGCGTTCCCGCTCAATCTCCTCGACTTCACGCAATCCGGCCCGACGTTTCAAAATGTAGTGCAGATAAATAATCACACACCATATAGCGGCACCATAAAAATAATGACGTTCGAAAAGCCCGGTTAAAATAAGGGTTCCTGCCATAACATAGAGAAAGTCCCAATGAAAACTTCCCGGGTCATATACCAGTTCCAACCCTCTTGAAAAGAGCACACACACCGCTGCCAGGCATAAAGCATCCGGCAACAGTGCAAACTGCATCTGCCAGACCACCGGAATGGTAAGCACATATGCACCCAACAGTAACGCATAAAAGGGAGACATCTGCCGGTGCATAAATATCTTCACAAAGCTCATCACGCTCCCCGAAAAGCAAATCCAGGAAAATACAACCTGCAAAATATAAATCACTACATAATATCTAATCCAGGAAAAATGAAACAAAGCCTGCATTGCCTCCAGTAAAAGAGGGTATCCGCGCAAATTCCAGCCATCTCCCTGTCGTTCCAGCACACTGCTGAAATAGAGATTTGTTTCATAGAATTCCTGTACGGTAAAGAAATTGTTCCAGGCCCATATAAATGCCAATATTATTTGTACTAAAAAGGCTCCCAGCAAAATTCCGACAGGTATCATACCGGGAATTTTGTTTCTTTTCTTTTTCATCCTTTATCTCTCTTTCAATAGGGGCAGCAAACAATCCAGATAACGCTGTCTGCCGGATTCATTCAGGTGAATCTCATCAATTAAATATTCCCCGTAATTCTCGTCGTCAATCCCCATCTCACCCAAAGCATCAAGAAACACGACATTGTCAAACTCTGCTGCCGCATTCATGCAGGCATCCCGATACGCATCAATGGTACCACCGCCAAAATCTTTCTCATAACCGCTAATCCGCCCTTCGCCTTCTTCAAAAGAAGCATAGGTAATGGAGGAAAGAATAATGGTAGCATCACACATTTCGTTCACGGTAGCAATTCCTTTGCGAAGCGCACCTGCATAGGTGTTTTCCAGATAGGCATTCCCTTCATAATCCAAAGGAACCCCCGCCATATAATCATTCAGACCGTAAGAAATAATGACGATGTCCAATTCCTTCCAGTCCAAATCCGTCAGCATATCCACACGTCCCATTGCTTCCCCGTTCGCCTCTGTCTCTAATGCAATTACCGGCTGCATATCTCCGGCCTGCGCCATTTTCATCAGCTGATAGAATCCGAACAGGTCATCGGAATTGGCCCTGCTTCCGGTACCATTCCACTTGGCCGCACCGCTTCCGCCGATTGCACCGTTATACACGGTATAATTCCCCGTTTCTTTTAACATGTCGGGAATCGAAGCATTATCGAAGGAATACGCCATATTGCTGTCCCCAAGAAAGAGCACCTGCACATTCTCATCCCCCGGAAAAGGGTAATATTTTTTTTGTCCCATGCGGGTTGAAGCCAGCAGCAGAAGCACCGTAGCAAGTGTCACTCCCACCAGCAGAACCCACTGCCATATCCATTTAGATTTCAACTTTTTTCTCCTTTAGAGGAAATAAGTATACCCCTGAATAATCAACGCAAAATAGTATATTCCGCAGTAAACATGATATAAAAGCACGCCTCCTGCCACGACACCGTAGGCAATACGGACAGGCTTTGGTCCGAATTTGCCGTCTGTCATATTCCGGTAAAAGTATATCATGCTCCAAATAAAAAGCAGGAAGATACAGAAATCATACCCCCAGGAGAAGTTACCGTCTCCGGAACGGCTTCCTGTCTCGCGAAGCAAAAGATATTCCGCAAAACCAAAAAACCAGACCAGCCAGGTCGTGAAATACTCCCGATGGCGAAGACTTCCCTTTCGTTCTTTAAAGTCAGCCAGCGTATCTTTGAACACCGGCAGGAAATTCGCAAAAAGCACAATCAGGGGAAATAAAACCGACAGAGGCATGGTCAGATAAGGCCGCCCCGTGGTCAAATAAACCGAATACGCAAAATCAATGGCAATTCCGTTTCCCGTATCTTCTCCGAAAAGAACCGTCTGTTGCAAAAGCACCACCACAAGAGAAGGAATGACGGTAGTTGCCACCAGCAATACCTTCTTAAGTGGGATTTTTAAGTATAAATCCACCAGCAGCATCAAAAACGCAGCCGGCGCAAACACCAGTAAAAAGCTGGTTTTGGTTGCCGTGGTCAGCACCAGAAGTCCTGCAAAAAAGACCCAGTCTTTCCAGCCGAACTTCTTTCCGTAACGCCCGGCAATGACACAATATAAAAAGAATGCCCCAAGGGCAAAAAGCTTCATTACAATATAAGTAGAATTATGCCAGATTGATCCGGACTGATAACCGTTGTATCTTGAATACTGAACGGCCCGGATAAAAAATGGCATTACAAATCCGGAAAACATTCCCACTGCCAGAGAAATCCAGGGTTTGTGAAGATAATAATCCACTGCCTTCACCGTAACAAAAATGGTTCCGATGGTACAAAGGGATAAAAACAACGCGATGGATACATTGGCATAGGGAAACATATGAAGAAAGCGATAAATAATTGCGGTAAGACTATACCCCCAACCATCTAACGCCATCTCAATATGATACGGTAAATCCGACTCATATAAATAATCCGGTAACTTTAAGGTCTGTTTATAATACAGATAGGCACAAAGAATGCCGTACCCGCCAAGAAGAAGCACCTGTGTCAGAATAAGCAGGAGATTCTTCTTTTTTGCAGCACCATCACTCATTGATATTCTCCTCTTGCTTTACAATTTCACGAATCACATACTGGGGAGAATTATTCATACAAATATACATTCTTCCGATGTATTCCCCAATCATTCCCAACATCAGCATAATCATACCGCCGATGAACAAAAGAACAGACATCAATGCAGAGAATCCGGCTTCCACATTCACCAGCACAAGCTTCTTGATGATGGTATATATCATGTAAAGGAATCCCACGCAGGCACTGCTGCCGCCGATAAAAGTAGCAATACGCAGCGGCTTGATGGAAAAGGCTGTAAAGCCGTTAAACCAGAGTCCCAATAGTTTCTTTAAGGTATAACCGCTTTCTCCTTCCGTTCTGGCTCTGTGCGTCACTTCCACGTTGGTTATATTCTTGGTGGCACGAAGCACCAGACCAATCACATAAGCATAAGAATGCTCATACCGGATCATATCATTCACAACAAAACGCTTTGCCGCAAAATAACTGGAAATGCTAAGCTCCTTCGGTTTCCCGAGCATAACTCTGGTCATCAGTTCATTTACCTTGCTGCCGAAGTTACGAAACGCATTGTGTTTCTTCTTCCCGTAGCTTGCATACACCACGTCGAAGCCTTCCTCAATTTTTTGCAAAAGCTTATCTACTTCATCTGCCGGAGTCTGTCCGTCATCGTCAAGACACACCACAATGTCACCCTTGGCCCGGCGCATTCCTGCCATCAGGGCTGCATGCTGTCCGAAATTTCTTGCCAGATCAATTCCGGTGATAAAAGGATATTTATCACATAATTCCTTAATGGTTCCCATGGTGTTATCCGGAGAGGAATCATTCACCAGAACGATTTCGTAACCATACTCCTTCAAAGCACCCATTGCTGTATTTATTTCTTCCACAACCCCCGGCAACGTCTTTTCTGAACGATAACAGGGAATAATAAAGCTTACCAAACTCATGGTTTATCCTCACTTTTATTCTTTTAATCCTCCGGATTAATCAATCCCATCAGCACAATATCCCGATATACTCCGTCGATACAAACATCATCCCGCAACAGCGCTTCCCGTACAAATCCGGCTTTTTCATAACTGCGAATCGCCTGCTCATTGTCGGCAAATACCCGAAGAAACAACCGGTGCAGCTTACGAATCCGGAAGCAGTACTCTACCATAAGTCTTGCAGTCTCGCTTCCTATCCCCATACCGCGGAAAGAGTCTTCCCCGATAAAAATGCCGTACTCCGCCTTATTGTGTTTCTCATCAATATCCCGAATATATACACTTCCCACCGGTGTCCCCTCCCTGTCGGAAGGATTTGCTTTGACACAGATAATAAGCTGGTCCGTAATGCCGGTTTCCACCATGGTTTTTATCCAGTGTTCATGACTCTCCCTGGTAAACAGTTCCTGATAGATGAAGTTCTTTCTCACTCCGTCACTGTTTCGCCATTTTACAATATTCTCGGTATCGTTGTAATCCATCTTACGCAACAATATTTTATCGCTTTCGATTACTGACATTTGCAAGCCTCCTTGAACTCCTACTTCTCATAAAAGGAGCGAACCGTAGCAATGATGTGCGCCCTCTCCTCCGGTTTCAGACCGTAATACATGGGAAGACGAACCAAACGCTCACTTTCCCTGGTAGTATATTTATCCTCTCCATGGAACCGGGCGTATTTCTGCCCTGCAGGAGCGGTATGAAGGGGAATATAATGGAATACCGCATGTACACCTTCCCCTTTCAGATAATCAATAAATCTTGTTCTCTCTTCAATATCCTTGCACTTGAGATAATACATATGGGCATTGTGCTCGCAGTGGGCCGGAATCACAGGGCGCTCAATAAGTCCTGCTTCTTCCAAATCTGCAAAGGCCTCATGATACGCATTCCAGGTTGCCATACGGTCTGCCGTAATCTCCTCAGCCAGCTCTAACTGGGCATACAGATAAGCTGCATTCATATCACTGGGCAGATAAGAAGAACCTCTGTCAATCCATGTGTATTTATCAATCTGACCGCGGAAATATTTCGCACGGTTGGTTCCCTTTTCCCTGATAATCTCTGCCGGCTCAATCATAGCCTCATCACGGATTAAAAGGGCACCGCCCTCTCCCATGGAGAAATTCTTGGTCTCATGGAAGGAAAAGCATCCGAAATCTCCGAAGGTTCCCAAGGCCTTTCCTTTATATGCGGACATAATTCCCTGAGCAGCATCCTCAATCACATAGAGATTATACTTCTTCGCAATTTCCATAATACGATCCATCTCACAGGACACTCCGGCATAATGCACAGGAACAATGGCTTTGGTCTTCGGTGTAATCGCCGCCTCAATCAGTTCCTCATCTATGTTCATGGTGTCAGGTCTAATATCCACAAATACGGGAATGGCACCACGAAGCACAAAGGCATCTGCCGTAGACACGAATGTATAAGCAGGCATAATCACTTCGTCCCCGGGACCGATTTCCGCCAAAATGGCAGCCAGCTCTGTCGCATGGGTACAAGAGGTGGTAAGAAGAGCTTTGACTGTTCCTGTCTTCTCCTCAAGCCACTCATTACACTTCTTGGTAAACTCACCATCACCGCATATTTTCTGATTTACAACTGCCTTCTGAATATATTCCAATTCTTTTCCCGTATAGGGAGGCACATTAAAATTTATCATTTCTCTCCTCCGTTGATGCGTCCCTCAAATCCTTTGAATCGTCCAAAAAACGCATCCGTAAATTTATTCTGGAAAACCGCCTTAAAAATTAACTGGCGTAATAAATCAATCAAAGCACAAGCCAGGAAAACAGCAAGTGCAGTTCCTATCATATGCAGAACCATAAACGGACTGTCTGCAAATTCCGATACCCGAAACCACTTCGGCCAGAGATAGCGCATATACATATGCTCATGAATCAGGAATACACCGAAGGTGCAGGCTCCTAATCTCACACAAAGCTTTGTAATCCATCCTGCCTTAATCCGGATCTGTAAGAAGCATAGAAAGAGAGCAACACTTCCCACCAGTGTAAAAAGACTGTTATAAGGGAAGAAATTACCCGCATAGCCTCCCAATTTACCTACTTTGCTGTCAACAACCAAAAGACCTAATCCCAGAAGAACACTGCCTGCTGCCGCCCCGAAATAAACCAGGAAGCTGACAATCTTTCCCATCCTGATACAATCCGGATACTTGCGGATATATGCCGCAATCAAATACAAACAGATAAACCAGGGCAAATCCATCCCTTCGCCATCCGTAACCGGAAGGGTAAACGGAAGAATGGTATTCCACAGGGAAAAGAACAATATGCCAAATCCAATAACCGCCTTATGCTGTCCTCTGGATAAATTGCGAATCAGCACATTTAAGAAAGGCGAAAAAACAAACATCATCAGGTACACGGTGGCAAACCAATAATGATTTCCCGTAACAGGAAGCAGCACGGGAATCAGATCATAAATCCCCTGGGCACCAAGGTCAACGCTTCCTGACAAAATAAATATTGCCGCCATACCATAGGCATAAAAGAGCACCTGGCACCAGAGAAGTACCACTTTCTTAACGGTGAACTTAGACTCCACCAAGAAGTATCCGCTGATTAATACGTACAAATTCACTGCCCCGATGCAAAGAATCTGCAAAAACCGATGAAAGACTTCCGTTGCACCGGAAACCGCCGGAAACTCCACCAAAATACCACCCTTGTCCAGATAATGAAGTATCACAATCATTAACATGGCCACGATACGAAGCAATTCAATATTCCCTTGTCTTTCTTTTTTTTGCTCTGCCATGTATTACACGTATAATCCAATTATCTTAGATGGTAATTGGATTTTTCCTTTCTCCCAAGAACACCTGGGTATTTCATTCCATCTCTGATATATTTTGAAAAGGCACTGTGGATCTGTTCCTATGTTTTTACAGCTTTGACTGGTATGAG
>JAZOAG010000037.1:0-6213 GCA_045595325.1 Lachnospiraceae bacterium
GAAATCCATAACATCGGCCGCATCTAAACGGATGCCGTCAATATCAAATTCTTTTACCCAGAAACGGATTACATTGCAGATATACTCTTTCACCGCCGGATTGTGCTGGTTTAATTTGGCCAAAAGGTCATAGCCACCCCAGTTTTCATAGGAAAATCCATCGTTATACGAATTATTTCCGTAGAAATTCACATTGCAGTACCAATCCTTATACTGTGAATTTTCTCTGTTTTGTCTGATATCCTGAAAGGCAAAGAAATCGCGTCCGGTATGGTTAAACACACCATCCAGAATCACTCTGATACCCTGCTTGTGGCATTCTTTCACAAAGTTTGTCAAATCCTCGTTCGTTCCGAGTCTGCTATCCAATTTCATATAATCCGTTGTTTCATATCCATGTCCCACGGACTCAAAAAGAGGCCCTATATAAATTGCATTACAGCCAATCGCTGCAATATGCTCAATCCAGGGAAGTAACGAATTCAAGCGGTGCACCGGCTCTTCATAAGAATTCTGTTTTGGTGCTCCCGTCATTCCCAACGGATAAATGTGATAAAAAACTGCCTCATCATACCATGCCATAAAATTTCCTCCGGTTATTAATCTATTTTTCTGTTCATTAATTAAAATATTTATCCCAAAAACGGAAGATTTACAAAAATCTCCTCTGCATGCTTTCCGGTGCCATCAACATCCCAATCTTCATTTCTGTAAAGATATCCTGTCACACCATCCTCGCCTTTTACCTTCATCCATAAATCTCTATCAGACTCCAGGAAATAGACATTTTGCGCTTTTAATGTAATACATTTTGAATCTGTACTTTTTTGCTTGTAAATCTGAATATCCTCCGTCAATTCATAAGACTTATCCGGATACAATTCATACATATCGTAATACACATCATTTCCTTTGATAGTAATATATTTTTCTTAAATCCAAGAATCCATAAGCATAGAAACATATTCTTCGCTGATTTTCCGATCGTCAACACACGGCACATCGGAAGGCTCACACAAATAATATATTGCCTCATCGGAACAGGCAATTGCATAATATCCCGGTATTTCGACTTCATTCTCTTCTTTTACCACAGCACACAAATAACCACTTTCTTCTTCTACTTCATAAGAAGCTTTCTGATAAACGACTATCGATTCATCGCTTGTCACCACGACACATTTATCTTTCCACTCCTCCGGCAAAGTAAACTCTATTTCACCGTTTGAATAAATCTCTTTTTCATCTGTCTCCGATGGTTCTTCTGTAGATACTTCTTCCGTAAGACCCTCTTTTTCGGTTGTTTCTTCAGAAGCAGATACAACTTCCCCACTTTCTTGTTCCGTTGACAAACCCGACGTGCATCCCGATAAACCAAGTAGCACACTCAAAATGAGAAAAAGCAAATATTTTCTAATTTTATAGCTTCTATATCGCATATTTATGAATCACCTCAAAAACTATATTCTTTCAAAAAAATCCATTCAATAATACATATCAAACCCTGTCTCAAGCGTTTTGGCATATGTTTCCCCCGCCTGTTCCAACGCCGGTAAAATATAATCCTTATTGTAGCGCACAACAGAAATCCTGTCATACACTCTCATGCCCATATGGGTAAGTCCTCTTTCAAATTGCAACAGACACTCCTGGGAACCGCGTCCGGTACCGCCGGCACAAGCCATTAACAATATTATACCAAATAAACCCTCCAAATCCATATTGGATTGGGAGGGCAACGTCATTTAGTCTTCGCTATTTCTGTTCTTCTGTTTCGACTTCTTCTGTATTCTCAACATTCACATCTTTTTCTACGGTTTCCGCAACCTTATCCGCATCTCTTGACTTATTTCTGCTACGGATGAAAAACACGGTTGCCACGACTCCAAGCACCAGAAAAAGAACACCACCTGCAAAACATAAAATTGTAAATAAAACACCAAAAATACCTACAATAGGAAGCATTAACAAACCTAAACTTACAAAGATTCCAAGCAAGCCACCGCCAAAACAAAGCAATGCCAATACAAAACTTGCGATTGCTACCACAAGCCACACAGTCATCTCCGTCGTAAATTTCCTATTTGTATTTTCTTTCTGCATTTTTTCACAATTCATATTATTGTTTATTCCCTGTTCACTCATAGCCAATCTCTTCTATTCCTTTTTAGCGGCCCGTAAAAAGACTGCGCAATGTACCAAACGCACCAAAACCGGCAAAAAGATAAATCAATCCAAGGCTCTTAATGTAAGACACTTTATCGATTGCGCCTTCTTTGACAAAGTCAGGAACCAGACGGAATGCATCCACCAAAGAAACTCCCATGTCCGCATAAGTCTTCTTAATTACCATCGCCCACTCGATACGGTCTGCCACATACGGTGTAATTGCAATAAGCGCAAGGCAGATTATAATGCCCGGTATGCCGATCTTTCTTCCTAAAAGCTGGTATCCCTTCAAAGTACAAACCGCCAAAATGAAACCGGAAATCGATGCAACCAATCCGATACGGCCTAATAAAATAATCACTGCTGCGCCGATTGCCGCACCAATCAGAGCTCCAATTAATCCGGTAAATACATTCTCGCGTACTCTTTTAACAGGAGCAGCCTGAGGCGGAATCTGCTGAGGCTGAACGGTTTCCTGTTGCACCACCGGTTCTTCTGCTGTTTTCATTTCCGGCTGTTCTGCCTTTTCCTGTTCTGCTGTCACATTCTGTTCTGCTGTCACATTCTGCTCTTCATGTACTTCCTGTATCGCTTCTTCTACTGCCGCTCCGCAGGCTGCACAAGTTGACGCATTTTCTTCAATGGGATTCCCACAATATTTACAATTCATACCCTTTTTCTCCCTTGTTTTTTCTTTTATCTTAACATAATTAAACATTTTTAGTCAATTTTATTCTTTGATATCTCCAATGGTAAGGCCTGTCACAAAATATCTTTGCAGCAACGGATATATTACGATAACCGGAAACATTGTTAATACCATTATAGCCGCACGCAACACCAAAGGTTCATGCCAATCCCTAGCCGCCCCATTGGTTGCTTGAACAGACACAACTGTCAAATATTTTGAAGCCTCGTACTGCAAAGTAGTATATTCCGGATAATTCCGATTGTAAAGCATCGCATCAAACCACGAATACCAATGTCCCACTCCGACAAACAACGCAATTGCTGCATATACCGGCGTACACAACGGAGAAATAATTCTGCAAAAAATCGTAAAATACCCCGCACCGTCAAGCTGTGCAGATTCTTCAAGAGAATCCGGAATCCCTCGCATGAAAGTGCGGATCACCAACATATTAAATGCACCGATTAAACCGGGAATGATATATACCGCAAAGGTACCTGTCAAGCCAAGGTTCTTGTATAACAACACAGTCGGAACCATGCCGCCGCTTACATACATTGTAAGAATCCAGAACAAAGACAACTGCGATTTAAAAAAGAATTTTTTACGGCTTACAATGAAAGCCAGTAATGCATTTACCAAAAGCGAAAGTCCTGTTCCGATAATTGTTCTTGCCAACGTTACAATTATGGCCGTAATAATCCTCCGGCGCGTCAACACGTATCGATAATTTTCTAATGTAAAAATACGAGGAAAAAGATGCACTCCACCTTCAACGGCATCCTTATCATCATTGAAAGATAACGCAATGGCATTCAATACAGGATATAATACAGTGATACAAACAAAAATCATGAAGATAATATTACAGATTGCAAATATTCTGTATCCGAATTCATTCCAGGTAAATGATTTTTTCTTCATCTTTTTCCCCCTTATCTTTTTGAGTTCTAACAAAGCGTCTTTTCGTTCTGACTATTTTACCATACTATATCTCAAACTTACGAATTAACGCATCCACCCCCATGACTTCAAAAGGTCCCGGGGTTACATTTCCTGCCGGGCGCTTCTTTCCGAAGAAATCGGTATCAAACACGATATTGCTTCCATCCGGATTCTCGTAAGCCATTTCCGCATGATAAGTTTGCCCTAAAGTATCGGCTGACAGAAGTTCTGAGCCTTCACCGCCAAGAAGTTCTGCATCTTCAATGCATATTGTTACCTTATCTTTCTTCTCGGAAAGTTCGACCGTAATACCTGCCTTGTCACAAACCTTTGCGTCAGGCTCATGAGAAGAACCTACTGCGCCGCCAAAGTAAGCATTTCCTTTTATCTGTACCGGAATTGCCCAGCGACCCAAGGGATAAATATCACCATACTTTTCAATTCTTTCCTTACGTTCTTCCTCTGTAAACTCCCAAGGCATCTTCTCGGTACCGTCAGGATATTTATCATAAGCCGAAAGTCCTGAAGGATACAGATAGCACACGGAATCATCCGGCACACCATCCATAATCTGCCCCTTCTCTTTGTTTGCCTTACGGGGCGGCAGCGGTAAATGTTCAAAGAAGGTCATGGGTTTCACGGTACTATCTTCATCCCCGTCAAACAGGAACAGATTATTCACAAAACGGTCATCGCCGCCGGAGAAATTATTATAACCTGCCACTGCAGTATCATGTGCAAAATGATAAGGCGTCCATCTGGACAATTCCTCGCGAAGCACCATCCTTCCCGCAAACAAATTATGTACAAAGGCACCGCCCTGTGCCAGGTTTCGGAAATTCATCTTGGACAGGAACAGATTGTGATCCACCAGGTACGGTCCGTGGCATACCTCTACGAAGAAATCCTCTGATTTATTGTCAAAAAATACATTCCTGCTGATTCTGGTTCCCTGCGCCTGCCAATCCAGCCAAACGGCACGATAACAACCGTAAATCTTGTTATTTCTAATCTGCGTATCTAAGGATGCGTGCAGCTTAATGCCTGCCACCTCTGCGCCATGAATGATCATTTTATGGTGAATACGATAAATGGTATTGCCTTCAATGATGCTGAATGCGCCTCCTAAATGTCCTACCACACCGGCCTGTTCACAGTCATGAATTATATTGTTCCGCACAATGTGACTGCCAATATTCTCCTTGGTCCAGTTCCCCGAAAGCGCATGAAAAATCACTTCCTGCTCTCTTTGGGTACCGCCTTTTCCTTTTCCTTTCGGGCCTCTGCTATGTCCTTCGTCCAGATCCTTGCCCAAACTGATACCTACACATTTGGTTCCGTAGACCTCATTCTCTTCAATCATCCAGCCTTTACTCCAGTGCGGACCGATCATTCCCTCCTGCAATGCTGTCGGAGGTGCCCACTTGGGTGCCGCCTTACAAATAGTAAAACCTTTTACCGTAATATAATTAAGCCTCGTCTTCTCCGGCCAGAAGCAGAACGGACGTACCACGATTTCTATATTCTCGGTTTCGGGGTTCGCATCACCGAAATTCGCCCAGAACTTAGTCGTCTTTTCTCCCACTTCTGCATACCATACCAGCTTCGATTCTTCAGCAAACTTGGCATCCGGCCAAACCTCCGGCTCTTTCACCCGCTCTATTGATGCTGCTTCATACATTGGCATATCGTTTAAGTACACATCCCCTAAATGGGGAACAAATTTACCCGGAAATACCCAGTCTCCGGCCAGTTCTTCCTTAAAAGGATTTCGCACCGTAAAAATACTGTTATCTACTTCTGCCGTCCAAACCTGTCCGCCCTCGTTTTGCCAATTATTTATTTCCTCTGCACCGGTAATCACTACTTCCCCGTCACCGGCACTTCTATACACGATTCTTGCATCTTCTGTACCGCCATTTGCGGGACTTACCCACTCTCTGTACACACCTGCATGTACCGTAACAACATCTCCTGCCACTGCCACCTGTGCCGCACGGGAAATCGTCAAAAACGGGTGCTCCTTCGTACCTGATGCCCCATCATTTCCTGTTTTCGCCACATGATATTCCATAATGTTCTCTATGCCTCCCTTTTATCCGCTTTATTCATTTTACCATTGCCCATTTCCGATAATATCTTTTGTCTGTGGAAATGTCGTTGCAACACTTCATTGTATTTTGCAGACCGTGATATACACTTCATTATCTTACATAATAAACATAATTCTCTTTTCTCGGTGCGGCTTCTTTGGCCGGTTCTGCCGCATATCCGAGCGCACAGTGTCCAATACCTTCATAATCACCTTCTATACCAAGAACCGCCAGAATCTGCTTGCCAAAATCAGACTCAAACTCTTCTTTGGCTCTATGAATCCAGATATTTGCAACTCCCAGACTTTCTGCCGC
>JAZOAG010000038.1:0-4677 GCA_045595325.1 Lachnospiraceae bacterium
TGTAGCGTTCGAGGAAGTATGTTGGCAACACATCACGCAGATAAAACGAGCATTGGAAATAGGTGGAGTAAAGTCATCATTTTCGTCTTGGAATGTAAAAGGCGATGACACGAAAGAAGGTGTTCAGATAGACCTCCTTATCATCAGGGACGACAATGTAGTGAACCTGTGCGAAATGAAATTTGCAAGTAATGCCTACACTATAAACAAGGATGAGGATGCTAAATTAAGGAACCGGATAGAAGCTTTGAAAGGCATGCTGACTCCCAAGCAAACCGTCCATCTGACGATGGTCACCACGTATGGTGTTGCTTATGGCAAGCATAGTGGGATTGTGCAGAAAGAGGTGATGATGGATGATTTGTTTAATGGGTAGAACCGCTTGATTTTGAGTTGGTATGACGCAAGTGGAGGAGTGAAGCAAATTTTTTAAAGTCTTTATAATATTTTGTATTTTTGTACTTGATATGAATCTTAATGATAGCTATGGAAAGGACAGATTTTATAGAAAGTAGAGTTGATGTTGTAAAAAATATATATACTCTTTATTCTTATGCCAATAGTTCTGAGGCAGAAGATAAAGAATGGGCAATACAACGGTTTAGTAAAGGGAAATGGTTTGTAGTCGAACCGTTTGGTAATACATTGTTGTTTGCTCCTAGTCGTTTTGTGGGGTATAAGAATAATACACGCGAAAAGCATATTTCCAATTATGGAGATGGTACACAGACGAATAAAAAACTTTGTGAACTGAGTTTATACAAAGAAATGTCGGATGAGTATCTGTCAGAACAATTTAAATGTTTTATGAATACGTTGGGTATAGAAAGGGAAGTAGCCAAGTTTTTTGTTCCTTATAATTATGACATCAACGACCTGAAACGCACAAAAAAATGCTATTTTATTTGTCCTACTCATTGTCAGGGACAAAAAGAGAATGCATGGGAAAGTTTCTTTTCAAAGAACATCATGGCTATAGGATGGAATGATACAGATTATACAGACTATAACATGGATGAAATAATGAAGGACTATCCTGACAACTCTGCTGCTAAGGACGCTTTTACGTTAATAAAACAAATAGAAGAAGGGGATGTAGTTTGTTGTACACATAATAATCGAGGATTATGGGGAATTGGAATTGCACTATCTCAATATAAATATCAGAAGCATATTCATTATGCAGGAAAGGATGTGGATGATGACGATTCTTATTATTCTCATTATGTTGATGTGGCTTGGTTGTGTTTCAAGGAACAAGGATATATTCTTACTTCAGAACTATATATACGGTTTCCAGAAAAACTATGGCAACCTTACGGCACATTGAGCCAAAAAGAAGAAGTTCCTCAATATATATCCAATTATTTATTGCAAAGTAAAAACGATAGTATGGAAGATTTTAGCAAACTTGGAAAATATATAGAGTTACTGGAAACAAATAAGAATCTTATTCTAACAGGAGCACCGGGAACAGGAAAGACATATTTGGCAAAAACCATAGCTGAAGCAATGGGTGCTGAATATGACTTTGTTCAGTTTCATCCGTCATATGATTATACGGACTTTGTGGAAGGTCTTCGTCCGACTCTACCCGATAGTCGTGGTAATATTGGATTTGAAAGGAAAGATGGGGTGTTTAAGGCGTTTTGTAAGAGGGCAATCTCAGATATTGATGGGAAAGAGAACTTAAATGAATGTAATGTGGTCGCTAAATTATTTGATGATGTTTATAAATCCCTCATTGATAATATAAAACAGAAGAAGGTTATTCTTTATTCAGACTTTAGAGGCTCCAAAATGACGACCTTGGAAGTAATGGTAAAAGAACAATCTTTTGGAAAGTATCATTATGTTATCCAGTTTTTGAAGACAGGTAATTATCAAAATGCAAATATTGATTATTTGAAAAAAATATATACATACTATATATTAAAGAAACAATTTGATATTCGAAAAGAAAGTTTTAGTAAATTTACGGAAATCATAGGTAATACTTTAGATTATTCCTATTATAGAGGGATAGTACAAGGGTTGTTAGATTTAACTGATAAGAATTTTGATGATGAAGAAGAACCTGGAAACAATCGCTTTCCAGAACAAAATACAAAGACAACAGAAACCGTTGCAGTTTCTGTTAGACCTTACATCTTTATCATCGATGAAATAAACCGTGGCGAAATCTCAAAGATATTCGGAGAACTATTTTTCAGCATAGACTCAGGTTATCGTGGAGATAGCATCAAAATCAAAACCCAATATCAAAATCTGATAACCGATGAAGATGATCCTTTCTATGAAGGCTTCTATGTACCCGAAAATGTTTATATCATTGGGACAATGAACGACATAGACCGTAGCGTGGAAAGTATGGACTTTGCTATGCGACGTCGTTTTGCTTGGGAAGAAATAAAAGCCAATGAAAATATAGGTATGTTGGATGGCCTTTTAGAAATGAAAGAAGAGGTGGTTGAAGTGATGGAGCGTTTGAATTCAGCAATCTGGAATGAAGATGCCAATACGGGAATAGAAGGTCTGAATGCAGCATATCACATCGGTGGTGCCTATTTCAGTAATTTGAAACTCTATCTGAATGAGGACCATACAAATAAAGAATCAGCTTACCAACATCTTTGGAACAATCACTTGAAAGGAGTGCTGTTTGAATATTTGAGAGGAACAGCAGATGCGATGGAGAATCTGAAAATGTTGGAATCAGTGTATTATAACGGGAATGGTAATGATGATATTGAAGGATAACACAAAGTATTCTTCTACGGTGGATAACCTTGAAGCGTATAAGTCATTACAATGTATCGCGAATCGGCAAATATCCGATTTGTTGAATGATGACGGTAATGACTTGCTCATCTACCCTCATTCTTTTGGACAGTGTGAAGATGGGAGCGGTAAGCAATATCTGTTGTCGTTACAAACCCTTTGGAAAGATAGAAAATGTACAAAGGTCATTCTTGAAACCGGAAATATGGTAGGTTTTATAGGTGTTAACGGGCAATCTGTTTCCATTCATTCTCGTTTTTCTGAAAAAACACAAGAGGATTTCTTTTTGCATTATATGTTAAGCAGGGTTTTGTATTTCAATATTGTCAATTTGCCACATGGAACGACCGATGAGAACATCTTTAATTTTCTGTTATACTTGTTCCCGAAGCTTCTTAATGATGCGTTAGTGCAAGGAGTATATAAGGAATATCGACGGAATGAATACAATGATGCCAATGTAAGGGGGACGATAGACATCAACAGGCATTTAAAAATGAATATGCCTTTCAATGGACGTATTGCTTATCGCACACGGGAGTTCAGTCATGACAATCATGTAACCCAACTGATACGACACACGATTGATTATATCGGTCAAACGAAGTTCGGAAGGACTTTGTTGGAAAAGGATGCGGAAACACGTGCAAATGTGTCACAGATTATAGCTGCAACTTCACATTACAAAAGGCAGGAAAGGGAAAAGGTGATAACGAGTAATTCCAGAATAGTAAGTCATCCTTATTATACTGCTTACACCCCTCTTCAAAAACTCTGTTTGCGGATATTGAGGCATGAAAAAATTAAATATGGAGCAAAGGAAAAGTGTATCTATGGTCTTTTGTTCGATGTCTCATATTTATGGGAAGAATATCTTGCTACTATCCTCACAAAACAAGGATTCGTACACCCTAATAACAAAAAAAAGATAGGGCGTATTCATTTGGCAAAACATGGTATGTATCCTCGTTATCCAGACTTTTATAGAGACCATACTATCATTGACGCAAAATATAAAAAAGAATCTACACGGGATGATATTCATCAAATGATTGCGTATATGTATCGTTTGAAGGGAAAATACGGTGTTTTCATCCAACCGGGTGATAAGGAAGATAGAAGTTCCGATTACTTATTAGGATATGGAGAAGGCAATAATGCAGAATTGCAAACATATTTATATCCTATATCCCGAGTCACAAGTAGTTATAAAGAATTTGTGGCGGAAATGAAAGAGTCAGAAGAATTGCTTAAAGCACGATTCCTCCTGAGAAAATAATGGATATGCATGTGTCTTATGCGTTTAGATGTATGTTTGTTGGTTTGAAACGTGAAAGCAAAAAGATGAAGTAACTATATGTAGAGAAAGTATGAAAAAAATCGTAAAACGGTAGCTTTGAATCGGATTGTTCACTATCTTTGCAAAAACCAAGGTAAAAGAAATGGAGGGCAATAAATATGAAGTTATATTACGGAAGTAATGTGCCGGTAAAAGTTCCCGAAATTAGGTCTGTTGGTTTCTATAAGGATTTCGGTTACGGATTCTATTGTACGGCTTTAGAAAAACAGGCAAGACGTTGGGCTTTAATCAAGCGTCCGGTGCATATTGTCTCTATTTACAAATATACTCCAAATGAAGAATTGAAAGTCTTGTCGTTCCCTTCTATGACGGAGGAATGGCTTGACTTTGTGGTGGATTGCCGTCGCGGATTGCCACATGGATATGATATAGTGGAAGGACCGATGGCGGATGAAACAATTTGGGATTATGTGGAAGATTTCATTGCAGGTAATATCACTCGTGAAGCTTTCTGGGTGTTGGTGAAATTCAAGTATCCTACGCATCAGTTGGTGTTCTGCACTGATAAGGCTTTGCAATCATTGTCGTACGTAAAC
>JAZOAG010000039.1:0-9685 GCA_045595325.1 Lachnospiraceae bacterium
AACCGATAGCTATTTTTATCAACACTTCTAGCAAACATCATACCACATTATGAAATTAAAGTCTAGTATTTCTTTCTTTTTTCAGTATAATAGTTTTTACAGTCGCTCCATGCCCTTGTAAATGGCGCGGTGTGAACTGTAATAGCATCCAACAAGGAGGTTTTCCATGCAAAAAGATTGGAATCAGGAACTTGAGCACTTTGATTACTGTCGGAACATTATCCGGCACAATGTGCTCCGCTATGAAGCCGAACACGAAAAGCACCATGCACAGGTGCAGGAGCTGTACAAATCCATTAACAGCGGTGATGTGGAGCTCTATAACCAGTTAATGACTGCTGCCAGTTTAGAGGAACATGCCGGTCAATCCTTAGCCAAAAATCAGGCCGCATTAAAAAAGCCCTATTTCGGGCGCATCGACTACACCGACTGCAATCTGGAGCAAGACGAGCAGGTCTACATCGGCAAAAACGGTATCTTCAAAAACCGTACCGAAGTCCTGATTGCGGACTGGAGGGCACCCATTTCCAGCGTTTATTATGAAAACGAGTTGGGCGAAGGCGAATATGGCTTAGCAGACGAAGCTCCCATCCCCATCCGGCTCCACCTGAAACGCACCTATGATGTGGAGGATGGCACCTTAAAGGGCTATTACGACTCGGATATCGCTTCCAACGATGCACTGTTAGTCCAATACCTCTCCCGCAACAAGGATGCGGTACTGGGCGAAATCATCTCCACCATCCAAAAGGAGCAGAACGAAATCATCCGTAAATCTCCCTTTGCCAATATTATCGTGCAGGGAGTGGCCGGAAGCGGCAAAACCACCGTGGCCATGCATCGCATCTCCTACCTGCTTTACAACTACAAGCATCGCTTTGAATCCAATGAATACTGTATCGTGGGTAGCAATGATTTATTGCTGAACTATATCACCAGCGGACTTCCGGAATTAGATGTTCACAACATCAAGCAAATGCGTATGGATCAGTTGTTTATCCGTTTGTGTGAGAAGAACTGGCTGAAAAAGAACAGAGTAACAGAACCGGATGATTCCGCTCCGCTCCGTTGTACCCTACTCTTTATGCAGGAATTGGAGCTGTATCTGATGCAGAAACGGGAAGAATATGTGGACACCTCCGCTTATTGCGACCCCAAGCTGGGTACTCTTCTTTCCCAAAGCAACAACGAGACCCTTTACCGGGAGAATCCCACCATCAGCGTCCATACCCTTTTAGGTATGATGGATGACCGGGTAAAAACACGTATTCAATTTCTCATGAGCGGAATGGAAAAGGAACTGATTCAGGCCAAGCTGAAGGAGCACGCAGGACATTATAAAAACAAACGTCCCAAAGCTTCCATTTATGATTTTTATATAGACTTTTTGAACAAGTGGATTGCGGAACACGGTTCGGCTACGGAGGATGCCGTACAGATGACCTCTCACCTGAATAAACTGGCCGCAAGAGAATATGATCTGTACGATATTGCCGCATTGGCGCTGATACATTATCGTATCTTCCAGAAAAGTCCCAATCAGGAATTCGGTTTACTGTTTCTGGATGAAGCCCAGGACTTCGGCATAGGTGCCTATTATGTACTGCGTAAGCTTCTTCCTGCCACCTATTTTACCATTATGGGAGATGTATCACAGAACATAAATTACCACACCGGTCTCAATGATTGGTACGAATTACAAAAATTATTTCTGACCTCAGAAAAAGATTGCTTTATGTTACTGCAAAAGAGCTATCGTAACACCATTGAAATCTCCGAATATGCCGGGAAAATACTGGAGAAAGCCTCCTTTGGACGGTATAAAATCACTCCTGTCATCCGCCACGGCATTCCGGTTACGGAGCAGGAGTTCTGGAGCGATGTGGAAATGGCCGAACACACTGCTGAGTTAGTTCGTCAAGCGGAAGAAAAGGGCTTCCACACTACCGCCATTATCTGCAGTAACGAAACCGAAGCTGTTCGTACCCGGGATTTACTTTCCGGATTTCTCCCCATCACCGATGGGGAAGCCAATCAATTCTCCACCGGCACCATGGTCTTACCCATACGACTGGTAAAGGGCTTGGAATTCGATACGGTCATCCTTTGGAATCCTGATATGAAGCACGGTCTGGAACGACCTGACACCGCCAAATTACTCTATGTGGCCTGCACCAGAGCGCTGCATGAGTTGCACATTTTAAATAGCTAAAAGAAACCGGCATGGCCCGGCCGCATATATATCCTATTCGGACCCGCTCTCGCTTGGTGAACGACGTAGCACCACTAACCGCAGACGAAACCTTGTTTCGTCTTGATACCATTGCTAAGGGGTGACGACGTTCAGGGTTACCTCATTAGGATATATATGCGGCCGGGCCATGCCGGTTTCTTTTTATGATTGATTTAATACACCATCTCTATTAGAATGACGGATAACATCGGAGTACTGTAATCGCACCAATTCATAGTCCACAAGAACTCCCCGACCTTCTCCACCGTCCAAAAGCAGTTTCAACTCCTGCACCGCAGTTTGTGCAATCTTTCTAAAATCCTGCTTTACCGTATTCATTTGCTGACCCACATAGCCCATCAATGTAATACCGTCAAAGCCACAAACCGGACGGAAAATATCCATATCAATTAAGGCCCTCATAGCACCAATAGCCATCAAATCCGAAGCACATACAATCATATCATACTCCGCACCTTCCTTTAAGGTAATCGCTCTGGCTACCTTCTCGACAAAATCACCGTTTCTGATGGTAAGCTCCATATCATAATCTTCCGCAAATTGCTTAATAGACTCCACACGTGCCGCTGCCACATAGCTTTCCGGCATACCGGATATGTAAAGAAGCTTTTTATGAGGCCCCTGATCCATCTCCATGGTCTTTTTTGCCACCTCATATTGCGCTTTATGCTGGTCGATTGTCACGTAAGATGTACTTTCATTTATTACAGTCGCATCGATGGAAACCACCTTAAACTGCTGGCTGGCAACCAATTGTTGAAAGGGTTCCTCATCATAACCCATACCACAGATAATAAAGCCACTGATAGACTGCGACTTCAAATAGTTTATTATTTCATCTACACTCTTTCCCTCAAGACTGGAATAGAACAGTGTCACCACATCCAATCCCAATTCGCTTGCACAGTTCAGTGCACCATAAAGGTACTGCATATTCACTTCATCAATGGACTCTGTACTGTTGTATAATCGTAATATAATTGCAATTCTTCCTGATTTTTTAGAAGATAATGCTGCAGCCACCGCATTGGGTACATATCCCAACTCTGCAATAGCAGCTTTTACTTTTTCTTTGGTTCCTTCGCTCACATTAGGGTAGTTATTCAACACCTTTGATACGGTTGAAATCGCTACTCCGGCATGTTTAGCCACCTCTTTAATTGAAGCCACGTTACTTTCTCTCCTTTGATCCCTATTTACACAAAATAAAAAACCTTTACACATATATAATACTAGCACTTATTTCCTATTTTGCCAAGGATAAAATAAAACTATAAATCTATCTCCCGATTTCCGCTTAATTCCAGAAAAACACCATACACATTTAATGTACCATACCCCCATTCCCGATTGGGATAATCCAAAGCATTCTTTCTACCGGCACCTTTGATGAAGTAATTACGAACTTCCCTGGTATCCGCTAGGGGACTGTTTCCTTCCACCACCGCCCACTGCATAAACTGGGCCACCCCTCCTGCAGCGAAAGCAACTGCCAGACTACTGCCGGTACGATTGCCGAATAAGGTAGGAATATTTACCCCCGGTGCCGCCAGCTCCGGCTTTATTTTTTCTTCTCTGGTATACCCTCTTCCTGATTCCAGCAAAAGACTGTTATTCACATGATTGTACCCGGTGATACTCATAACCTCCTCTCCATTAGAGGGCTCAGTCAATGTGGTATCCGGATTAGGTTCCGTAAAAAAGGTCTCACTGTTTAGAAACTGCGTAATTGGTAACCACATGTGAAACCGTCCGTTGTAAATCTCCCCCTCCGCCCGTACTTCTATGGTCCAGATGCCGGGAGTGGGGGCTGTAAAACGAAACAGGATAAACTGTGCTCCCGAGCCACTTTCCACCAATGTGCTCTGTATGGAAATCACAGTATCCTCAAAAACAAATCTGTATGTATTCTTCTGCTCCACTCCCAGCCGAATCCCCGGTATGGTTTCACCCCCCGGAGAGCGCAGACTGATATTATAGGTATCCGTAGCATTGCCCCAAAACTCTAATACAAAACCTCTCTCGCCTTCTCCTACGCGAATTTCTACGCTGCGGCTGTTTGCTCCTTCCTGAGCCGCAAGTTTTCCCGTGAAATGGTGAGCCGCGATTCCTTCGTTCCCTCCGCACACCAATAAGGCTCTGCTTCGCTGCAACGCCACCTTATCCATGTACCTGCCCAGGATAGAATTGCCTGCATGATCCCCCATATTCGTCCCCAGTCCCAGACAGATTACCACAGGTCTTCGAAACTCTGCCGCAAAACGGTTGGCATATGCAATTCCCAGCATAATATCCGTTTCCTCATAAGCCGGCACTCCCTGTGGCAGAAAATAGTAATCTCGCAAATACTGCTTTGCCTCTTTCAGCTTCACCACTACAATATCCGCTTCCGGTGCCGCTCCCTGATAGGTACTCCCTCCATCCACACTGCTGCCTGCTGCAATACCTGCCATAATGGTACCATGACGAAGCACATCCGTTACCGGCACTACTTCCCGGGGACTATCACTTCGTAGTGCAGCATTGATATCCTCCCTTGTATATTCAGAGCCAAAATAAAAGCCTTCCGGTGGATTCCCGCTTTGCTCTGTCTGATCCCAGATAGCCAAAATCCTGCTCTCACCGTTTGTATCCAGAAAAGCCGCATTGGTATATTCGATACCGGTATCAATAAATGCTACTATCACTCCCGTCCCCCGCAGATTTAAGGGGGGACCCTGTACCTGCCTTATCCCGCTGCTTACAAGGGCAGAAGGATCAAATATTTGTCCGGTTCCTACCTCATCGCCTTCTACCTGCATCAGTCCATATACTTTAGGTACATATTGATACTGAAAAGCACTTTGTTCCAAATCAGGAGCTATACTGCGATTCAGGTAAGCCACCGAAAACCGCTCATCCACCGAAATATAGCAAACATCATCCCCTTCCCGTATCAATCGTTCTATGGGAAAATCAATGACACCATCCGCATAATCGTTGGAAAGGATTCTATCCTTGCATCTAATATCCATAATAATTCCTCAGCACAAAATAAATCCCTACTATCATATGCTGACAGCAGGGACTTAAGACTTTACTTATTATTCAATTCCAGACATCGGATGGCATTCAGTACTGCCAAAATCATCACTCCCACATCGGCAAAAATTGCCAGCCACATATTAGCTATTCCCAGAGCTCCCAATACAAGGCAGATGCCCTTCACACCAATGGCTATTGCTATATTCTCGTATACGATTCTAAGACATTTACGGCTGATACGGATAGCTTCTGCCACTTTCAACGGATTGTCATCCATAAGTACGATATCCGCCGCTTCTATGGCCGCATCTGAGCCCAAGGCTCCCATGGCAATTCCCACATCCGCTCTGGTCAATACCGGTGCATCATTGATACCGTCTCCCACAAATACTAAGGTATGACCTGGTGTTTTTTCTTTCAGCAATTCTTCCACCTGTCCCACCTTATGCTCCGGCAACAATTCACTTTTCACATCGTCTATGCCCAGTTTTTTTGCCACCTTATAAGCCACTGCCTTTACATCACCTGTTAGCATTACTAACTTCCGTATACCGTATTGTTTTAATTTGCTCATAGCTTCTGCAGATTGGGGCTTCTCACAGTCCGCAAGTACTATGCAACCACCGTACACTCCCGCTACAGCCACATAAACCACTGCCGCTTCTTCCGTTGTCTCCGCGGTAATCCCCTGCTGCTCCATGAGCCTTTTATTGCCTACCCAAACCTGCTTTCCGTCCACCTTGGCACTAATTCCGTATCCGCTGAGTTCTACCACATCCGATACTCTTTCCTGTTCCACGGATTTACCGGTCTGCTTCTCATAATAGGTTACCAGGCTCTTACTGATGGGATGATTGGAGAAACTTTCCGCATGGGCTGTCAACAGACACAATTCCTCCCGGTCAAAGCCTTCCGCCGGATTTACTTCCGTCACCTCAAATACACCCTTAGTCAGAGTACCGGTTTTGTCAAACACCACATACTCCGCCTTTGCCAAAGCCTCCAAATAATTCGCACCCTTAATCAGTATCCCCTTCGCAGATGCGCCGCCGATTCCGCCGAAAAAGCTTAAGGGAATGGAAATCACCAATGCACAAGGGCAGCTGATTACCAAAAAGGTCAATGCCCGAATGGCCCATATACTCCACTGTGCCTCCGCTCCCAACGCCAGCATTCTAACTATAGGCGGCAATATAGCCAAGGCCAATGCACTGTAACAAACAGCCGGGGT
Organism: Lachnospiraceae bacterium; assembly: GCA_045595325.1. GTDB lineage: Bacteria > Bacillota > Clostridia > Lachnospirales > Lachnospiraceae > UBA3766. The sequence goes on from JAZOAG010000039.1 coordinate 6,510, forward strand.
ATAGTAATGGGCAAATTTTGTAATAAACTGCTCCGATTTTGCTTTGTGCATGGAGGAATTCTCTACCAGCTCCAATATCTTGGAAACAGTGGACTCCTCAAATTCTTTGGTCGTCTTTATCTTTAACACTCCGGATAGATTAATACAACCGCTGACCACCTGGTCCCCCACTTTTACATCTTTGGGGACACTTTCTCCGGTTAAGGCTGCTGTATTCAAACAGGACTCACCCTCTATGATACATCCGTCTAAAGGAATCTTTTCACCGGGCCTTACAAGAATAATGGTACCTACAGGTATTTCCTCCGGGTCCGTTTCCTCCCATTGTCCTTCTTCATTTTCCACATTAAAGTCGGATCGTAGCCATGTCGTTCTGTGAGCCAAGGAGTTGTGGGCTTGGATTGTCTTCCTAAGACCGCTGGCCTCCGACTTGGATGTAAGGAACCGCCGTATGCGGACCCGCATGTACGGTGGTGTGAGAGGTCGGAAAACGAAAGTAGGAGGAAAACCTACTTTTGTTTTCCTCCTACTCGATTGTCCGGGTTCTTTTCGGGTCCGGCTTGCTTTATTCGGACTCTCTTACGCATCGTACAGCATTGGCGTCTGCCTGTACTGAGGTATTATTCACCGCCACGGTAACGTTATCACCGTGCCCCCAGACCAGGTACAAGGCGTGGATCTTGCCGAGGGAGTGAGTCCAGTAGTGGTTCTCCGTGGCGCTCCAATAGTAGCCGGCCCAACCATAATTCATTATGAGTCCAAGCTTGTCCGGGCGGTCGGTGGTTATTTTACGGCCCTGGCAGGGATACCAGATAGAGGCGTCTTCTCCGAAAATTCCGGAAAACTCAATGCCTTCCGAGACTCCCTTTGTATCCAGTTCAAAGACTTCAAGAACATCCGTTGCCCGACACCAGACTCCGTCCGGGCCTCCGTCCGGAACACGCCATCCGGCAGGACAAGGGTCATAGATGGTTTTTTGGGCATCCCAACGAGCCAGTTCTGCCTCCGCTGTTCCTGGAAAACACCAGTCAAAAGGTTCCTCCATGCTTCCAATAAAAGTAGTGGGATGGGCTGTTGCATAGGCGATGGTCCCTGTTGTGGCATCGTGGTACATGGGGGCGGGCCATGTGATGGTGGAGGCGGCTGGCAGTTGTGATGCGGGATATTGGGTGTTCCCTGTTCCCAAAAAAGGATCTTTCCGTCCCCATTGGTAGAGCAAGCCCAATGCTTCCATACTGCGGGGAACCGTGGACGTTGCTCCCAGGTTCCGGTCCATTAAGGTGCCGGCATTGTTGAAATACTGCTGTTCCATCGGGGGGTCTGTAATCCAAATGTGCCAGGACCATAAAATAGTGCCTTCTTGATTTATCACCGCCACCAGTGCATTGCCTTCTTTGCCAAAATCGTTAAACTCAAATGCCACTTGGCCGTCTTGGTAGCAGATGGCACTGATCAAGCTGCCTTCAGAGATACCTTTGTCGGATCCATAGCTTTCCCAGATGACCCTTGCCTGCTGAATGCCTTCGATTGCTTCCTGGCTATTGCCTTTTACCGTGGGGAACCGATATAGACCGGATTCTGAAATGATGTAGCAGTTGGCCGTTCCACCTTCAGACAAATCAGTGGCAGCTGTAACATCCAGATTCTCCTGATATTGATAAGGGGATTTCCGGGTCATGAACTCCAGTGTTTCTGTATACTCTTTTTTTCCGTCAGCGGTGGTGATGCCCAGGCAACACTGGTAGGTGGTGTTTGGGAGCAGGTCTTCGGCCAGGATTTCAAATTCTTGGTCGTTGATCCATCTCACCTCCTTGATTACGCGTGCTGTCTGAGGACTAAAATTTTTCCCCTGTCCATAATACAAGGTGGGGGCCATTTCATGGGCCGTAGTTGTTTGAGACAGAATGGTGCCTTTAAACGAGGCATTCGAAACATACGTACCTTTGATGATAAGGCTGGCTTGGGTTGTTGGGTTGGGCTGGTTTCCGGATGAGGGATCCGTATCCGGGTTACAGCCGGTCATCAAGGCCATCAGGCCGAGAAGAATTGCAGTCAAATGTAGAATAGTCGGCTTCATGGGTACAAATGTACGACAAACCGATCTCAATAAGAGACGGAGCCAGGATGACAACCAGGTCTATTCCAGTCATTTCCTAAATCTGCCCCGGCGAGAAGCCTTTGGATTGCCTGCTATCGTTGACAGGATAACAGCCATTATCGCTTGTGTGTTTTTTGTTTTAGGACTGAATATCGTCTATTGCAATTCCAGTCATCTCCGCAATTTGTTCAGGAGAGAAGCCTTTGGAGAGCATGTTTTGGATGATTAGTTTCCGTTCGTTCATTTGGCCTTTTTCCAGACCTTCTTTCAGGCCTTCTTCTCGGCCCCTCAATGCACCCCGTTCTTCAGCAGTCATTTCGATGTTGTGCCAGTCTAATTCCGTTCTCATATCGTGTTCGTATTGTTCTCGTTTTTCTTCGTTGAAACGGGCGATCTCAGCAGCCTCGAAGAGTCTCTTGAAAGCTTCGACCCTCAGTTCTTCGGGTAGCCTATCCAGCCTTGCCAGGTTCTTTAGGGCGTAACACCATTTGTCCACCAATGAGGAACATTCGGCGAGGGTCTTTTGAAATCGCTTCAACTCTACAAATATAAGATGAATCGACTCGCAAAGCAAATCTCTTTACCATGGCGTATTGTGGTACAAAAAGAACGAGGACAACCAATGATGGGTCTTGTCCTCGTTCTTCTATAGGAGCACATGGGTGTTCTATTAATTCGGTCTTTACACAATTGTCTGCTATCGTTGACGGGATAACAGCCATTATCGCTTGTGTATTTTTTGTTTTAGGACTGAATATCGTCTATTGCAATTCCAGTCATTTCCGAAATCTGCTCCGGCGAGAAGCCCTTGGCGAGCATGCTCTGGATGATTTTCTTTTGACCTTGTTCAATGCCTTCTTTCAGACCATCTTCTCGGCCTTGTTCAATGCCTTCCTTCAGACCTTTTTCTCGGCCTTGTTCAATGCCTTCCTTTAGACCTTCTTTTCGTCCTTCTTCTCGTCCCCTCAATGCACCCCGTTCTTCAGCCGTCATTTCGATGTTGTGCCAGTCCAGTTCTGTTCTCATATCGTGTTCGTATTGTTCTCGTTTTTCTTCGTTGAAACGGGCGATCTCAGCA
>JAZOAG010000040.1:0-10989 GCA_045595325.1 Lachnospiraceae bacterium
GGGCGTTCGCCCTATCAATCCAAAATCCCCTCCGCAAATTTGTGCAAGCACAATTTGCGTCGCGTCTTTTGTCTTGGCACTGCTCACTGCTTATCTGAACTTTCAGGGTTGCATTGCTGTTTATTTGTCAAGGTTGTGTGTCGCTTTTTGTCTGTATTTATCAGCGACAGCTTTGTTATAATAACACTCTATTTTGAGAATGTCAACAACTTTTTTATGTTTTTTTATTTTTTTAGCAGAATGAAATTTTCATCCTGCAGGAAGACTATATATTCTTCCCATCACTAAATGCAGTACCGACTTTTTCACCCAACGCATAATAAGTAAGATTCACTCCGTCATAAGTAATCGGCCGAAGTTTCACAGGATCAATTCTTCCATTCGTAAGAATACGTTCTTCCGCACACACATTCACAATTCGTCCCACCATGCGACAGGTTGCGGCATCATAACTGATTAATTCACATTCCACTGTCATAGGAAGTTCATCTATTACGGGCGCATCTACAAAAGAACTCTTCGTTGTATGAAATCCTGCTTTTGCCACTTTGTCCGGCTCCTCATTTCCCGATACAATCCCCACATAATCACAAGCTGCCACATAATCTGCCGTAGCCATGCTGACTGTAAAAGATTTTCGCGCAAGGACATTCTTTGTTGTTTTATGTTCTTCGCTGATACACATGGATATCTCATTCTCTTCGCTGATTCCTCCCCAGGCCGCATTCATGGCATTTGCCACACCATCTTCATCATAACTTGCAACAATCAACACCGGCATCGGATATATCGTCGGCTGAACTCCGAAATTAATACGCATCTTCCCACTCCTTTTGTTGTTCTCCAAAAAAACCATTCTGTGAACTTTCCTTTAATCTTCCATATGAATATCATTATGTATCGCTTCCACGCGGTCGCGCATCTCAAGAAAAACATCCACCATTATAGGTTCAAAAAATGTTCCTCTTCCGTTCTCAATCACACGGAAGCATTGTTCCAACGGCATGGCCTCTCTGTAACAACGGTTCTCGGAAATAGCATCAAAAACATCCGCAATGGCCATAATGCGTGCACACAAGGGAATCTCTTTCCCCTTCAACCCTTCCGGATATCCTGTTCCGTCCCATTTTTCATGATGGAATCGCGATACTTCATATGCCATAACAAGATAATCTTCATCCTCCAGTCGCCCAAAGGTTTCCTGTATAATCTTTCCACCCGCAAGAGCATGTCTTTTCATTGTATGATATTCGTCTGTGGTAAGACTTCCGGGTTTCTGCAGAACACCATCAGGAACAGAAATCTTACCGATATCATGAATCGGCGCCGCCATAATCAGATTTTGAATATAATCTTTGGTCAGGACATCACGATAAAAGCCTTCCTGACGCAAACGCAGTGCCAGCAATTCCACATATTTGCTGGTTCTTCTGACATGGCTTCCCGTACTGTCATCCCTATTTTCCACCAATGTCGCGAATCCCATAATCATCTCTGACTGATAGTGGGCAATCTCTTTTAGCACGGGATTCTCCTGATTAATATAAATACCTACCACAAAAAGAACCGGTGCAATGGCTGTAATCAAAAGTTCCGTCCTGAAAAACTTAATAACGGCAATAATAATAATCGCACCGAGAAACAGACCGATACTGCTTCTGGTTCTGGATTCCATATAGCGCCATCCCTGAATAAACTTAATGACAGACAAAGTAGAATAAACAGCAACCGCGCCAAAACAGGTATACGCTGAAATACCCATGCTATACCAGCTGATGGTCCCCTCATAATACTTTGTTTCTCCGATAAAAACAAATACTGCAATAATCTCAATCACAAGCGGACTGTACATAATAACCTTTGCCCACCACCGTCGGGGAAAAGAATCCGTCAAATGCAGCATATATAAAAACATGATAAAAACAAGCAAATCCAGCCCTATATAAAATCCAATATGCGCAATTGTATTAAGGATTGCGGGAACCTCATTCAGATGATTGACCGTATACGCAGACAGACCATCGAAAATAATGCTAAAAACACCAACACCAAGCAGTAATTCGAACCATGCACTTTCCACGTTAATTTTTAAGCGATTTTTCTCATTGTTATAAAGAATTGCAATAAATAAAACAACAACGAGACATCCGATTTGCAAAATTGAATATTCCATTCATTTTCCTCTTCCATCAAAGAATAAATTGACCGTTTTCCCGACAACACAACTTCAAATCATCTGTTGTCGATTAAACATTCGATCCAATATACATAGCGTCACCAAAAGAAAAGAAACGATATTTCTCTTTTACCGCCTCTTCATAAGCTGCAAGCACATGCTCCCGTCCTGCCAGCGCAGAAACAAGCATGATTAAAGTTGATTCCGGCAAATGAAAATTCGTAATCAACGCATCCAGCACTTTAAAACGATAACCGGGATAAATAAATATCTCCGTATTTCCGCAAACAGCCTTCAGCATTCCGTCCTCATCCGCGGCACTCTCTACTGTTCTACAGCTTGTAGTCCCAACGCATATTACACGATTTCCGCGTTTTTTGCAAGCATTAATCTTATCGGCCGCCTCCTGCGTAATCTCATAATACTCAGAGTGCATATGATGATTCAAAATATCATCTTCTTTCACGGGACGAAATGTTCCCAAGCCTACATGAAGGGTTACATATGCAATTTCAATCCCCTTCTCTTCAATCTGCTTCAACAATTCATTGGTAAAATGCAATCCGGCCGTAGGCGCCGCAGCAGAACCGTCGTATTTGGCATAAACCGTCTGATAACGATTTTTGTCCTCTAATCTGTGGGTAATATACGGCGGCAGAGGCATCTCTCCCAGGGTGTCCAGAATTTCTTCCCATATTCCTTCATATTCGAAACGAACCAACCGCTTTCCTTCTTCCGCAATCCCTTCAATTTCACACTTAAGCTGTCCGTCTCCAAAAACGAAACGCATGCCGGGTCTTGCTTTCTTGCCGGGTTTTACCAAAGTTTCCCAGATATTCTCACCAACTCTTTTGAGCAGTAAAAACTCAACAACTGCCCCTGTTTCTTCCTTTACGCCAAACAATCTGGCCGGAATCACTCTGGTATTGTTGAGCACAAGGCAATCTCCGGGATTTAAATACTCTATAATATTATAAAAGGTTTCATGCACCAGATTTCCCTCTTCTTTATTCAGGGCAAGCAAACGGGAGGAACTTCTGTCCGCAAGAGGATCCTGCGCAATCAGTTCCTGGGGTAAATCGAAATAAAAATCTGATTTCTTAAGTTGTATCATCTAATCAATTCTCCAATTCAACAAAACTGCTATAAACTTATTCTCTTCTAATGAACCTGCATATTAACAAATTTAATGCGGCATTCGTAAAACAAGGGCAACACATGTCTATTCTGCACCCTGTTGTTCATTATATTTAAGCCCATACCCCACGTCAAGCCACCACTCCCCGGTGCCAATCTGTGACACATCGGAGTACCAGGGACTGGGAAGTGTACCGCTGAAATCTTCCCTTCCGCAGAGAACATCCACAACGCCTTTTCCCTCAGAACCGGGCAGATAGCACATTACCGTCGCATCCCAATCATCAATATAATCATCAATAATCACTTGACGACCTGCCAAAATACAAGTAACCGTAGGCTTATTCAACGCCTTCACCGCGTCAATGGCATCTTTGTTTCCGTCAAGCCCCAATTCGCCGCACAAATCCATGTTTTCAGTATCCCCATACCATTCCGCATAAGCATATTCACCTACCAAGAGAAGGACCACATCTGCATCTGCCGCCTTTGATTTATCCGTCACAACGGTAATCCCAAGACTTTCAGCCTCCGCCTCAAACGCATCCAAAACAGTGGTAACTCCTTCTACATCTACAGTAGGACTTCCGTTCCAATCAATGGTCCATCCGCCGCACTGCGTAGCTCCATTGTCAGCCGCAGGTCCGGTTATATACACTGTTGTTCCGCTCTTTAACGGTAAAACATCACCCTCATTTTTAAGAAGTACCAAACTCTTTTCCACCAGTTGTTCAGCCAGCCGGCGATATTCTTCCGAACCGGTCTCAGTCTGTACCGTAACACGTTTCTCCAGAAAAGGATCTTCAAAAATCCCCGTTTCCAGCTTTACTTTCACAATTCTTGTTACCGCATCATCCACACGTTCTTTGGGAATCCGTCCGTCATTAACGCCGCGGATAATAATCTGTCTTGCCTCTTCAAAGGTATCTACTTCCATAAGCATATCAATTCCTGCATTTACAGAAGTAATAACCTGTTCTTCATATGTTGCAGGAGAAGTGTTCTTTACGGAATCCCAATCACTCACGATAAAACCTTCAAACCCCATTTCATTCTTTAAGTACTGTATATATTCCGCATTTTCGTGCATCTTAACACCATTTACGGAGGAATGGGTAATCATAATAGTCTGTGCTCCGGCATCAATCTGTGCCTGATACACCGCCAACAACGCATCAATTTCCTCTTCGGAAAGAATGGCATCCCCCCTGTCAATCAAACGCTGCACATCGGAATGTTCCCCACTTCCGTACTCCACATTTCCGTCTCCGAAGAAATGCTTCGGACAGGCAATAACACCACCCTCCTGCAGTCCTTTGGTAAAGGAAGTACTAAGCTGTGTAATTCTTCCCAAGTCTGAACCATAGCTTTCATAGGTTCTTCCCCAACGGGGATCTTCCGACTGGGCTACGCAAGGCGCAAAATTCCAAAGCATGTGACATAACGTTGCCTCATCTGCCACCGCTTTTCCCATCTGATAGGTAAGTTCTTCATCATTTGCCGCGCCGATTCCTATATTATGAGGAAAATATACTGCATTGGCACAGTAATTCACTCCGTGCACATCATCCTGTCCGTATAAATATGGAATTCCTGCCTCGGAGGTAACTGCACCCCGCTGCAATCCGTCCACCAGTTCCTGCCACTCATCATATGGAATCGTACTATATGTAGAAAGAATGCTTCCGTAATCGTTTGCCTGCATATCTGCTTCTGTTACGCGATACACCGCCGGCTGTACCATCTGCGCCGCTTTCTGTTCAAGTGTAAGGCCGGCTACGATTTCTTCCGGTGTCATGGTTGCATATTGCGCACACTTTAATGTAGAAACATCTAATGTTTCCACGGGTTCATCTACCGCGGGAACGCAGGCAATTCCTGTCAACAAAGCAGTAATACAGATTCCGATTGTTAATTTTTTATAGTTCATACTATTTCGCCTCCACCTGACATAAAACCCACATATCTTCAATATAATCATACCACAAAATGACACATATTAACACAAAAAGTGAGCAAAAAATGAATTGCAAATTCTTTTTCGACTATTTTTTCGAACACAAAAATCCCCTGTCGCGCATCCTGCACGACAAGGGATAGCTAAATGTATAACACCTTAATATATTCTATAAAATTCCGTATGCTTCCATTGCAGCTTTCAATCTTGCGGTAGTTGCTTCTTCCATCTCGGTCAAAGGAAGACGTAATCCACCGGCTTCCATACCCATTAAGTTCAAAGCTTTTTTAACGGGAATCGGATTTACTTCACAGAAGAGCGCATCGATTAATTCAATGGCTTCTAACTGCATTTTGGCAGCTTCAACAACATCTCCTGCCAAATATTTCGCACAGATTTCATGCGTCTGGCGGGGTGCTACATTGGAAAGTACGGAGATTACTCCTTTTCCGCCCAATGACATAATCGGAATAATCTGATCATCATTTCCCGAATAAATATCCACTTTACCCTTTGCAAGTGACGCAATCTTAGCCACCTGGCTGATATTTCCGCTTGCTTCTTTCACACCAACAATATTTTCGCAATCTTCGCAAAGTCTGATGATGGTAGCCGGTGCAATATTCATGCCGGTTCTGCCCTGTACATTATAAAGCAGGATGGGAATTTTAACCGCATCCGCAACGGCTTTAAAATGTGCATACAAACCATTCTGGGTTGCTTTGTTATAATAAGGGGAAACCACAAGCAATCCGTCTGCGCCTGCTTTCTCAGCTTCCGTGGAAAGATAAATCGCTGTTTCGGTACAGTTAGATCCGGTTCCTGCCACAACAGGAATTCTCTTATTCACCACTTCCACACAGTAACGAATCACATCCAGGTGCTCCTCATGTGTTAAAGTAGATGCTTCACCCGTAGTGCCGCATACTACAATCGCATCTGTTCCGTTCTCAATCTGGAATTCCACCATTCTTTTGAAGCTTTCATAATTTACGCTTCCGTCTTCATTCATTGGGGTAACAATTGCTGTACCCGAACCTGTAAAAATTGACATATTGTCCTCCATTCCGCCTTACAAGGCATTAAAGTAATGAAAGGGGCTATATGTAACTGAAATCAATTAATTCCTATTACATAAAAAAGCCGGCACACAGGGAGCCGACACACAAATCCAAAATTCATCTTGGAATCATTACCGATAGCGCCCCACCTATAAATATAGATGACAGTCATACAGTTCTTAACTGCATGCCCAAGACTTGACTTTCAGGTCATCTCCTCTTTCGGCGTCTTCCCCTTTCCTTCTTCTTCATTTGTGCCTGTCACATCGAAAGAACTACTAATGAAATACGCAACCTCTATCTTTATTAAGTTATTTTGCCTTATATTAGCATTGTAAAATCTCTTTGTCAATAGGGATTAAATAAAAGATTCCGTTTTTTCAGAATATGTAAAGCCCAAAAATTCCCCCGCACCGGAAGGAGCGGGGGAGAAAATCATTTAAGCATTCTGAATGAAACTGATATATCCTCTGTAAGTTTCGTAAACATCCGCTTTGCTTGTTACCTCAAAGGGTGCATGCATGTTAAGAACAGCGACGCCACAGTCAATTACATTCATACCATACTTCGCAAGCATGTATGCGATGGTACCGCCACCGCCTAAATCTACCTTACCAAGCTCTGCCAACTGAAATGAAACATTATTTTTATCAAAAATAGAACGTAGTTTTGCTAAATACTCAGCATTCGCATCGTTGGAACCGGATTTGCCGCGTGCACCGGTGAACTTGCACAGTACCATACCCTTCCCTAAGTATGCAACATTCTTCTTATCGAAGCTTGATGCATAGGACGGGTCAAATGCGGAAGATACATCAGAAGACAACATAAAAGATGCTGCAAGCATTCTGCGTAATTTCAACTCAGAATACTCTCCCTCCAGTGCGACTAACTCTGCCATTATATTTTCGAAAAATCTCGACTGCATACCGGTAGCTCCTACCGAGCCTATTTCTTCTTTATCGGTCAAGATACATACTGCAGTTTTTACGGGGTTTTCTACTGCAAGCATCGCTTTATAGGAAGGGAATGCACAAACTCTGTCATCCTGACCGTAGCCCATTATCATGGAGCGGTCCAGGCCGCATTCTCTTGCTCTTCCTGCAGGGACGATTTCTAACTCTGCAGAAAGGAAGTCTTCTTCTTCCATATCATAATACTCTTTCAAAAGTGCAAGAATGGATTTTTTAACTGCTTCTTTTTCTTCGCCGGCTTCCTTATCCGCTTTGTCTTTCTTCTTTGAAGAAGCAATGGGCTTATTCCCGATGATAATATCCAGAGCTTCTCCTTCAATTACTTTTGCAGCCTTCTTTTCAAGCTGTTCAGCAGATAAATGAATCAACAAATCGGAAATGAAGAATACAGGATCATCTGCCTCTTCCCCCAAATTTACGATAATGCCTGTTCCGTCTTTCTTCACAACAACACCATGCATTGCAAGAGGAATGGTTACCCACTGGTATTTTTTAATACCACCGTAGTAATGTGTGTCAAGGTAAGCAAGACCGCCATCCTCATACAAAGGATTTTGTTTCACATCAATACGGGGAGAGTCGATATGGGCACCGAGAATGTTTACGCCCTCTTCCAAAGGCGCACTTCCCATATGAATCATCACAAGTGACTTATTCATATTAACCGCATATAACTTATCTCCGGCCTTCACGTTTTTCTTTTCTTTTATCAAAGAATTAATGTCCACGTAACCGGCTTTCTCAATTTCATTTACCATGGCATCCACGCACTCACGCTCTGTTTTGCACGCAGAAATGAAATCGATATATTCTGCATTAAACGATTCCAACTCTTTCAACTGTGCCTTGGTATATTTGTTCCAAATACACTTATTTTCCATTCACGCTACCTCCATACACATTAGCTTCTCAAATCAATATCCAGATGGAACTTAAGGTTCTTGAGAATCTTCTTTACAAAACGGTCTACCGCATCTGCCTCAAACGGCTCTTCACCGGGTACAAACTTCACGCTGAAGGCCATACTCTTCTTATCAGCCGGAATCTGTCCGCCCTCGTAAACATCAAAGAGTTTTATATCTGTAACGAACTTGCAGGAAGAAGCGATTACATCTTCTACCTGTCCGCAGGCAATGGATTTATCCATTACAAGAGCTAAGTCTCTTGCTTCCTCAGGGAACTTAGACAACGGTGTATAAGAAGCTCTGGTGTTTAAATCATATAAGTATTTTAACTCAAGTTCAAGAATATATGCATCTTCACGCAAATCAAGTTTCTCCGCAACCTCATAAGCCACCTTTCCAATATAACCGATTACCCGGTCGCCTAACTTAATCGCTGCTGACTGATAAGGATGCAGGAAAGATTTCCGACAAGCTTCATAGCTGAATTTAGTAAAAAATGTTTCTGCCACTTTGTTTGCAATACCTTTTAAGGTGAAGAAATCCTCACTGCCGCCCCAAACACCAACGGAAAGTGCCGCACGCTCCTCTGGATATGCGGTCAGAGGCAGAGATTCGGGGATAAACTTATTTGCGACTTCGTAAAGTCTGCCTTCTAAGTTACCTTTTTTCTGGTTTCTTGAAATTGCATACAACATGGATGATGCAAGTGTGGTTCTCATGATGGATAAATCCTCATTAATGGGATTTAAAATACGGATTGCTTCACGCTCCGGTGAGTCTGCCGGCAAATTCATCATGTCAAAATCAGCCGGGGAAATGAATGAATAATGAATACACTCATATGCACCGATGCTGCACAAATCTTTCTTTAATTTTAACTCTTTCTTCTGCTTCTCGTTTAAGCCACCCATGGTTACTTTGGAATCCGGCATAAATGTAGGAATCACATGTTCATAACCATACATACGGATTACTTCTTCCGCCACATCGGGATAAGAATCCATATCTTCACGATATGCAGGAATCTGTAACGTTAACTCATCACCGTTAATTACCGGTGCAAAAGAAAGATTAGTGCAAATACGCAAGATTTCTTCGGTAGGTACTTCAATACCGAGTACGTCATTGACACGCTTAATACTTACCTTCATCTCACGAGGCTCTACAGAATTACCTGTATTCACATCCACATGAGTGGAAGAAATCTTACCGCAGCCAAGTTCTTCTACCAGATGAAGGGCTCTCTTCATGGCATTCACGGTTGAATACTCGTCAACACCCTTCTCATATTTCGCACTGGCATCCGTACGTTTGCCCAATGCACGGGAGGTTTTACGGATATTATCTCTTGCAAATTTCGCAGACTCAAATAAAACTTCCTTGGTGGTATCTCTGATTTCGGAATTCAAACCACCCATAACACCGGCGATGGCTACACCTTTCACACCGTCACAAATTAAAAGATTATTCTCTGTCAATTCATATTCTAAAGAATCTAAGGTTACTATCTGTTCTTTATCCTTTGCACGACGCACCTGAATCTGATTACCTTCAAGATAATCATAATCAAATGCATGCATGGGCTGTCCCATTTCAAGCATTACATAATTAGTTATGTCAACCATATTGGAAATGGAAGTCTGTCCTACAAGGGCAAGTCTTCTCTTCATCCATAAAGGTGATTCGCCGATTGCAACATCATATACATAGTGGCCGATATAGCGGGGGCACAAATCAGGTGCATCCACTTTAACAGTGAAACCGTCTTTGGTAACAGGTGTTTCTGTATATTCTAATGACGGCATTTTAAACTCTTTGTTTAATACTGCAGCCACTTCTCTTGCAATACCGATAATGCACTGGCAGTCAGGACGGTTTGCAGTAATGGAAATATCAAAAATATAGTCATCCAAACCTAAAATAGGTTTCACATCAGCACCAACTTCTGCGTCTTCCGGCAAAACAAGAAGTCCGTTATAGCCTGCACCGGGATACATATCTTCAGATACACCAAGCTCAACACCGGAACAAAGCATACCTTCTGACTCATAACCACGTAACTTTCCTTTTTTAATTGTCATAATTCCTTCAATGGTTTTATGATCTTTTGCAGTTGCGTAAACAGTTGCTCCGTTTAATGCAACGGGGAACTTTCCGCCTGCTTTTACATTATCTGCACCGCAACAAATCTGGAATTCACCATGTACTCCGGCATCCACCTTACATACATGAAGATGGGTTTCGGGAATAGGGTCACATTCTTTCACCAAACCAACCACAACGCCGGAAATGTCTTTGCCTACTTCATTCATTTCTTCCACTTCAAAACCACAGGAAAAAAGTTTTTCTTCCAGTTCTGCAGGGGTAATGTCAACATCTACATATTCTTTTAACCAACTTAAAGGTAATAACATTATAATCTCCTCCTCTATTCAGGGATATATTCATCCATTAGGTCATAAAGCTCTTTACTACTGATAATAATCATTGCCTTGGGCATTCCGGGCTCCTTTTCATCCATACGATATCTTCGGCATCCATACTCAAAATAACATTTCAGCTCAGGATCTGCACCATAGCTTACGGTTACTTTGTCTTCAAACCCAAGTGTCACATCCCACTTCGGATCTCCGCCGAGAACATCATCCGGAAATCGGTCCACTCTCTCTAATTTCGCTTCTTTTACAGTGTCATAAATCCGTTTCATCTCTTCCTGTTCTTCAATGTTTATTTCTTCATAAACATTTGTTTCTTTATTAAAATAACAGATATTAACATA
>JAZOAG010000041.1:0-108060 GCA_045595325.1 Lachnospiraceae bacterium
AAGATGCTTATCCTTTTCATATTTTGCTTTATCCAAATAGTAAATAACTATTACATGTGAAAAATCTTCAAGACCTTTTAGTCCTGTATAATATTCTTCGTCCAACATAATTGCAGAAACATCTTCTCCCCATGAAACATCTTTTTTATTTTCAATACAATTTTTAACACATCCAATAGGTTCCATAATTATATTCTTCATCGCAATATACCATCCACCAAATTCAAATCTTCTGTTGCTTTCAATCTCTCCGCAAGACTGAAATTTTCACTCACTATGCCGGACACTATAAATCCGCCAAGAACTCTTCTATGCAACTATTTACAAACTCAGGATTATCAACATTAGAATTATGTGCTGCATTTGGAATCCAAATAATTTTTATTCCAGTTCTTTTTGCCCATGCTTTATTGTACTGTTTTACTTTTCCTGTGTTATCCCTTTCTCCTACTAAAATTAATGAGGGGCAAGATATTTGTAATTCTTTATTATCATCTAAAAATCCTGCATAACCAATCCCCATCAAACGGCATAGTTCTGTTTTTCCATAGCCACCAACCATTTCAAGCATATTCTCTCGTCCAGCTTTTGTAACAGCATTTTGTTTAGCAATAGAAACCTTAAGTAATTTTTCCGAGAATGGTTTACACATCCATTCAATTTGTTTTAACCACCAAATATCGGATTTAGAATAATAGTCTCCAAAAGGGGTTGAATCAATCGAAACAAATCCTTGTATCATTTCAGGATGTCTTGCTATGAAAGATTGTGCCATATAACCACCCATTGATTGCCCAATTAACACGACCTTCTTGATTTGAAGCTCATTTAAAATTTTCAACATCACAGTTACAGCATTTTCATACGAGAAATCACTATATGGTCTTGATTTACCATGTGCAGGTGCATCCCATACAATCACATTATATTTTTCTTTAAAAAAATCCACTTGCTTTCCAAACATTGTATGATTGGCAGCCAAGCCATGCAACAAAAAAAGTGTCTTCTTCGTTGAATCAATATCAGTATGCCAATAATACACCATTCCATTTTCACATTTCACAAACGATTGTTTCATGTCTTACATCTCACCGTAAAATTCAAATCTTCGCGTGCTTTCAACTCTTCATAAAACTGAAAGTTTCAAGCGCTTTACATATTTTCGTAATAATCAATAATCACTTCTGCGCCACCCTGATTGCCAGGAGCTTGTCTTATCAATTTCTGAACTTTTGCAATATTATCGTTAATGTCTGTATCAAGAATTACGGACAGAACATATTCTTTTATATTATTTTTGTTGGCATCGGAATACTCTAATCGCTTTCCTACGCCAAGTTTTTCTACGCATCGTGCATTTACAGGCTGGTCAGATGCAATAGGTATTACAACCATTGGAGTTCCATAAACAAGAGACTCTGAAACACTATTCATACCTCCATGTGTAACAAATACATCTGCCATTTTTAACACTTCCAGCTGTGGCACAGAATTGTAAATATGTATATTGGGTGATATGTTTCTTAGTTTTCTGCAATCAAAATTCTCACCAACAGAAATAATCACATCAATATTTTCATCACGAAATGCTTCTAGACAATTTTGGAAGAAAGACACGGCTCCCTTTACCACTGTTCCCAACGATATATATACAACAGAATTTTTACCTTTTACAAAATCGAAGGTACCTGCTTCTCTCTCGTATATAGATGGACCTAAGAATTTATACTGCTCCTCTGGAAATTCTGCTTCATAAGGTTGATATTCACGAAGTGTATATACAAGATTCAACTTTGGCGGATTATAAATGATTTCATCGAGCCAGTTATCTGTTTTCATTGAAATGCCCTTTGCTATATCTTTCGTGAATGCTCTTGCAATCCATTTATGTTTAAAAATAGATAACGGTCCTTTTGAAGCAATAAATTCTTTCATTAATTTTTCGTTTGTAACCGGAGCAGTAAAAATTCTTGCTACAGGTTTATTATACTTTTCTGCAAGATGCTTTCCTAAAAAGAAAAACTGTTCATAGATAATGAAGTCAAACTTTTCTACAATATTTTCCGCAGCAGCATACGCATTCTTGATCTGTTCTGAGAGTTTCCTGTGATTATCATACCCATAAAACTCAGCTCCACATTCTTTGACCTTTTCTTTCCAGTCAAAAGGCATAAGATATGTTACTTCACACCCTTTTTTTATCAATTCTTGTACAAGACCGATTGTAGGTACAATATGACCGTGATATGGTAGATTTATAAAGAGTATTTTCATAGTGTATCTCCTTCGTAAAATTCAAAGTTTGCTTTTCTATTTCGCCATGCACCATTCGGAATCCGCCCTCCGGGCTTCTTCCTCATGTACGGCGTCGCCGTATACAGTCAAGCCGTAATGCATGCTCTTGTGAGCAAGCTCCCACGCATGCCTTCCGTCTTTCCTGTGCATGGCTCATGCAAAAAATCAAATTCGTCTTTCAGTTAAACACACCGGCTCACTGAAAGTTACCGATATCTGTTACCTATCACTTCAAGCGAAAATACTGTATCCTTACTTGTATAATCTTTTTTTACTCCTTTAATAAGAGAATCCTGATTAATTTCATTACACCGATTATCTGTAATAGTACCTCTAACTACATCAAAGTATACTTCTCCGTCATGCGTTATTTGAGTTATCTCTAAGCTAATGTTCCCTATAGAGATTCGATCACCTTTCAAACATTCTCTATCCTCATAAAAGGCTTCATCTGTATCTGTGTGAGATTCTCCGGTGATTCTAATTGTTGCCCATGTATTATTTTCATAATATCTTCTAATTGGAACAATAAAGATCAACCATACAAGTACGGCTAAAATCGCAATTGCAATAATCGCTATCAAAAGATTTTTCAATCTTTTAGACTTCTTTTTTTCTTCCATACAGTAATCTCCTTGCTCCATATTCCTATAAGTTCCAACATATTTTCACTCTCGCCGCGACAACTAACAAGCGTAGGTTGTGAGTGTCGGCATAACGATACACCTACTAACTGAAATTTTCACGCCTTTACCATTGCAAGTATTTCTTCTACATAATCATTTGCGTGGTTAATTGAAAAATCTCCGTGATACATTTTTCTCATAACGCGCAAAGAACTACTTTTCAAGTTTTCATTGATTATTTGTGCAGATTTTTTCATTGCAGTATTTTCTCTTTCACCTACAAATACTTTGACTTTTGCTGTACACTTTTCAATTGATTCTTTTATAGAATACAGAGAATTTGCTTGCAAAAATGCAATCATATTATGTTTTGCAATACCACATGTATCTCTATAATAATCGTCAAATAACTCTTGCTTTATCTTGAGGGACTTGAATTGTAATTTTGAAAACCATTTATGTCTAATCAATCCATAACAACTTCCAAACGCTGGTTTAATCATAGCATATGTAAGCTTTGAAGGAATAACCAAAGCACTCTCAACGATTGCATATTCGCAAATATTGCCTCGCTGTGACAGTATTTCAAGTAATATCTGACCGCCAAGAGACAACCCACCTATTAGCAACACAGAACCATTAAACTTCTCATCTATAAAGGAAATAATTTCTTTTGCATTATCCTCAATTGTTGTAAACCTATTATCACTTCCTGTGTGACCATCCAATATCGGAATAATGACATGAAATTTGTTTTGTAGCATTTCTGCTTCCTCTCGATAATTCCAACAAGATAACCCGCCACCATGTAAAAGAATAATTATATCTCTATTCTCTTTTTCCATATTCCTTGAAATTCATCTTCTTTTACCTCGTTATAAAATTCAAATCTTCGCGTGCTTTCAATCTCTATGTAAGACTGAATTTTTGTTATTTATTAGTAAATTCTCCTGTAATCTCCCCTTTTTGTAAAATATGCCCTTTAGCCTCTTTTAAAAAGGATTTTTTAAAAACATTCGCAGACAAATCCATTTCACAATCTAACGCATACAGTGTAAACCTATATAAATGGCTCTTTCCTTTTGGTGGTTTGGGTCCTGCATATCGATGCCAGCCATAGGCAAGTCCCTGCTTTGCATTTTCATATAAATCTATATTATTACGTGATGAAATCTCTTTTCTTATTATATTTGTTGCCGGAATATTCCAAATAATCCAATGTGTGAAATCTTTTATTGGATGGCTCAAATCTTCCAAAGTAATTGCTATGGTTTTTGCACTTGGCGAAAGATTCTCAATAACAAACTCTGGCGATATATTCTTACCATATCCTGTATATTCAAGACGGAATTTTCCTTGTGCGTCGATTCCACCACATTCAAATTTCAATAGCTTATTTTCCAATTTAACAAGCTCCTTTTTGCTAAACATCAAGCTGTAAACTTCAAATTCTTGCGTGCTTTCAATCTCTCCACAAGACTGAAAGTTTTACTCTATTTTAATTACAACATCTTGAGCAAACCTTTCAACATCTATTATCCTCTTCTTACCATCATCCTTTAAAAACATATTAGGTGGTTCACAACGCATTATCTTATTGCATATATCCATAGATTCCGGATATATATGTACGATTCCCCCTGTAGAATAATGATTCTGTTCCTGAAAAAGTGCTAGCTCCTGGCAAAAATTGTTTGCCGACGGAATCTCAATATGCCCTTTCAATTCTCCTTCATATGCCCATATGGCTAAATTATATAGTCCATGTGCTTCCACACAAAATCGTCTATTGAAACCATTCATACCAAATTCTTTGCAATTCATATAGGCCTTGCAAAATGCTGCCAATTGCTCATTGAACATGTCGCAATTCTTCAATACAACAGCACGCATACACCTAATCCAACATTTAGCATACTCCGGTATTTTTTTACTCAATTCTTTTTCAGATAGTTCTAACGCCTGTCTCTTAAATTCAAAATCCTTGTATATAACTGCCATCAGCAAATTTGCTATATGTGTTCCACAAAAAGAATAATTTCCAAGGCCATTTTCCACAGGTAAAACCAATTTGATTCTGTCCATCATATTTGCCGCCAATAAATAGGGAGTTATTTTCATTCCATAAATTCCATGGTCTGTTTCTGTTGAAGATATATTACCGATTTGCATCATATGGGCAGTCTCAAATAGAGCATTATTCAAAAAAAACAAATCCTGTGACTTAAATGCATTATAATATTTCATCAACGAACAACCATCTCTCATCCATAGAATTGCAACTTTTATTTGTTTTTCTTTTGGAGCACTCAGATAATTCGGTTTTGAAAACGAATTCTTTAATTGCTCTGTATACTCATCAAAGGATAAAGGATACAGATCGGGTCTTTCTATATTTAATTTTTCATATTCTGTTATTAGTGTTTTGTAATCGTTATTATCCATAATTTACATCGACAACTTCAAATCTTCTGTTGCTTTCAATCTCTCCGTAAGACTGAAAGTTTCTGTTTCCCACAAACGGTATTTGCAACATCATAACTGCTCAATTTCATTTGCAACCATAGATACCAATTTTTCATTAGTATCTATTTTTATCGTATTGAGTGTTTTATACATCAGGATTCTTGCTACGCTTCTCTCAATCACATCCTCAGAGCGAATACCTTTTTCCACATCTTTAGTCAATCGCTTTCGCAAATTGGCTTCATCAGCAATAAGTGAAACACATTTCACCTCACAGTTTTGTGTGTCCAATTTTTCCAGGATAGAATCTATGATGGACTGTTGATGCATTACCCAGCAGAAAATCACATTTTCATAAGCAGAGCAATGTAAAAAGTTATTTAGTATGTAACAAATATTATCAGTTACCATTGCTTTGGTTTCATTGGTTACGTGGAAAGGGTTTGCATCCCAACACCAATCCCCATCAAGAAATACGCTATTGGGTAAATCATATTTTAGTTGCTGGCTAACAGCAGTTTTGCCGACTCCCATTGTTCCGCCGATTATATATAATTTTTTCATATCCACTCACCTACAACTTCAAATTCTTGCATGCTTTCAACTCTTCATAAGACTGAAATTTTCACGTCATTTGGCAAGTATAATTATATCACTCTTGTGCTAATTCGATTAGTTTCTTAATGTGTATTTCTACGCTATCTAAGCATGGGAGTAGACAATTTTCATTATTCAATATCAATGGTAATTCCGTGCAGCCTAAAATAACCGCTTCTATCCCATGCGCATTCTGCATTTTTTGAATTATGCCATTGAACTCTTGTAGTGTAGATTCTTTCACTATACCTAATTCAAGTTCTTCATATATTCTTTTAGCAATAAGTTCTCTGTCAGCCGTATCTGGAACAATTACATCTATCCTTGATTGCAACAAATCCTTTTTCATAAAATCCTGTTCCATAGTGAAAATCGTTCCTAAAAGCCCAACCTTTTTATATCCCCTTTCAATCACTTCACTACATACAGCTTTAGGAATACTCACCAATAAAACTCCCGTATTATTTACAATTTCATCATATACGATATGCATAGTACCTGCAGTCAATGCAATGATTTCAGCTCCGCCATCATTTAATATTTTTACTTTTTCAGAAAGATAATCCGCTAATTCCTTATATTGTCCTTTTGAGACTAATTCCCATGCCTTACGAAAATTTACACTCTCAATTGCTACCTCTGGCATATTCTTGCCGCCAGTAGCACCATCTATTTTTGAATTCAACTCTTTATAATACATAACAGTAGATTCAGGACCCGTTCCACCAACCAAACCTATTTTTTTCATTTTATATGTTTACTCCTTCTCTTAATCTCTAAGTAACAATTCGTCAAATTCAAATCTTCAGTTGCTTTCAAACTCTCTACAAGACTGAAAGTTTCAAGTGTTCGATACATTTGAATTTGACTTAATACTAAAATAATTTTCCTTAAGAAATTCACAAATTAATTCGCAAGGAACCATCGCACCGCACCTAAATCTATTCATAAAATCGACACCACCCCCTATATTTATCCCAACTATTTCCATTTGCTGATTCAACACTGCGCTTCCACTACTTCCATTACTTATATACGCACTGTGTTTAAATGTGTTTGTAGATGGTAACTTGTCATCACTCTTAAACATATCATAGTTTCTTGAGAGTATTGTTCCATAAGAACAAACAAATCGTTCTCCCTCAGGATTACTGATGACCATAATTTTTTCATTATATTGCGGATTATTGTTGCATATTGAAAGTGTAGTCAATACTTGCTCTGATTTAAATGAAATCACTGCTAAATCATATTCTTTATCCACACAAACTATCTGTGCTTTTTCAAATTGTTCATAGTATAGTCTATTTGGAATATACATTTCGCTATCTTTGCAGTATTCTGAATACGTAGGAGAATCATATGGTATTACTATATAATTTGCATTTTCAAAATCTTGCACAACATGATATGCAGTTAATACATAATATGTATCATTCTCTGAATCAAATATAACTCCACTTGCACCAACACTATAAGAATAACTTGTGACATTGTCATTTACCATTTCCTCATATTTTACAATTACAATATTACTCTCCAGGATATCATTCGTAATCCGTTTTTCAAAATCATCAAAATGTCGTGTTTTGCACTGATATTCATACACACTTGGATATATAAGCACACATACTATTGATAATATACTTATTAAAGAAATTGCAATCGTGATTATCTTTATTTTTTTCTTTTTCTTATTAGCCACTTTTCACCTCCATCAACTTCAAATTTTGCTTTCTATTTCGCCATGCACCATTCGATATCATAGACTCCTTACGGTAAATCGGAAACGTTATCAACCATCGGGCTGACGACCATCATACACATGATAAATCACGCCGGATTCCTTCCAAAACTTGTAATATTTTATTACTTTTTGAAATAAAAACATTGTATTTACGAAACAATATGACAAACTTACCATCTGTTTTTTAACTTATTCTGCAAACGATACAACGTATTCATGGCATCTAAGGGGGTTAAAGTGGTAATGTCAATTTCCTTTAATTCTGTTAGAACATCTTCATCTGTAACGGTATCAAATAATGAAAATTGGGCAAGATCAACTTCATCATATTTTTTCACGGCTGCTTTACGTTCTGTTTTGTTTGTGTTTGTTGAAATGTACTGCACTTTTTCCGTAATATCATTATCCGTTAACTGTTCCACAATTTCTTTGGCACGGTCAATGACCATATCGGGAACACCGGCAAGCTTTGCTACCTGAATTCCATAGCTCTTATCGGCACCGCCTTTTACGATTTTACGAAGAAAAACAATGTCATCTCCTTTTTCTTTGACTGCGATGCAATAATTGTTTACATTACCCATCTTACCTTCCAATTCAGTCAGTTCGTGGTAATGCGTTGCAAACAAAGTCTTGGCACCAAGTAATTTACGGTTACTGATGTGTTCAATGACAGCCCATGCGATACTTAAACCGTCAAAGGTTG
Organism: Lachnospiraceae bacterium; assembly: GCA_045595325.1. Taxonomy (GTDB): domain Bacteria; phylum Bacillota; class Clostridia; order Lachnospirales; family Lachnospiraceae; genus UBA3766. The sequence goes on from JAZOAG010000041.1 coordinate 8,438, forward strand.
AGGTGCCGCGACCGATTTCATCGAGAATTAGGAGGCTTTTGCTGGTTGCATTCCGCAGAATATTGGATACTTCATTCATTTCAATCATAAAAGTACTTTGTCCACTCGCAAGGTCATCGGATGCGCCGACACGTGTAAAAATTCTGTCTACAACACCGATTTTAGCGCTTCCGGCAGGGACAAAAGAGCCAATCTGTGCCATCAGGACAATTAAGGCGGTCTGTCTCATATATGTTGATTTGCCGGCCATGTTCGGACCTGTGATAACAGAAATACAATGATTATTGTTATCTAAAAAGGTATCGTTTGGGATAAACATATCATGTTGAATCATTTTTTCAACAACCGGATGACGACCATCTTTAATGTCAATAATCCCTTTTTCGTTTAAAGAGGGTTTCACATAGTGGTTCTGTTCTGCCACGTAAGCCATGGAACAAAGGGCATCCAGAGTCGCCACTGCCTTGGCGGTGCGCTGGATACGCTCTAACTGCGACGCAATATATTCTCTGATTTTGCAGAATTCTTCGTATTCCAAATTATTAAGTTTATCTTCTGCATTCAGAATGGTATCTTCCAGCTCCTTCAAACGGGGCGTCGTATAACGCTCCGCATTGGTCAAAGTCTGTTTGCGGATGTAATCATCCGGAACCAGATTCTGGTAAGAATTGGTAACTTCAAGGTAATAACCGAAAACTTTGTTGAATTTAATGCGCAAATTTTTAATACCAGTACGTTCCCGTTCGGTATTTTCTAACTCAATCAGCCAGGTTTTTCCTTCTGTTTTGGCATTGCGTAAATAATCTATATCAGGATGGTATCCTTCTTTTATGATTCCGCCCTCTTTGGTCTGCAAAGGGGGTTCTTCCAGAATTGCATCAGCAATCATGCGATATACATCTTTCAAGTCGTCGATTTCTTCTCTTAATTCAACAATCTGTGCTGTTTCAAAGGGTTCTAATACTACTTTGATATGGGGCAACATCTCCAGGGAATTGCGAAATGCAATCATATCACGAGGATTTACAGACTGATAGCTTACCTTACAAAGAAGTCTCTCTAAGTCATAAATCTGATTCAGATATTCTCTTAATTCGTCTCTTGATATGCTGTCTTTAAAGAATGCCTCTACCGCATTCTGGCGGTATTCGATATCACTTTTATATAAAAGCGGTTGTTCAATAAAATGACGAAGCGTTCTTGCACCCATGGCTGTTTTGGTCTTATCCAAAACCCATAAAAGAGAACCTCGCTTTTGTTTTTCCCGCAGTGTTTCCGTTAATTCTAAATTTCTTCTTGTGGAAGAATCCAGTAACATATATTTTCCTGTTGCATAAGGGTAAAGGTGGGTAAAATGAGACAACGATGTTTTCTGGGTATTCTGCAAATAAGTCATAAGTGCCCCTGCAGCCACAATGCCGGAAGGGAAATCTTCTATCCCCATTCCGATGAGGGAACTTACCTTAAAATGCTTTTGCAGGCATTTTCTTGTTGTTGTTTCATCGAAATAATGATTATCCAGTGTGTAAACACAGGCCCCCAATCTTCCCTTCAAATCTTCTACATCAAAACCACTTACCTGAAATGCTTCATTACAAATAATCTCTGTTGGATTATATTTGCAAATTTCGTCAAACAAACGTTTTAAATCTGCAACTTCGGCAAGAAAGAAATCTCCTGTGGTAACGTCGGCTATGGAAATTCCGATGTTGTTGGTAAAATATGCAATACACATAAGGAAATTGTTTTTGCTCTCCTCCAAAGCCTGAATATTCAGGTTTGTTCCGGGAGTAACAATTCTTGTTACCTCTCTCTTTACAAGACCTTTGGCGAGTTTCGGATCCTCTACCTGCTCGCAAATGGCAACCTTATAGCCTTTTGACACCAGTTTGTTTAAATAGCCGTCAACTGCATGAAAAGGAACGCCGCACATAGGTGCACGCTCTTCCAAACCACAACTCTTACCGGTCAGTGTGATTTCCAGTTCTTTGGATGCCGTAATGGCATCTTCAAAGAACATCTCATAGAAGTCGCCCAAACGATAAAAAAGAATACAATCAGGGTATTCCTGTTTGGTTTCCATATATTTTTGCATCATGGGTGTCATTTCAGCCATGTGTCTTCTCTCCTGTTTCTTGGAATTTTCTCCGTCTATTTATTTTTCAGCCAGGCTTTCTGCTCTCTTTAACGCATCATCAATATGCGGACAGAAGTTTTCGGCGCCGACTTTGTCAAAAAAGCCGGATTTCTTCATGACATTTAAAGGCTGTTCATTTACATGGGATAAAATCAAATGAATGCCTTTTTTGCGGCATGCATGACGGATTTTGTCTAAGTTTCTCATTGCGGTGGCGTCAATTGCATTTACACTTCTCATTCGAAGAACAAGACAATTGTGTGCATTGTCTACGGAAATATTCATGATTTTATCGGCAACACCGAAGAACAGAGGTCCGCTTAATTCGTAAACTCTTGTATTGGCGGGAACCACTTTTAGATCAATGTGATCCGTGTCATTTTCTTCATCTATATACTTCCAGGATTGCACGTCCGTTACATCGCTCATTCTCTTCATAAAAAGAATTGCGGCAAGAACCATACCGACTTCAATTGCAATAACCAAATCAAAGATTACGGTCAGGAAGAAGGTTACAAGCAATACCAGAATATCGCTCTTAGGTGATGATTTAAGTAATGTTACGATTTCTCTCCAGCCTGACATATTATAAGCTACCTGAATCAGAATTGCTGCTATGGTAGGCATGGGAATCCAGCTTGCATACGGCATTAATACCACAAGAATCAATAAAAGCACAATGGCGTGAACCATACCGGCAATGGGGGTACGTCCGCCGCTTTTCACATTCGCCGCAGTACGGGCAATTGCTCCCGTAGCAGGGATTCCGCCAAACATTGCCGAACCGATATTTCCGATACCTTGGGCTACAAGTTCCATATTGGAACGGTGTTTGGAGTTAACCATACTGTCTGCAACGACACACGATAAAAGGGACTCAATACCGGCAAGAATTGCAATGGTAAATGCGTCCGGAATAATACCTTTGATTAGTTCAAGGTCAAAAACAGGCATGGTAAATTTGGGCAGATCATTGGAGATTGTATATAAATCACCGATGGTTTTGACATTCATACCACCTAATTTAACCATTAGTACTCCTGCTACAACGGCAATCAATGAACCGGGAATGCTGGCAAACACTTTAACGATTGCCTTAACTGCTTTGCCTGATTTTTCTGTGGCAACTGCTAATTTGTTCCAGAGGATAGGCCAAACAATAAGAATTGCAAGACAAAGAACACCGACCAGAAAGGCCTGCCAGTTAAAAGTAACAAAATGTTTTATGACAGCTTCTGCTTTTTCTATTGTTTCAATCAAAACCATTCCTTCCGGATATGTAAGGCCAAAAAAGTCTTTTAACTGTCCTACGGCAATGGTTACGGCAATGCCCGCAGTGAATCCGGTGGTAATGGTGTAAGGAATAAACTTAATAAGACTTCCGAACTTAAGAAATCCCATTAAAATCAGAATCACACCTGCAATTATGGTTGCCCAGAATAGCTTGGACATACCGTTTTCCTGCAATGCGATTCCGGCAACGATGGTTGCAAAGGCTGCAGTAGGTCCGGCAATCTGAACACGGCTACCGCCAAAGAAGGATATTAAGAATCCTGCAATAATGGCCGTATAGATACCTTGTTCAGGTCCGACACCGGAAGCAATCGCTAACGCGATAGACAGGGGAAGGGCAACAATTGCTACCACAATACCTGAAATTACATCTTTGATAAACTGTTCTTTTGAATATGTTTTCATGACAGAAAACAACTTTGGTTTTAATTTTTCCATGTTAAACAAGCTCTCCTATATAATAGAATCCCTTGCAAGCGCTAAGCTTTACGGGCACTATTTTTCCGATTAGGCTTTCATCACCCGGAAAATGTACTATCGTATTGTTTGATAAACGTCCTGTCATTAAAGTACTGTCGTGCTCGTTTACTTCTTCCACCAAGGCATCCATAATTTTTCCCTCCAATAATGCCACCTGGTTTTTTGCATTAAGCTGTACCTCACTTAAAACCCTGTCGAACTGTTCTCTTACAAACTCGGGACTGCACTGGTTATCCATTGCCGCAGCAGGTGTACCGGTACGTTTCGAGTACTGGAATGTAAAAGCATTGTCGTATTTTACTTTACGAATGACATCCAGGGTTTCATCGATGTCTTCTTTGGTTTCGCCCGGAAAACCAACAATAATGTCGGTTGTAATGGCGATGTCGGGGATTTCCCGACGTATTTTGAAAGCAAGTTCCAAATATTGTTCTTTTGTGTATTTTCGGTTCATTGCTTTTAAAATTCTTGTACTTCCTGATTGCAGGGGAAGATGTAAATGTCTGCAAATCTTCTTGGAATGTTTTATTACTTCAATCAACTCATCCGATAAATCCTTCGGATGAGAAGTCATAAAACGAATTCGTTTTAAACCATCTATTTCTTCTACTCTTTGTAATAACTCTGCAAAAGAAATAGAATTGTCTAAGTTCTTTCCGTAGGAATTAACATTCTGACCAAGGAGCATGACCTCGATAACTCCGTCTGCCACCAGTCTTTTGATTTCTTCAATAATCTCCTCCGGTGCACGGCTTCTTTCTCGTCCCCTTACATAAGGTACGATGCAATAGGTACAGAAATTATTGCATCCAAACATAATGTTGATGCCGGATTTATAAGGATATTTGCGATGGATGGGAAGTGCCTCTACAATTTGCGATGTATCCTCCCAGAGTTCCACAATCCGCTTTTCTTCTGTCAGCATTCTGCATAGCAGCTCGGGAAAGGTAAAGATGTTATGGGTACCAAACAACAAATCAACAAACGGATAGCTGGTTTTTATTTTTTTGACTGCGGACGGTTCCTGCGTCATGCAACCGCACAAAACAATCTTCATAAAAGGATTTTTCCGTTTTTTTCCGTTTAAAACACCCAAACGTCCATAAACTTTCTGGTTTGCATTATCTCGCACGGTACAGGTATTATATACCACCAGATCGGCATCTTCTGTTTCGATTGGCTCATATCCTGCTTCAATGAGAATCCCGAGAAGCTTTTCGCTGTCTCTGGCATTCATCTGACAACCGAATGTTTCCACATGACAGGTTAAAGGACTGCCTTTTGTCACACTCTGTTTGGACACCAAATCCTTCAGCTTTTCAATATTTGTTTTTTGCATTTCTAGTTCTTCAAGATCCGATAAACCGGCTCCGATTTTTGCGATATCTAACTTTGAATACATAATAAATCCCATCTTAAATTCTTTTTTGGTGATAAAGCATTAGCGAATCTGACCGTTTCCCTTAATCAGATATTTGTAGGATGTCAGTTCTTTTAATCCCATAGGTCCTCTTGCGTGCAACTTCTGGGTGCTGATTCCGATTTCTGCACCGAAACCAAACTCAAAGCCGTCGGTAAAGCGGGTGGATACATTGGCATATACACAGGCGGAATCTACGCCCTTTAAGAACGTATCAATATTGGTTTCGTCTGCGGAAACAATACAATCTGAATGTCCGGTATTGTGTTCGTTGATGTGCGCGATTGCTTCCGTTACATCAGAAACCACTTTGACGGAAAGGATATAATCCAGATATTCACGATAGAAATCTTCTGCTGTTGCGGCAGTTGCTTTGGGTAAAACCTTTAGCGAAGCTTCATCACAGCGAAGTTCAACATTGGCAGGTGAGAGTTTCTCCGCTAAAAGAGGAAGAAAAGCATCTTTTATTTTTTCGTGAATCACCAGTGATTCGCAAGCATTGCATACGCCGATTCTCTGTGTCTTTGCATTGAAAATAATGTTGAGGGCTTTCTCAAAATCAGCTGTTTCATCAACAAAAACATGGCAGTTTCCGGTTCCGGTTTCGATTACGGGAATGGTACTGTTTTCAACAACAGCTTTGATTAAGCCTGCTCCGCCACGGGGAATCAGAACATCTATATAGTCATTTAATTGCATGAACGCTTTGGTTGTTTCTCTGTCCGTCTTCTCAATCAAAAGGATTGCATCTTCATTAATGCCTGATTTGGCAAGTGCGAGGCGAATGGTGTCAGTAATTGCCTTGTTGGAATGAATGGCATCCTTTCCGCCTTTTAAAATGACTGCATTTCCTGTTTTAAAGCAAAGCGCAAATGCATCTGCGGTTACGTTGGGCCTGGATTCATAAATAATGCCGATTACACCCATGGGAACACGCACTTTTTGAATGGCCATTCCGTTGGGACGTGTTGTATTTTCTAATACTTCTCCTATGGGATCTTCCAAATCAATGATTTGCTCTATTCCTTCCGCCATAGATTTGATACGGTCGGGAGTGAGGCGCAGACGGTCTAAAAGACCGATGTGCATATTGTTTTCCTCGCCGTTTTTGATATCTATTGCGTTTGCCTCTAAAATAGCATCTGTATTAGCAATCAGTTCCATTGCTACATTTTTAAGTGCTTTGTTTTTGGCTTCCGTGCTAAGAAGTTGTACTTCATATTTGGCAACTGCTGCTTTTTTGCCTAATTCTTCAAGATACATAATTAACTTTCCTTTCATTTCGTTGTAAAACAAGTTGTTTCGGTAATAATTATATCAATGGGTTTGTCCGTATCTTCCGATGGGATGCTGTCTTTCACCATTTCTTCATAAGATAATGCTATGGTGATTAAGTTACATCTCTCTTCTGTTTTGGCAATAAACCTATCATAAAAACCTTTGCCGTAACCAAGTCTGTTCCCTTTTTTGTCAAACATCAGACCCGGTACAATCATGCAAATGTTTTCGCCCGTTTGTGCCTTCCATCTCTTTTCTTCTAAAGCGGGTGGGATTAACACATGAAAATCTCCTTCTTTCAATACGGATAAGTCATTTATCTTATAAAAATTCATATCCTCATCCGCTGTGATGGGAAGATAGATATTTCGGTTCTGAAGAAGTAGATCTTTCATTAATAAAAAAGTATTAATTTCCCCTTTTAACGGGGCATAAAAGAGGACTGCATCGGCATTGTTGAAGGCATTTACGCTTCTTAGAGTTTTGAAAATCTCAAGAGAGCGGGCGTCAATCTGTGCACTGCTTAAGCTTTTGCGAAATTCCTTCGCCTGCAGTCTTAACTGCATTTTGTCACTGCTTATTTCCATATTTCTCACCAAGATTTGTTATGGAACCGTCTTTTTCTTTGATATCAATATTATTAAGCTGTCCGCGTAAACCCGCACGAACGCTTGCGACATATTCTGCGCGAAGTTTCTTTTGTTCCTCTTTCTCTTCCTCGGTCAACCCCTCTGCCTGTGATTTATGGTACAAGGCATTGATGCGGGCAATACGCTCATCCATTGTCATATCTGCCATAGTTTATAACTCTCCTTCATTTAACTGTTCTAAAAATGCCGGCAGGAAAAATTCATCATTCTTATTGGCGGTGAATAATGTTCCGAAATCTCTGCCGTCCATAATTCGATGTAAAATGTGAATGTCAGAGCTGTTGCAAATAATCATATCTGCACCGGCATTGGTGGCAATTTTTGCCGCTGTCAGCTTTGTGTTCATTCCGCCGGTTCCGACATTGCTTCCGGTTGCCTTCTTGCCCATTTCGAAAATATCGTCTGTGATTTCTTCCACAACATCAATAAATTTGGCATCCGGGTTGGTTCTTGGGTTATCTGTATACAAACCGTCCACATCAGACAGCAGAATCAATAAATCTGCACCTACCAACGCAGCAACGATTGCCGACAAAGTATCGTTATCGCCAAATTTGATTTCGTAAGTTGAGATGGTGTCATTTTCGTTTACAATGGGGATAACACCAAGGGATAATAATTCACGGAAGGTGTTTTGTGCATTGTTTAAACTGACTTCATTTGTAATGGTGTATTTGGTCAAAAGAACCTGTGCTGCAACCTGATTGTACTCTGCAAACATTTTTTGATATACCATCATCAGTCGTGCCTGTCCGATGGCTGCGCACGCCTGCTTCAAGGAGATATTCTGTTTAATATCTTCTTTGATATGTACGGCTTTTTTTCCTACCGGAATGGCACCGCTGGTAACAAGTACTACTTCTTTTCCGCTGTTTTGCATGTCACAGAGTTCGCGAACAAGTACTTCCATTTTTGTATAATCCAAGTCTCCTGTTTCGGGATGCTGAAGAGAGGAGGATCCGATTTTAACCACTACTCTTTTTTTATCTTTAATTTTTTCACGTAAATTACTCATTTTTGCCTCTTTCCGGGAATAATAACAAGGGATATTTGAAACAACATCCCTCATTTTAGTCCTATGATTTATATGTTTTGAAAAAAGAATTCATAATATTATACTGCAAAACTCAATTTATGTCTATTAAATTTGATTCTTTTGCATGGTTACATTTCCTTTAGAATTGCTTCTGCCACCTTCATTCCGTCCATTGCAGCCGACATGATTCCGCCTGCATATCCGGCGCCTTCCCCGCATGGGTAGAGTCCCGGATGGGATAATGCATGCATGCTTTCCTCCCTTGGCATTTTGACCGGTGATGATGTACGGCTTTCCACACCGCATAAAAGGGGATTTTGATCACTAAAACCTTTCATTTGCTGATTGAAGCGCTCCATCCCGTCTATGAAAGCACGATAAATATCTTTTGAAAAAAGAGTATGGAGAGGTGCGTAAACACTTTGACCCTTAATTCCCTCCGGTAACGCATATTCATCTTCTGTTTCGGTGGCATTTCGAAAATCCTCGTAAAATTCAACGGGGATTTTGCCTTTTCCCAATTGATAAGCCGAACGTTCTAATTTTTCCTGAAAGCGAACGCCTGCCAAAGGATCATCTCCTTCAAAATCTTTTGCGGAAACCGAAACCACAATGGCGCTGTTGGCATATTTGCCGCCTCTGTTGGCATAACTCATGCCGTTTACACATAATTTGCCGGGGACGGATGAAGCATTTACAACATATCCTCCCGGACACATACAAAAGGAATACACGCCTCGTCCTTCGGGCGTATTCATTACTACTTTATAGGGTGATGGAGGAAGTGTATTGTTATATCTGTTTCGATAATCGGCACCATATTGTTCCTGATTGATATAATTCTGTTCGTGAATCACACGAAGACCTACCGCAAATGACTTCTGCTCCATTACGATTCCGTCGGTAAGAAGATTGAAGAAAGTGTCTCTGGCACTGTGACCGATTGCCAAAACTACACGTGATGCAGCTATATTTACTTCTTCGTCAGTAGTAAGATTCGTTACTTTTAATCCGGAAATATAGCCGTTTGCATCCATAATCACATGTTCAAAGCGATGATGAAACAGTATTGTTGCACCCAAAGACTTAAGTTCCGCGCGCATGTTTGCGATGACTTTACAAAGGACATCTGTTCCGATATGGGGTTTGGCGTCGTAAAGAATTGCTTCTGCCGCCCCGTGTTTTACAAATGTTTCTAAAACAAAACGTTTTCTTCCAAATTTGTCCTTGACGCCGGTATTTAATTTGCCGTCAGAAAAAGTTCCGGCACCGCCTTCTCCGAATTGAACGTTTGATTCTGCGTTCAATTTTCCGCTTTTCCAGAATTCATCTACCTTTTGCATCCTCTCTCCTACAGGTTCCCCACGTTCTATGATGATGGGTTTTAATCCTGCTTTGGCAAGCACATAAGCGCAAAAAAGTCCTGCCGGCCCCATTCCTACGATGACGGGAGGATTTTCTGTGCTTTTCTGCGTCAGACGGCATATTTCATAGGAAACCGGTTTTTCGGCTTCTTTTACAGTTTTGTTTTTACGCAGTATTTTTTTCTCTATGGGCTCATCCAGGGATAAAAGAATACTGTATCTGTAAAAAACGTCAGGTTTTTTTCTTGCATCAACGGATTTTTTGAGAATAGTTAAATCCTTAATCTGCTCAGGTTTGATCCGTAAATCCTGTGCAATGATTTGTAATAATTCTGATTCTTTTCCGGGGGATATTTTTTTCTGATCAATCTGAATCATATAACATCCTCCTTCTTTATTGCATTTACAACTCTGGCGGCAGAAGCGAATGCCCAGTGCAGGTTATATCCGCCGCAATCTCCGTCTACATCCAGCATTTCTCCGGCAAAATAAAGATTTTTGATAAATCTTGATTCCAAATACTCCGTTACCTCATCAAGAATGACACCACCCTGTGTTGCTTGTGCATTTTCATACCCTTTGTGCCCGCATAAGCGAACCGAATAGTGCTTTAATGTCTGAATGAGATCAAGAATCATCACTGTGTCTGATGCAGACACTTTTTGCTCGGGTGAAATTCGTTTCTTTTTTAAAATATAGTCAATGATTTTTCGATTGGAATAACCCTGCAAAACGTCAATAATCTTACTTTCGCAGGAGAGAAAAAGATTTTGTTTAAGGAGTTCTTTCATTTCTTCCATGGTGTAATCCGGCAAAAAATCCAGTATAATTTCACAGGTATTCCCATTTTCTAAAGGCTTGCATAACACGCGGCTTAACTGGAATGTGATGATTCCGGACAGACCATAATCAGTAATCTGAAGCTCTCCGGATTCTTCTTTGTAAGATACACCGTCAATACAGGCTACCGCTTTGGCTTTTATACGAACTCCGTTGCAGGAGGCGCATAATTTATCATTCGAGCATAGTTGCACCAAAACAGGATATGTATTGCTGACTTTGTGACCGAAACTGCGGGCCAAACGGAATCCGAATCCGTCACTTCCGGTTTTGGGCGCAGCTTTACCGCCACATGCCAGAATTACGATATCAAAAAAACCGAGACTTCCCTGTTCTTTTCCTTTGATTTCAAAGCGGGAATCTTCTGTTGATGTAATCTCGTGTATCAGACATCCGGTTTTAATTTGTCCTCCTGCAGTTATAATGGCAGATACAAAGGTTTCAACCACAGCGAAGGCTTTGCCATTTACGGGATAGAAATATCCGCCTCTCTCCTCGGTCCACAGGATGCCAAGCTCTTTCATGGTGCCAAGAAGTGCATCGCAATCATATGCGGAAAGAACAGCTTGTACAAGTATGGAATTTTTATAATGAACAAGGGATAAATCTCGGTTTGTAAAATTACATCTGCCGTTTCCTGTCAAAGCAAATTTCCTGCCAACCTTCTCTCCTCTTTCAAATACGGTTACATCAAACCCCTCTTTTAACGCAAAAACAGCCGCCATCAGCCCGGCTGCACCGGCGCCGATAATAGCGACTCTTTTATGATTGCTGTTTAAAATATTTTTAAACATAAAAAACTCCGTTTCCAAATCTTACTACAGGTATCTTTACTAACTCGTATTAGACTCTAAAAATGAATATAATTTTTCTCTTGAGGTAATCTTTTTCCCTTCCTTTAATTCTTCTTTTGTGTCTTCCGGAAGGGAATCCACGGAAATATTTGTATATAAATATACGGTGGATAAATCCGAACAATATACAACCACATTATTTTCTTCAGCTTTTAGATAGAAAACATCTTTTTCCAACGGACGATAGCGCTTTTCGATCACAATCTCAGTAGGAGAAAATTCGGAAAGGCTTGCAGAAACAAACCCTTCTTCTTTATCTTTGAGAGTGGGTGCAATTGCATATTCCTGAATAAAATCTTCCGTTTGTTCTCGGTTTGCGCCGATTAATGCCTGCGGAATGGTTTCGGAAAGTATGGTTTCTTCCCCTGTATACTCATTGACTTTAATAATACGATAGCGGGTATTCAAATCAACGGACTCTTTCTGCAATGCAGTTTCAATTGTGACCGGATTTGCAAACCCGCTGTTTGGCTCCGTCAAATCGCTTGTTTTGTTATATACATCATTTCGCACAATCACGTAATCTGAGAAAGGAAGATAAAGGAAAAAACTTCCGATACCGGATACAAAACATAATATACAAAGTAGAATCACCATAAAAACCTTACCAATGCGTTCCATACAAATCCTCATTCCGGAGTATTCTGACATCAAGCAGTTTCATGAAAGCTCCTAAAAATTTTGTTAGCATTAGTATTTGTTTTATGGTGGAATTTATACATTTTAAGGTAAAACTCTTGCCAAAAACTTTCCAATCAACGGAATACCCATTAAATCCGCCTTGGAGCAACCTTTAAATATAATCATGGTACCAAAATATACCACAATACTTACGCAGATTGCAATAATACAGGCAACGTGTTCCGGTGTAAACAATGCAAAAAGATGAAAAATACCGAAACAGATTGCACCCATAACAACGGAACAAATAACGGGAAGGACGAATGTTTTCTTTAATTCCTGTTTATAGCCTACATATCTATGAATCGCCAGATGATTTAATATGCACATAATCAATGAGAAGAAAATGTTTGCATAAATAACGGCAAAGATATCCAACTTCATTCCCTTCAGCATTACAAAATATATGCCCAAATGTAAGACAAGGGCAATGATTGCATTGATAATAGGAACATGCATTTTGCCGATTCCCTGAAGAATTCCGTTTCCTAAAGTGGACAGCGCATAAAAAACAATACAAAGTGTACCTACTGCAAGCATTTGCGGCGCCAAAGTATCCGTATCGCTCCAAAGCATGGAAACGATGGGTTTGCCAAGCACTGCAAGACCTACTGCACAGGGGATACTGATTAACATGGTTACTCTGATTGCAGAAGCTATTTTTTCCCTGATTGCAGAATTGTCATGGTTACTTAAGTTTGCTGTCAGAGAAGGTACAATCGCTGAGCTCATGGCAGAAGCCAAAGCAATCGGTAAATTGATTAAAACTTTATATTTCCCGCTGTAAACACCCCAATGAATGGTTTTTATGTCTTCCAATCCTAACCCGTTCATGTGGTGGTTATAAATTCCCTGATCCAATATCCCACATAAATTATACGCAACCGTACTGAGTATTACCGGAACAATTGTTAAAAGAATAACCCGGTATACACCGAAATAACTTTCGGATACCTTCGTTAAATCCTTATTTATTTTTCTTTTACGGCTTTTGTTTGCCATAAAAAACAGTCCGACCAAAAGGAGCAATCCTGCAAGTGCGCCGATTCCGCATCCAATGGTAGCTCCCGCTGCTCCCCATGCCGGTGCATATTGTTCGCTTAACATAAGGGTTCCGTAGGAGTCTCCTCTGCGAAAGAAAATATCAGCAAATAAAAGAGAAAAAACAACAAGGAAAATTTGTTCTACAATCTGTGAAATTGCTGTGGGCGTCATGGAACCAAGTCCCTGGAAGTATCCGCGAAAAACCCCCATAATTGCTACGATAAATAGTGTGGGGGCAAGAAAACGAAGGCCGATGGCACTCATGGGTTCCCCCATTACCGTTCCTGCAATCCAGTCTGCAAAAAGCAAAACAAGTAAACAAGCCAATCCGCCGGAAATACAAGCAAAAATTAAAGAGCCCTTAAGAATTTTATCTGCATTTTTGTATTGCCCTCTGCTGACTCTTGCAGCAACCAGTTTAGATACGGCCAAAGGCATGCTGTATGAAGACAACAAAAGAATGATGGCATAAACTTCATATGCCACCGCATAATAGCCGTTGCCGGCATCTCCTATAATATTTGTAAGCGGAATTCTTCGAATAATACCGATCGCACGGGCAATTAATCCTGCAATTGCAAGAATACTTCCCTGCATGATAATTCCGTTTCGTACTTTTTTCGTTTTTTCACTCATACTTATTCCCCGTTCGTTATAGACATGTTTAAATCTATAATTCTCTGGTGATGCCAAGTTCTTCAAGGTAAGAACTCTGCTTATGTTCCATCACCGCAGCATCCTCTTCCAACATATGGTCATATCCAATTAAGTGTAACACACTGTGAGCGATTAGAAAAGCAATTTCTCTCACATAAGAATGACCGTAATCCTCTGCCTGATCAAGTGCTTTTTCTTCGCTAATCATAATATCGCCTAAATAAAAAGCTTCATTTTCCGGATTAAAATAGTCGAAATCTCCTTCGTATTCCGTAAGTTCAGTAAAGTCTGCAGGCGATTCAAATGCATAGTTTGGGAATGATAAAACATCCGTCGCAGTATCTTTGTGACGGAATTCTTCATTGATTCCACGAATTTCACCGTCATTTGTAAGAATGAGACTTACTTCGCACTGATAAGGACATCCTTCTGCCTTAAGAATATGTCCTGCAACCTTTTCCACCAGTGAAGTATAGAATTCATCCGGTCTGTCATTTACGCGATTTTCAAAATTTACAATAATCATGATTCTGTATGATTCCTTTTGATTTTTGATTTGCGAATCTGCTTCGCTTTTTCTTTGTATGATTCTTTTTTCTCGTATTCGTCATAGGCACAGACGATTTTTTGCACCAGAGGATGTCTTACAACGTCTTTTCCGGTAAGTTTGCAGAATGCAATGCCTTCAATGTTACGAAGAACTTTGGATGCCACATCCAATCCTGATTGGGCCCCCTGTGGCAAATCTTTCTGGGAAGAATCGCCGGTAATCACTACTTTGGAGCCGAAACCGATTCGTGTTAAAAACATCTTCATCTGTGCAGGTGTTGTATTTTGAGCTTCGTCAAGGATAATATATGCATTATCCAATGTCCGGCCTCGCATATATGCCAAAGGAGCTACTTCAATGAGTCCTTTTTCAGAATTTTTGGCAAAAGATTCTGCTCCCATAATCTGATAGAGGGCATCATATAAAGGTCTTAAATAAGGATCAATCTTGCTTTGTAAATCTCCGGGCAAAAATCCTAACTTTTCCCCGGCTTCTATGGCAGGTCGGGTCAGGATAATCCGGCTGACTTCTTCGTTTTTGAAGGCTGTGATTGCCATAGCCATGGCAAGATATGTTTTGCCGGTACCGGCAGGGCCGAGACCAAAAACAATCATGTTGTTTCGGATCGCATCCACATATTCTTTCTGCCCCATGGTCATAGGTTTAACCGCTTTCCCGGACACGGTATGACAAATGCAGTCGGAATCCATTTTTAGAAGAATATTATCTTTATTTTCTTTTGACATGGTTAAGCCATAGTTGACATTTTGCTCACAAATGGAATTACCCCGTTTGGATAATTCTGTTAATTCTGATAATAGTCTAACCGTCTTTTTGGCATTATACTCTTCACCGGATATTTTAATCACACCATCTCTGTTTACAATGGTCACGTTTAAATCATCTTCAATTTTACGAATATAGGAATCTCTTTCGCCGAAAATATTCTGCATATGTTCAGTGGAAAGTTCCATTGTCAGTTGTACCATACCCATTCTCAGTTGTCCCTCCCGGGTCCTTGATTATATTTTTTCGGATTACCGAAGAATCCAAATATTGAATTTCTCCGAATAAACATGCAGTTTTTCCGTCTGAGCTTAGCGTGACTTTATGGGAGATCTCAGAGGCACCGCTATCTTCTAACTGCTGTAATCTGGAAGAAAGTCTATCCTGCAGTTCCTTGCCGTATTCTTCTTTTGTCATTTTGTTTTCGTTTGTAATAAATGTTCGTTGCGTGGACTTAACAACATAGATATCGAAATCAAATAAACCAAGAAAATTTAAATCTATATATTCACGTAAAACGATTTGCTCATTTTTCTTTCCGTTGTAAAAGAGCTTGCCGAATACAAGATTCTCTGCTGAAACAAGGCTATATATACTTTTTTTGTTTGTATATGCAGGAATTGTCTTCAGACAGTTGATTTCATCGTAATAAGGCTCTTTAACGCTGCAAAGGTAGTCGCCCTGGGCATATGTCCATTTATAACTTACCGTACCGTCGTTTTTTGTTATTGGTATTTCTCCGGAAATTAATAAATCACCTTCGGAAATTTCATCGCCCACTCTGCAAGTCGTATAGCCTTTCGTAACCATGATTCTTTCAATTGTTCCGCCGGAAGCTGCATAAAGAGAACTTGGAATTTCGTGAATTGCTGTTTCGTTATGGGAAGAAGCCCCGCCATTCTCAATCACACAAATTTGCAGCATTGTTCCTTCTATGGAAACACTGACCCAGGAGATTTCTTCGAAATAACTTTTGATTAACTCTTCCGCACCGGTGAGAGAAAAATCAGAAGGAAGAATTCCGGCATAAAAACCGTAAGATTCCATGCAGTCTTCCAATTCTTCCGTTGTTACCAGCTTATTTCCTTCTACGGAAAGCGTCCACAAATGACTTTTCTGGTAGTATAAAAGAAACAGACAAATGATTATCCCTACAAAAAATAGAATATTTTTACGAAGACTTATTAACGCAAAAGGTAGTCCGTATCTTTTGATAATAGTAACCCTTACCTTGGATTTTTTGACGCATTTTTGAATCTTTTTAAATTCAGACAGGCTGATATTAAAAAGAATGTAATCACGTTCTTCCCTGATATTCCATAAACCAAACCCTTCTCTGACGCAGGCATTTAAAAATCTGGCAAATCCGGGCTTTGTGATTCGGATTAAAAGATAACCTTTAAAGAAGCGAAAAAATGATTCCATATTTCTACTCCTTTGTGTTGTCTTCCGGAAAAACAGCCGTGATATGTCCCTGAATCAAACAATCCTCATTGTTGTAGGTATGAATAGTCATTTCTTTGCCTAATATACTGATACGTTCTCTTAACCCCTGTAATACAATCTTTTCGGAAGAATATTCCAAAAGTCCTTTGTAATTCTCAATAAGAACTTCCATTGTACCTGTAATGGTTATGATACAGGAATTGCTGCAAACATCCTGTGACAAGGATAATTGCGAGCCAATCTGCTCTCTGATTTCATAGATACGCTCTTTGTTCATGCAATAAACCGGATTCATTTGTTTTTATTATTCTATGAAACCTGCTTTCAAACAAGAACAAAAACTATTGCAGGATATCTTTGATAAAAGGAGTCGGGGTGGGTTTATTTTCGCCGATGGTATAGGCGGCAAGAAAACGATTTGTGGCTATTTCCATCTTATTCTTATCATTTCCGTGCATAATCGCCAGAATGTCCCCTTTCTTTACGTAATCCCCTTTCTTTTTTTGTAAAACAAGTCCAACGGATAAATCAATTTCACTTTCCTTTGTTTCACGGCCTCCGCCAAGAATCAGCGAACAAATACCGATTTCATCGCATGCTATTTTTTCGATATATCCTTCTTTGTCGGAACAGATATTTTCAATATAGGCAGCCTTAGGTAAGAGGTCAGGGTCATAAACATATGCAGGGTCGCCTCCCTGCGCTTTGACAAACTCGGCAAGCTTATCCAGTGCTTTGCCGTTTTTAATTACTTCTTTCAGTTTCGCTCTGGCATCTTCTGCAGACTCTGCTTTGTTGGCGGCCAAAACCATATATGTGCCAAGGGTTAAGCAAAGTTCCTCAAAATCGGCAGGTCCTTGTCCTTTTAAAGTGTTAATTGCTTCTTTTACCTCCAAAGAATTGCCTACTGCAAATCCTAACGGCTGGTCCATATCAGAAATGACGGCAATTGTTTTGCGGTCTGCACCATTTCCGATGGCAGTCATCTCCTTGGCAAGCGCATAGGCATCATCTTCTGTCTTCATAAATGCACCGCTTCCGCATTTAACATCAAGAACAATGGCGTCTGCACCGGCAGCGAGTTTTTTGCTCATGATAGAACTGGCAATCAGAGACATATTATCTACGGTTGCCGTTACATCCCGAAGTGCATATAAAAGTTTATCTGCCGGAGCCAGGTCTGCAGTCTGTCCCATAATGGCGATGCCGATTTCATTCACCTGTCTCATGAATTGTTCCGTAGAAATGGATGTACTAAAGCCCGGAAAAGATTCCAGTTTATCAATGGTTCCGCCGGTATGCCCTAAGCCGCGACCGCTCATTTTGGCGGTACATACACCCAATGCCGCCACCATGGGGATCAAAGCCAAAGAAGTTTTATCTCCTACGCCTCCGGTAGAGTGTTTGTCGACTTTGATGCCTTTGATAGCGGATAAATCAAGCATATCTCCGCTTTCTGCCATGGCTAATGTCAGCGCCAGGGTTTCCTCGGCATTCATTCCGTTAAAATAAACAGCCATCGTAAAAGCCGACATCTGATAATCAGGAATAATCCCATGGGTATATCCGTCAATCATAAAAGAAATCTCATCTTTACTAAGAGCTTCATTGTTTCTCTTCTTCATGATCAGGTCATACATTCTCATAGGCTCATCCTCCTGTTTTGCGGATTGGTTCTACAATGGCTTAAAATATTTATTTATGGTACGGCTCGTGATTCATAATCCGATAGCCTCTGTAAATCTGTTCCAGTAAAATTACACGCATGAGTTGGTGCGGAAAGGTCATCTTAGAGAAACTGATTTGTTTGTCCGCTCTTTGATATACCTGTTCGGATAACCCCAGGGATCCGCCGATTACAAAAGCTATATTAGACTGTCCTTCGATTCCTTTGCGGTTAATCTCTTCCGAAAAAGCTACTGAATCCATTGATTTGCCTTCAATTGCCAAGGCATAAACAAACATATTATCCTGAATGGCTTTTAAGATTTTTTCGCCTTCTTTTTCTTTGATGATACGTTCAGCATTTTCCGAGACATCCTGCGGAGTCATTTCATCAGGTACTTCGATGATTTTTAATTTGCAATATCTTCCGAGACGCTTACTGTATTCCGAAATGGCATCCCGAAAGAAGGCCTCTTTAATCTTTCCGACACAAATTACCGTGATATTCAAACTGCACCTCTTTGTTTATTCAAAAATTTCACCATATTTGTCATCAACATATTCTTCCAGAAAATTCACACTGATGTCAGGGAATTCGTTTAATATGGTTTGTCTCATATATTCCGCACGATAAAAATATTCCTGAGATTCTTCCTGGATAAAAGGTGCTGTTTTGGAATTAATAATTTCTGCCGTTAAATTCTTTTTGCAGAATTCGTCCAATTTACCGGTGATGTCATCTTCATTATCGGAAATCTTTGATAACTGCTTATAACTTTTTACAGAAGAAAATCCCATGATTACAAAAATCAGGAAGAATGCCCCCATAACAGAATATGCAACGATGGAACCGATACTGCTGACAGGTCTGCCGGTAATAATACCGGTAGCAAGCAATGCAATAACAATCAGACCGATAAAGCCAATAATCAATAAAATAACGGCACTGCTCTTATGGTCAGCAGCACGTTCTTTGGTAGAACGATACTGACGATTGTCAGGTACGCGCTGTTTTAACTCCTGTTTTTGTTCGGAGTCGGCTTTTTTCATGTTTGCGGCATTTACCTGTTCCATGAAACGATTTACAAGCTGTATCGCACGCTCCTGATCTTCCGGTAGAATATAAAGCTCATAACAATCCTTCTTTTCGTTGTAAACACTCTGTGCTTTCATACGACCTTCTTTTTGAAGAACTTTACAAAGCGTATCCACATGTTCTTTCGGTCCGTACAAAAAATTAAGCATTTTGGATTTGTCAACAGTATCTGGGGATTCTTTCAGTGATTCAACCAGTACAGAACCGCAATCACTGCATTTTTCGATTCCGTCTCTATATTCTGTTTTACATTTGGGACACCAGGGCATTACGACACTCTCCTTTTATTTCGTTGATAAATATTCATGAATTCCTTTGGCGCCGGCACGGCCTGCACCCATTGCCAAAATAACGGTTGCTGCACCCGTAACCGCATCACCACCGGCAAAAACGCCTTCCTTGCTGGTCTTTCCGATTGTTTCATCGGCTACGATACATTTGCGTTTGTTAATCTCTAACCCTTTTGTAGTGGAAGAAATTAAGGGATTAGGAGATGTTCCCAAAGACATAATTACAACGTCGACATCAATGACAAATTCACTACCGGGAACTTCGACAGGGCTTCTTCTTCCGGAAGCATCCGGCTCGCCGAGTTCCATTTTGATACATTTAATTCCGCTTACCCAACCGGATTCATCCGCAAGAATTTCCACAGGATTGGTTAATAAATTAAATATAATTCCTTCTTCTTTGGCATGATGAACTTCTTCGACACGTGCGGGAAGTTCTGCTTCACTTCTTCGATAAATAACATGTACTTCGGACCCCAGACGAAGCGCGGTTCTTGCAGCATCCATGGCTACATTTCCACCACCGACAACCGCAACTTTTTTGCCAATCATAATAGGAGTGTCGGATTCCTTGTTATATGCTTTCATAAGGTTACTTCTGGTTAGATATTCATTTGCAGAGAATACACCGTTTGCATTTTCTCCGGGAATTCCCATAAACTTGGGAAGGCCTGCGCCTGAACCGATAAATACAGCTTCAAATCCTTCCTTTTCCATTAATTCATCAATTGTAACGGATTTACCAACTACAACATTATTTTCGAATTTAACACCCAATGCTTTAACGTTTTCAATTTCTTTCTTTACAACTCGTTCTTTTGGCAAACGGAATTCGGGAATTCCGTATACCAAAACACCGCCGAGTTCATGCAAAGCTTCGAATACGGTTACATCATAACCCATTTTGGCGAGGTCGCCGGCACAGGTAAGACCGGCAGGGCCGGAACCGATTACTGCAACTTTCTTGGCGATTTTTGCTTCGGGAACTGAAGGCTTGATGCCGTTCTCAAAAGCATAATCAGCAACAAAACGCTCTAATTTACCGATTGAAATTGCATCGCCTTTCAAACCGCGAACACACTTGCCTTCACACTGGTTTTCCTGAGGACATACACGTCCGCAAACTGCAGGAAGTGAACTGGATTCGGAAATAATACGATAAGCTTTTTCAAAATTACCTTCTTTTACTTCGCTGATAAAGCCCGGAATATTAATGGAAACGGGACAACCTTTGATACAGAGTGCATTTTTACAATTCAAACATCTCTCAGCCTCTTTGGTTGCTTCTTCTTTGTTATATCCAAAACATACTTCTTCAAAATTGGTTGCACGAACCAAGGGATCCTGTTCTCTTACAGGCACACGTTCTAAAACATTCATTATTCGTCACCTCCGCAATGTCCGCATCCTCCATGATGGGTATCGCCTTCTTTCTCTTTCAGATATGCCCGGCCTTCTGCAGTACGATATAACTGCTGACGTTTCATGGCTTCATTGAAATCCACCAGATGTCCGTCAAATTCAGGTCCGTCTACACAGGCAAATTTCACTTCGTTTCCGACGGTCAATCTGCATGCTCCGCACATACCTGTTCCGTCAACCATAATCGGATTCATACTTACGATGGTTGGTAATTCAAGTTTCTTTGTTAATAAACAAACGAATTTCATCATAATCATAGGCCCGATGGCAACACAAACGTCATATTTCTTGCCTTCTGCATATAAATCTTCAATCACTTTTGTGACCATGCCGCTTCTCTGATAAGAACCGTCATCTGTCGTGATGTATAGTGTTCCTGCAACCGCCTTCATCTCCTCTTCCATAATAAGCATATCTTTTGTTTTGGCCCCAACAATTACATCAGCCAAAACACCATGGTTATGTAACCACTTTACCTGCGGATAAACAGGTGCCGTACCGAGACCGCCGGCAACAAAAAGAATTTTTTTGGATTTAAGGCTCTCAATATCTTCTTCCAAAAATTCAGAAGGTCTTCCCAAAGGTCCGACAAAATCATGAAAATAATCTCCGGCCTTCAGCGATTTCATCGCATAGGTAGATGCACCGATAACCTGTACAACAATGGTAACGGTTCCTGCTACTCTGTCGTAATCACAGACAGTAAGAGGAATTCTCTCACTATCTTCTTTGGTGCGAACAATGACAAACTGTCCGGGTTCACAAGAAGCGGCACAGCGTGGCGCATTCACAACAAACATATAAATGCTGTCTGCCAATTCTTTTGCTTCTAAAATTTTGTACATTTTTCAAAATCCTCCTCATGGATATAGATCTGGGCTATTGTCTGATATGATCAACCCAATAAAAAGTATCGTTTGGCCCTAATTCCAATGTTCCGAATCGATCAGGATCATTCATTGAAACACAGTAAACCAGTCCTGTCTTGGTTCTGATTCCAACCGAAGGGTCCTCATAATACTCGCATATTACAAAAAACAACTCGTTATTTATATTTACCGCACTTTCGCACATGAAAAGTAACTTGCCGGAAATCGTAGACAAATCACCGTTTGTGCTTGACATTCCTCCAAGGGAATACCGGTACTCTGTAACAATATTTGCAGCTGCCGCAGCACTAACCGGGGTTTCGGGAAGTTTAAGACTATATCCCACTTCTACAATCTCGCTGGTAATTCCCTCTTCGTTTATCGCGATAAAACGAAGCTTGGAATTTCCTAACGGCATGCAAATCGGACCGTTATATTGTGAACTGTCAACGGTGGGATCTTTCCCGTCCGTCGTATAATAAACCTCACAACCTTCGGGTATTTCAACAATAATATTTTCCGGACTGTTAAAGGAACCGGAACCCGGATGAACAACAGGGTTATCGGGTACAAACACATTGATTTCGTATTTCTTGGTTACAATCTCACTCATTAAACCAAAAGAATTTACAAAAATGGCTTTAACGGTATAAAAACCATTTTCCAGGTAAATAGGAGAGGTATATTCCATACTTGTAGAATCGGGCATGGATCCATCTAAAGTATAATAAATTTTACCGGTAGTATTCCCTGTTAATTTCAAATGAAGAACATCGTCATAGCTGCCTTCTTCATTGCTGAATTCAGGCGCAAGCGCAAGATATTGTTTAAAATGCTCACGAATTTCTTCGTTGTCCGTTTCATTCAGAATATGATTAATTTCTGAGATATTGCCGTTTTTGGAATAAATATCAAAAATCTTCTGATAAGTGATGATATCTCTCTGGGCATTTCCGCTAATCATACTCTTAAGGGTATAAATCGCATTATCAGTCTGGCCTAATTGACAATAATAGTCACAAAGGAGATATTTGGCATCTATATCACCTTCGTCTAAAAGGCATGCTTTTTCAAGATGAGTAACTGCCAGAGTATAATTTCCTGCAGCGGCTGCCTCTTCCGCTTTCGAATACTGATAATGGAATGAGTTTGCCTGAACGGAATCCACCACTCGTATTGTTCCCAAAATAATGCAGCTTAAAAGAACAATACCAAATAAAAGAATGACAATTCTGAAAAACAGACCTTTTCCGCCGAAAGCCTTCAAGAATTTTTTGAAGCCTTCTTTGCTGATTACTTCATCAACATCCCAAAAATCTTCATCGGGCAAATCTGAGTCTTCCACATCATCAAACTCTTCATCGTTTGGAAACTCATCAATTAATAAGTCATTCTTGCGAATTTCTTTGGTAAAAAAAGTAGTGATTTCTTCCTCGTCTTCCTCTGAATCGTTTTTGTTGCCGTTTTCCATTACTTCGGCAACATCCGATAAGCTTTCTTCAATTTTATTTTCTATTTCGGGCTCAAAATCTGGAACAATGTGAATTTCATCGCCACAAAACTCACATAAAAGCTTTCCATCTTTCAGTTCTTTGCCGCAATTCGGACACTTCATAAGATTCTCCGTTCTTGATCAGTGACAAAATTAAGTTTACGTTACGATAAGGAAACAGAATCCACACAATTCTTCATTAACATTGCAATTGTCATGGGGCCAACACCACCCGGAACAGGTGTGATGGCGCTGCAATGAGGTGCAACATCATCGAAAAGCACATCTCCGCAAAGTTTGTTGTTTTCACGACGATGAATTCCGACATCAATTACAACGGCGCCTTCTTTAATATACTCAGAGGTAATCATTTCCGGTTTGCCGATTGCAACAATCAAAATGTCAGCTCGCTTACAAACCTCTTTCAAATCTTTGGTTCGGGAATGTGCAATTGTTACGGTTGCATTCTCTCGAAGCATAAGAATTGACATGGGTTTTCCCACGATATTGGATCGGCCGATAACAACACACTCTTTTCCTGTAATATCAACATCGCTTCGCTTTAATAACTCAACAATACCGGCAGGAGTACAGGAAACAAAACCGGGCGTGCCGATACATAACGCACCTACACTCTGGGTATGGAATCCGTCGACATCCTTCTTCGGACTGATTGTGCTGATGATTACATTTTCATCGATATGTTTGGGTACGGGAAGCTGAACCAAAATACCGTTTACGGTTGAATCTGCGTTTAACTTCTGGATTAATTCAATTAATTCTTCCTGGGTTGTTTCTTCCGGTAACTCATATGAAAGGGAACGAATACCAATATATTCGCATGCTTTCTTCTTGTTGTTAACATATACACTTGAAGCCGGGTCATTTCCTACCTGAATCACCGCGAGACAGATTTCAACACCTTCTTCTTTGTATTTTGCCACACGTTCTCTGCATTCATCTTTGATTTGTGTGGAAATCATCTTTCCGTCAATAATCTTGTACATATATAAACCTCGCTTTTTTAAAATAAACCTGTAATCATACCTGAATCATCAACATCAATCACCGTGGCTGCCGGTTTCTTGGGAAGACCCGGCATGGTCATAATAGTACCTGTAATTACTACAACGAACTCAGCACCTGCAGAAACGTACGCTTCTCTCACATCAATGCAAAAATCTTTGGGACGTCCAAGTAACACGGGATTATCAGAAAGTGAATACTGGGTTTTGGCCACACAAATAGGGAAATGTCCAAAGCCTAATTCTTCTAATTTCTGCAACTGTTTCTTTGCTGCATCCGAATAATTGACACCGTCTGCACCGTAAATTTCTTTGGCTATGGTTTCAATCTTTGCAGTTAAAGAAAGTTCATCTTTATAAATGGGTTCAAAATGGCTTTCTTTGGTGTCCAAAACCTTCAGTACGGTTTCGGCCAGTTCGATTCCGCCTTCGCCACCGAATTCCCACACTTTTGAAAGCGCAAACTCACAACCCATGTTACGGCAAAGATTGCAAACATAATCCGTTTCCGCCTGACTGTCCGTAACAAAGGAATTAAGCGTTACAATTACAGGAACTTTGTATTTTTGTAAATTCTCAATATGTTTCTCCAGATTGACAATACCTTTTTTCAAAGCTTCCAGGTTTTCTGTCGCCAAATCACTTTTGGCAACCCCACCATTATACTTCAAAGCGCGGATTGTTGCAACTAAAACAATCGCATCGGGTTTTAATCCCGCTTTGCGACACTTGATATCAAGGAATTTCTCGGCACCGAGATCTGCCCCAAATCCGGCTTCCGTAATAACATAATCAGCCATTTTTAAAGCAGCTTTCGTCGCCTTCACACTGTTGCAACCGTGTGCAATGTTTGCAAAAGGACCGCCGTGTACAATTGCCGGTGTGTGTTCCAGCGTTTGAATAAGATTGGGTTTCATGGCATCCTTTAACAATGCAGCCATGGCACCGACTGCATCTAATTTGCCGGCAGTAACAGGCTTGCCGGAATAGTTATACGCAACAACAATCTGAGAAAGTCTCTTCTTTAAATCTGTCATATCTTCAGCAAGACAGAGGATTGCCATGATTTCTGAGGCAACCGTAATGACAAAATGATCTTCTCTGACAAAACCATCGGATTTAGCGCCTAAGCCGATCACTATATTTCTCAATGCTCTGTCATTCATGTCAAGGCATCTCTTCCACACAATCTGGCGTGTATCAATGTTTAATTCGTTACCCTGCTGGATATGATTATCAAGCATTGCAGCCAAAAGATTATTCGCAGAGGTTATTGCATGAAAATCACCTGTGAAATGAAGATTCAAATCCTCCATGGGAACAACCTGTGCATAGCCTCCGCCGGCAGCACCGCCTTTTACCCCGAAACAGGGTCCTAAAGAAGGCTCACGCAATGCAATAACAGCTTTCTTATTCAGTTTACCGAACGCCTCACCCAAACCTACGGTTGTTGTTGTTTTGCCTTCGCCTGCAGGGGTAGGGTTAATTGCCGTTACCAAAACAAGTTTGCCGTTTTCGTTGTTTTGGATTTTGGCCAAGTATTCATCAGAAATCTTAGCCTTATATTTTCCGTAAAGCTCTAAGTCATCATAAGAAATTCCGAGGGCTTCGGCAATTTCGGTTATGGGTTTTAACGTTGCTTCCTGTGCAATCTGAATATCTGTTTTCATAGCAGTTCTCCATTCCTCTCGTTAAGGTTTATTCATTATAAAGTTACTGGTGATTCTGTAAATAGTCTTCGAATTCTGCCAAGGTCATAAGAATTCTGCGGGGTTTGGTCCCTTCTTCAGGTCCGACTACTCCTGCAGCTTCCAGCTGATCCATGATGCGGGCTGCTCGGTTAAATCCGATTTTGAAAACTCGTTGCAGCATACCGATAGAACCTTTTTCTTTTTCGATGACAAATCTTCCGGCTTCGCCAAAATAAGAATCAACATCATCTGAACCGGAACCAATTGTTCCGCCATCTGCGGAAACACTTGAGGTAATTGCTTCTTCAATTCGGCTGCCGTAATCGTTGGCAATGGATTGATTCTTAATAAAGTCAACCACATCTAACACCTCGTCATCTGAAACAAATGCGCCCTGAACACGTGTGGGTTTGGTATATCCTTGCGGGAAAAACAGCATATCGCCTTTTCCCAATAGCTTCTCGGCACCATTGGCATCAAGAATTGTTCTTGAATCCACACCACTGGCAACGCTAAAAGCAATACGACTGGGCATATTAGCCTTAATCAAGCCGGTGATAACATCAACCGAAGGTCTCTGTGTGGCAATGATTAAATGAATTCCAGCGGCTCTTGCCAATTGTGCGAGTCGGCATATGGACTCTTCTACTTCCTTAGATGCAACCATCATTAAATCCGCAAGCTCATCAACGATAATAACGATCTGTGGCATTTTTTTAGCAGGGTTTCCGGCTTCGTCTTTCAGTCCCTGGGCAACCTTTTGGTTATATCCTTTTAGGTCTCTGACGCCGGAGTCCGCAAATTTCTTGTAACGCTCCGTCATTTCCGCGACCCCCCAGGATAAAGCAGCGCTTGCTTTTTTGACGTCGGTCACAACCGGAATTAACAGGTGCGGAATGCCATTGTATACATTTAACTCAACAACCTTAGGGTCAATCATAATCAGTTTGACATCATCAGGATGCGCTTTGTAGATGATACTCATAATCAAGGTGTTAATACAAACGGATTTACCGGAACCGGTTGCGCCTGCAATTAACACGTGCGGCATCTTGGCAATATCTGCAAGAATCGGTTTGCCGCTGATATCTTTACCGACTGCAAATGCGAGATTTGATGGGAAAGCCTTGAATTCGGGCTGTTCAATCAGTTCACGGAATGCTACGGCACTGCTTGTCTTGTTAGGCACTTCAATTCCTACCGCCATCTTTCCGGGAATGGGTGCTTCGATTCTGATATCCGCAGCAGCAAGGTTTAATTTGATGTCATCGGAAAGACTAAGAATCTTGCTAACCTTTACACCTTGCTCGGGTTGAAGCTCATATCTGGTAACGGCCGGACCTTTGCTGTATTCCGTTACTTTGACGCGAACACCAAAGGTTTCCAGTGTTTCTTCAAGATGTCTTGCGGTCTGTTCCATATCATCCGTGCCGCCTTTATTGCTACTGCCTGCAGGTTTCTTTAATAATGTTACCGGCGGAAACTGATAAGGTTTGTCCGATTTGGGATTCCTGATATTTTTTACCGGCTCCGTCAGTGTTTCCGACAATCCGGATTTGTCTCTTGAGCGAAGATGCGCCACCGGTTTATCCGAAGGTTTTGCCGGAATCTCCGGTTCTTTTGCAGGAATCACTTCCGGTATTGTTTCAGCCACATTTGAAACACTCATAGGTTTGTTTTCTTCGGGAAGAAAAACTTCACTTATATCCTTAGAGGAACCGCTTGCAGTATCGACTCTTCTGACCGGTTTTAAAAAATCTTCATCTTCGGGCATTGAATCATAGAATCCGGCCTCGGGTCCCATTTGTTTCTCATCAAATTCATCCAGAACAACCCGATGTATATCATTCTTCTCCTTCGGGGGAGGTGGCGGGACAATTTCAACATGCTGAAGAGAAAGGACCTCGTCGTTATCTTTGGAAACTTCACTGTTTACAACTGCATCAACAGAAGAATTTACGTTTCTTTCTTTGACGGCAAGTGCATTTTTCTTTGGACTATTTGTCTCGGAAGAGCTCTCCGGCATTGGCGTCAATAATGTATCCGTGGTAACACCTCGTAACTTGCGGGATGTGTTTTTCTCGTTTGAAACCACTCTTTTCTCCGGGGTGTTCTCTTCCTCCGCCACTCTTTCCCGCTGGCGTTCCAAATATCGTTCATGACCATCTTTAGAAGCTTTATAAACTTTGCGGCCTAAGTTTTTGGTGCCGCGAATAAAAGACTTACCGGTTATTATAACAAAAGAAATCAATAAAAGAACAATCAGAAGGAATACGGAGCCTATTTTACCGATAAAAGAGTTAAGGAAAAGTGCAAGTGCACCAAAAATCACACCACCGCCTTTGCGGTTTTGGTAAAAATCGGCTATCCAGTCAGTATTGCCTTCGTAAACGGAAAAATCGCTGTAGCATATAAAATGAGCAAAAATGCCGATGATTGCCACTACAACTATAATTGCAATAATTTTACACCATACAATAAAATTATTCTTATTTGCCATGGCAAATATCATTAAGAAGAAAGCAACTAACGGAGCAAAATATGCGGTAAAACCCAAAATTCCCAACATGAAGTGCTGTACATAATCACCAAAATTAAGATTTGTTGCACCTGCACGCGTTCCAATCACACCAATAGTACATAGAAAAAGAAAAATAACAAGAGCAAAACATACAATAATCGTAATTTCATCTATGTAGGAGACAGAAGAATCATTTTTCTTCTGCGCCGGACGTTTTCCGGAACGTGTTGTATTCCTTTTTTGACTGCTTCCTTTACGGTTTCCCGAAGCATTCGCCATTTCCTTACAACCCCCTTGTTTTTAATCATACTCATAAAGGAAATTATATCACTTTTGAGAAGAATTGTCATTAACTTGTTCTTGAGTTTTTTCTATCATTTTTAAAAGTTTTTCGTATGCCTTGTTCATACCTCCGATTTCTGAAATAAGTCCTTCTTTTACGGCCTGTTCCCCGATCAGAATACTTCCGACATCCTTTGTTAATTGCTCAGTTTCGGACATAAGTTCCATAAATCTGTTTTTGCTGATTTTACAATGGTTACAAACAAAATCAGTAATGCGGTCCTGCATTTGCCGAAAATACGTAAAGGTCTGGCTTGAGCCAATTACTAAACCGTTCATTCTGACCGGATGAATTACCATGGTGGCTGATTCGACAATAAAAGAATAATCTGCACTTACCGCAATGGGAACCCCGATGGAATGGCTTCCGCCAAGTACTAACGAAACGGTGGGTTTTGTTAACGAAGCAATCATTTCTGCAATAGCAAGTCCGGCTTCTACATCACCACCCATTGTATGCAGAATAATCAATATTCCTTCGATGTCTTCATCAATTTCCATTGCGGCAAGTCGGGGAATTAATTCTTCATACTTGGTAGATTTCACATTACTGCCAAGGCTGTCATGCCCTTCGATTTCTCCGATAATGTATATCACTTCCAAGTTATTATGTGATTTCTTGATATCTTTGACCTTATCTGTTTTATTTTCCATGCTTATGCCCTCTTTTTATACTTTTCTATATGTTTTTTGTTTTAGCATAAGTATTTGTAAATGATACGGTAAATATGCACCGAAATCATAGGGAATATATCAATACAATATCATTTAAAAGGCAGGTTTTCCCAATGGAGTGTTGGTATAAAAAAACAGCACCGGAGTGCTTGTTTTAAAAAAACAGCACCGGAGTGCTGTTTTTAAATTATATATCAAAATAATCTTTTCCGGATAAATCTTTAAGATCAAAATCCATCTCTGCAGGCGTCGGATTATAATCAAAATTCAATTCTTTCGCAACATGAGGCTTCGGAACCGGCAAAGGATTTCTGATTAATTTAGGCTTCCTTACATCTGCGGTCTCTGTCTGTGTGTTAGGAACAGGGACAACCGGCGGAACAGGCAACGCTGCATTCGGCAACGATGTAACCTCCTCGGCAGGTTTGCTGTCAATATTCTCTTTCGCCAAAGGCTCTGTCGGAAAATTCTTTTCAATTGTACCTACTGCTTCTCTCTCTTTTGTATCAGGCTTTTCGGAAAGCTGTTCTGTTAGAGAAACTTCCGGTTTCGCAACTTCTGCCGTTGTTTTTGTTTCTGAAACAGCAGGCGCGGGAATATCGATAACGTTTACACGGTTCTGCGGATCTAATTTCTTCTCATCCGGAGAACGATAAGCAAATTCTCCGTTGGTATGCAAACGAATTCTTTCCAATTCTTCCGGTGAAAATGTGCTCTTGGAAGGCGTTCTGAAACCACGTCTTGCCGGAGACATTTTCTTTACAACCGTATTTT
Organism: Lachnospiraceae bacterium; assembly: GCA_045595325.1. Classification (GTDB taxonomy): domain Bacteria; phylum Bacillota; class Clostridia; order Lachnospirales; family Lachnospiraceae; genus UBA3766. The sequence continues at coordinate 38,816 of JAZOAG010000041.1, forward strand.
GCAGGATTTCATTATCATGTAAATTCTTTTCGATGCCGAAATTATTTCCTTCCGTTGAATCTGTTCGGGGTTCATTCGAATTAGAAGTCTCTTTTTTCTCAACCGGTTTGGGTAACGGAGGCAACGGTTTGGTGGAATGATCTACCACAGGCGGTCTTTCTACCACAACCGGTTTGCTTGGTTTGTTCACCGGCGTAGCAACAGGCGACGGAACTATATTTTCGATAGGTTCTTTCGCCACTTCGTTAGATTCTGCCTTTGGTTGCGTCTCCTGTGCTACATTTAACGCTGTATTAGCATCCAGCACCTCTTCGTCTGCTTTGCGTCCGATTCCGTAATTCTTCTTTCCATCAAAAGAAGATGTCCCGCCACCAAAGGATTCCTGCGGTTTTAATGCTTCCGCATCTAAACGAATACTCTTTTCACCGGCCGCCACGGAACGTTTCCATTCCCGTTCTCTTTTGCGTTCTTCACGACTTAATTTCTGTACCTGTACACCTTCTTTGGCTGTTACAAGCGGAACAAGCTCGTAAATACCGACAGAGGCAAGACATGCCCAGAGGATATTTACGGCAGGCTGATAAGTAAATTCATTAATGGATAAAAATGTCAATATAGTCAATCCGCTTATGCCAATGGCAAATACGGTTGCATTATCATTTTCACTTTTGAAATATGAAATTAACCAAATTAATCCGGGGATTAAAAGTGCCAAACAATCCCAGTTGCCGGCATTGGGCGACAACAAATTGAAATCCAGGCCTTCAATTCTTATTAACTGCTTGAAATAGTTTAAAAACATCTCTGTTCCGATGGCACTGTCATCTGTTGCAAAAAACAAAATTATAATAAAAGCAATGATTGAAGTAAGCAAAAATACAACAAAACGCACAACAGGCTTTACGGCAGAACCATTGTCGTCCTCATCTTTGTCTCTTGAGAACAAGCTAATGCCGGAACCTAAAATCACAAATAAAAATCCGGAAATATCCATATAGCAAAGGAATCCGCAAAGAATGCCGCAAAGTACCATCCCAATGTAACAAGGGACAGGTGATGAAGCATAACTTTTACGTTCTTTGGCGAAAAAAAGCAATACGAAAATAAACAGGGAAATAACAAATGCATACAAAAATCCGGCATCAATTTCCTTGATACTAAGAAAGTTTCCGGGGGCAAATGACATAATCAGAAAACCTATCCAACCGGCAAGTTTTCCGAAGTATGTGCGTAAACCGACGAAAAGCAATACAGAAGAAATCAACTGAAGCACACTTTGTGCTATGTAAATTGCCATGGCCTTCTCTCCAAACAAAGAAAGAATCATTGAAATAAATTTGCCATAGACAACCATTCCGTTTGCTAAAGTTGAAAAATAAGAAAAGTCAAGCCCGTTAGAGGCTCTTAAAAAATAGGAATTCGATTCATCCACAATTCCACCGGTTGAAATCACGGTAATCACTTTAATTAATAAAACAATAAACATGCATAAAACAAGACACATGATTTCAACAAAGGAGTTTTCCGATGACTCCCCGACAGAATCAGAATGATTGATTCTGGGATACAAAAATTGCATAAACAATTTAAAAAGAACAATAATAAGCACCGCAGCGCCAATGACAGAGCCGAACATGATGAATGCAGGAACCAAAAAATCGGTTCCCTCGCTCGCTCTTTCAATTGCCACTCCGGAAATACCAATATTCGCAAATAGAACAATTCCAAAGATTCCCCAAATAATATACCCAATCCATGTTTTTTTAATATTCATTTGCTAATCCTCTTTAATTTTACGTGTCTTTTGCTTAAACCCAATATATATAATCCGTTCGGATTATTCAATCTTTTCAGAAGACTGATCCGATAAAAATGTTTCGATATTATATCGCGGACGATGTTTTACTTCCATATAAATTTTGCCGATGTACTGACCAATCAGACCGACGGACACCAATTGTACGCCACCCAAAAACCAAACGGAAAGCATTAAAGAAGCCCATCCGGGTTCTACAGAACCAAAGAAATAGGAAACCAAAACATAAACCAGTGCACAAAAACTAAAAAATACAATCCACAACCCCATAACAGTAATCATACTGATTGGTTTAATGCTAAAGGATGTGATTCCTTCCAATGCCAAAGCCAGCATCTTCTTGAACGGATACTTTGAAACGCCTGCCTGACGCTCTTTTCGCTCGTAATAAACGGAATCTGTCCGATAACCAATCATGGGGATGATGCCGCGAAGGTATAAATTACTCTCCTTAAACTCACCAAAGTGTAATACCGCTCTTTTGGACATTAAACGAAAATCCGCATGATTATATATCGTTTTAACCCCCATAAGTTCCATAATTCGATAGAATCCCTGGGCAGTGGTACGTTTGAAAAAGGTGTCTTTTTTTCTACTGTTGCGCACCCCGTAAACAATGTCTGTTCCGGACAGATATTTATCGATCATCTCTTCAAAAACAGCGATATCGTCCTGTAAATCAGCATCAATGGAAATTGTCACGTCACTGCATTGTGCCGCAGTCAGTAATCCTGCTGTCAAAGCATACTGATGACCGACATTTCCTGCTAATTTCAAGCCAAAAATCATGCCTGGATTAGAATCATGCTCTGAAGTAATCAACTCCCAGGTTTTGTCCTTGCTTCCGTCATCTACAAAAAGAACAAAGCTGTCCGGAGAAACTTTATTTAGTTGAATAAGACGTTCCAGTTCTTCCTGTAATGTATGGGAGGAAATAGCAAGCATTTCCTCCTCATTATAGCAAGGAACCACAATAGCCAAACGATTCACTAATTATTCTACCTTTCTGTTATTCGCACTTGTCCAAAGCCTGCTGTAAATCAGCAATAATGTCATCAGCATCCTCAATACCAATTGAAAAACGGATTAAATCAGGTTCAATTCCTGCTGCAATAAGCTGTTCGTCTGTCATCTGGCGATGTGTATGGCTTGCAGGGTGAAGCACGCAGGAACGTGCATCTGCAACATGTGTAACAATGGCAACCAGTTTAAGATTGTCCATGAAACGAATGCTGGCATCTCTTCCGCCTTTCAGTCCAAATGTAATAACACCACAGGTTCCGTCAGGCATATATTTCTGCGCACGTTCGTAGTAACGGTCGCCTTCAAGGCCGGGACAGTTAACCCATGCGATTTTGTCGTTGTTTTTAAGCCATGCAGCAACTTTAACAGCATTTTCGCAATGTCTGCGGATACGTAAATGGAGTGTTTCTAATCCGATATTCAACAGAAATGCATTCTCAGGAGACTGAATGGAGCCCAAATCTCTCATTAACTGAGCTGTTGCTTTGGTGATATATGCTCCTTTGCCAAATTTCTCAGCATAGGTAATGCCATGATAAGTTTCATCCGGTGTGCAAAGTCCGGGGAACTTGTCTGCATGAGCCATCCAGTCAAAGTTACCGGAATCAACAATTGCACCACCTACAGCAACTGCATGTCCGTCCATATATTTTGTAGTGGAATGTGTGACAATATCCACACCATATTCAAACGGACGGCAATTGATCGGTGTGGGGAATGTATTATCTACAATCACAGGGATTCCGTTTGCATGTGCAACGGAAACAAATTTCTCAAAGTCTAAAACAATCAAAGAAGGATTAGAGATAGACTCGGCCAAAATAAGCTTGGTGTTCGGACGAATCTCTTTCTGCAAATCTTCTGCAGAAATCTCAGGATCCACTACAGTAGTTTCAATTCCCATTTTTTTAGTGGTTGCAGTAAGAAGATTAAAGGTTCCGCCGTAAAGTGCCGAAGAAATAATCATATGGTCTCCTGCTTCGCAAATATTGAACACCGCATAGAAGTTGGCAGCCTGTCCGGAGGAAGTAAGCATTGCTGCGTATCCGCCTTCTAATTCACAAATCTTCTGTGCGACAAAATCATTTGTAGGATTCTGAAGTCTTGTGTAAAAATATCCCGAATCTTCCAGGTCAAATAATCTTCCCATCTGATCAGAGGTATCATATTTAAACGTGGTACTCTGATAAATGGGCAAAACTCTTGCCTCTCCTTTTCCAGGCTTCCATCCGGCCTGAACGCATAATGTATCTCTCTTCATGTTTTTCACTCCTTCAAATTAATAATTGAGACAGAACTGATATCCCCGATTACAGGATTATTCTTCCTCTTCCCAGTTTGTATAAACATTCTGTACGTCATCATCATCATCAAGCAAATCCAATGTTTTCTGCAGATTCTTTACTGCAGTTTCATCTGTCAGTGAAACATAATTCTGGGGAATCATGGTGATTTCTGCGCTGGCAAGTACAACGCCTTCGTCAGTTAATCCTTTGGTAACCGCAGAGAAAACCTGCTCATCGGGAGCTGTATAAATTTCATAGCAGTCATCTTCTTCATTGAAATCTTCCGCACCCATATCCAAAGCAAGCATCATCAAGGAGTCTGCATCCAGTTCACATTCTTCCTTGTCAATAATAATCTGACCCAATTCATCGAACATAAAAGATACACAGCCCTGGGTTCCGATGCTTCCGTTTCCTTTGGTAAAAGCACTTCTTACGTTGGCTGCAGTACGGTTTTTGTTATCTGTAAGTGCCTCAACAATAATAGCAATACCGTTAGGACCATATCCTTCATAAGTAACTCTTTCATAAGTTACGTTTCCGTCTTCGCCGGAAGCTTTCTTAATACCACGTTCAATGGTATCGTTAGGCATGTTGTTTGCTTTTGCCTTTGCAATAATGGTTGCAAGTTTATAATTATTGGAAGGGTCCGGGCCGCCTTCTTTCACGGCAACAGCGATTTCACGACCGATTATTGTGAAAATCTTACCTTTCGCTGCATCATTTTTTTCTTTCTTGTGCTTAATATTTGCAAATTTTGAATGTCCTGACATAACAATCTCCTTTTTATTTAAAATCCGTATCTACATATTTTATCATTTTTTGTGTTTTGTTACAAGTACTGTTTTAATGATTCGATTTTCCACTTCCAAAATCTCAAATTTATATCCTTTGAAATCCAACTCGAAACGCTCATCAGGTGCGGGAATGTGTTCCAGTCTGGAAATCATGAATCCGTTCAAGGTATCAAAATGATCCGAATCAAAAGAAATATTAAGTTCATTTTCCAACTCTTCCAAGGGGGTCAGACCTTCGATTTCATAGGTATCATCTGAGCGTTCTTCAATATACTCTTCTTCTACATCGTATTCATCAAGAATATTACCAACAATCTCCTCCAGAATATCTTCCATGGCCACCAGACCGGTTGTCTGTCCGTATTCGTCCGAAACAATAACCATTTGAAGCTTTTTTGACTGCATTTCTTTGAATAAATCATCAATATTTTTGGTTTCGGGAACAAAAACAGCTTTACGGATGATTCCGGGATAACTTTTCACCACGCCTTTGGCTTTCTTGGAGACCGTTTTAAAACGAATGGCATCTTTAATATTGATTATACCGATGATGTTATCAAGGTTTTCCTCAAAAACCGGGAAACGGCTGTTGTTTTCATGAATCATAAAGTCAACCGCTTCCTGAAAAGGCATATTTGCATCGATTGCAATGATATTATTTCTCTTGGTCATAATATCCTGCGCTTCCTTGTCTCCGTATTCGAAGATATTATGAATCATTTCTGCTTCACTGGCCTCGAGAACGCCCTGTTCATGGCCTTCATTTACCATGGAAATAATCTCTTCTTCCGTCACATCGTTTTCTTCGGAGCTCTTTTTGATACCCAAAACAGAAAGAATTCCCTTGGCCAAAAGATCCGTAAAATATGTAATGGGACGAAGTCCTGCAGAAGCAAACATAAGAAAGGATATAAAACCGGCGATGGTCTTGAAGTTCATCGTTATGGACAATCGCCTCGGAATTAATATTACGAATGCCATTGTGACAAAAATAAAAACAAGAAATAAAACAATATAAATAAGCAATGCGAATGCATAAAAGAAGAAAGGGAGCACGTCCTGCTTCAGGCTCCAATTCTGTAATATCGGAACAAAATATTGAAAATAATAATTGGCACTGACGGGTACAATAACGGCACCGCTGATAAAAGTAATAAAATATATTGCAAGCAAAGCCCGATTCTCATACGAAGTCTTGTTCTCTTCCACCCATCTGAGTTTATTAAGCTGCGAACTTTTAATTTTTCCGCTGTTTCTTTCGATATCACCGGCATTGATTCCCCGTATTAAGACCAATAACATGTAAAATAGCATGTTCATAATCATCAAAATAATCAATACCGATATTGTTATCGTAAGAAATAATACATTAAAATCCATTAAAAAACCCTCTTACACGATAAAAAAATACGATTCTTCTTATCTTTTCTTTTGTATATTAAGATTAGAGAAAGCCTCACTCTATGTATGAAGTTCCAAACTAATCATTAAGGCACGGTTTACCTCTTCCATGATTTCTTCATCGAGATGACAAATCATATCATGAAGTCTTTTTTTATCGATGGTGCGCAATTGCTCCAATAAAATCACGGAATCTTTTACCATTTTGTATCGTGATGCATCTAATTCGATGTGCGTCGGCAGCTTTGCTTTGTTCATCTTACTGGTTATGGCTGCACAAATAATAGTAGGACTGTATTTGTTCCCGATATCATTCTGTATAATCAGCACGGGACGAATGCCGCCCTGCTCAGACCCCACCACAGGCCTTAAATCTGCGTAATAAACATCTCCTCTTCTCATACAAATACCTTCATTTTCCATTTCTTGTACCCCTTTCGTTCTTACCAAAAAGAATTGGGGGGTTATACCAATAGAATTTCCATTTTTTTAACTTGTATTCAAAAAGTCATCTGTTTTATTAAAAGATTTATTTCAAATCATCATGATAATCCTTGGAATAAATCATTTTTCCGTCCGCATAATATTCTTTCGGCACACGTTTGCCGATATCACAAATCATTTCATATCTGAAACCGCCATAAAGACTGCAAAGGGATTCCACCGTAATCTCTTTGTCACCATTTTTGCCAATCAGGGTGACCATATCACCTTCCTTTGCTTCCGGAATATTGGTAACATCTACCATAAACTGATCCATACAGACGCGGCCGAGAATCGGCGCGGCCTTGCCGTGAATTAATACATATCCGCAATTGGAAAGACCTCTGGGATATCCGTCACCGTAACCGACGGGAATGGTGGCTACTTTTGTTTCTTCCTTGGTGATAAATGTTCCGCCGTAACTAATGGGACATCCTTTGGGCAATGTCTTAATATAGACAATATGACTGCGAAGTGACAATGCGGGTTTTAGTTCCATTTGATTTTGCATATCATCAGAAGGGAATATTCCGTACATGGCAATGCCAATTCTTGCAATATTTAACGCATCATTTTTTAAATCCATAATACCTGCACTGTTGAAGCAGTGTTTCATGGGAATCTGAACAGAAAAACCTTCTTCTGTTCTCTTGATAAAATCAAGAAAAACGCGAATCTGTTCATTGGCCGCACTTTTATCCGTTTCATCTGCAGTAGCCAAATGTGAAAACACACCTCTTAACACAATGTTATCATATTGCAGAAGTTTCTTCATGAAATCCAATCCGCTTTCATCGGGTAAAATACCGATTCTGTGCATTCCGGTATCCACTTTGACGTGAACATACGCTTTCTTCCCCAGCCTCGTTGCGATTTCGGAAAGTTGAGCCAGTGTATCTTCACGAAAAACGGTTAATTCAATCTCTTCTTCAATCAATTCTTTGTACGAATAAGGAAATGTATATCCGAGAATAAGAATTGTCTTTTTGATGCCGCATCTTCTGAGAACCAATGCTTCTTCAGCGGTTGCGGTTGCAAATCCTTCAATCATATCCGCTGATTCCAAGCGTCTTGCGATGGGAAGCGCCCCATGGCCGTAAGCGTCCGCTTTTACCACCGCAACCATCTTACAATCAGCATTCAAATTTTGGTATAAATTAGCCACATTCTGCTCAATGGCATCTAAATCAACTGTGGCACACACTCTTTCATAAAAATTCACGAAAAACCTCCGGTATCAAGTTATCTTTTTAAGAAAATGCGAATCCCCTCTGATAAATCATGGGCCATAAGGGAAACTCTGCCGACTTTTTCGGCCATCAAATCTCCTGCGCAACCATGGTAATAGACTGCTTTGCATACAGCCTCAAACGCAACCTCTTCCTTGGCCAGAAGAACGGCTGCAATTCCGGTCAACACATCTCCGCTTCCTGCAGTAGCCATGCCTTCATTTCCGGAATTATTCACATAAAAGTTGGTTTCATCAGCAACAATAGTCGCTGCTCCTTTTCCTACAAGAATTATTCCAAGCTCTTTCGCTGTATTGCAGACAATATTGGCATAATCATCCAAAATTTCTTTTACATCTTTCTGAAGCAGGCGGGATAGTTCTTTGGGATGAGGTGTTAATACAACCTTTGCAGGATTCATCTTTACATGATTGTATAGTAAATCCTTCACTTCTGCAATACAGTTTATTGCATCGGCATCCAACACCAAAGGTTTACGGCAATGCTTCAGCACAAATTCCACGCAGGCATGGGCGAAAGGAGACGTAGACAATCCCGGACCGCAAACCACCGCATCCGCACGTTCCAAAACAGGGAGTAAATCGACCAGTTCCTCTTCTTTGCCGCGGTGACCATGTAAAATTGCCTCCGGAAGCATTGTTTTCAACGTTTCAAGATTTGATTCGGCAGTATAGATTTCCACCAATCCGGCTCCTGTACAAAATGCAGAGTAAGCAGATAAATAACAGGCACCGTTCATGGCTTCACTTCCGGCAATAATAAGGATTCTTCCGTTTGAACCTTTATTGGCCTCTTTGGGGATTACAGGGTAAGGACATTCCTCGTATTGCACATAGGTCCTTCCTGTTAAAGAATCCTTGTATGGTGTAAACGCATGATGAATTCCTACGTCCTTCACCGAAAGCTTCCCCACGAAATTCTTTGCCGGATATAAAAAATGTCCTCTTTTGGCATAAGCAAATGCGATGGTTTCGTCGGCGTGTACACTTGTTCCGAGAATTCGTCCCGTATTCGTACATACACCCGAAGGAATATCTAACGCATAAACATAGGCACCTTGATTTTTGGCAATGTTAATCTTTTCTATGATGGCAACATACTTTTCTGAAACAGGGCGATTCAATCCGATTCCGAAAATTGCATCAACAATCACATCATATCCGTCAAATTCAGCCTTGCTTAAAATTTTGCCACCGGCTTTACAGTAAATATCTAACTGGTGCTTAATACTTTCCTTACATTTATCAGGTTCTGAACATAGATAAACTGTTACGCTTATACCTCTCATTAACAGTATACGCGCAACAGCTATTCCATCGCCACCATTATTTCCGATCCCGCAGACACAAACAACCTTCGGATTCTTTCGTGTACCAATCTCGTCTGCCACACTTAAAGCAGCCTTCTCCATAAGAACATCACGGGAGATTCCCAGTTCTTTCATGGTATATTCATCAATATTTTGCATTTCTTCAGCGGTCAAAACCAACATTTCACTCTTCTTCTCTCTTAAAATTCATATCAAACATATCAATCACATCAACACCGAAGATATCATGCATATAGGCATACAAATCCTGATTTCTTCGTTGCATCTCAACCTTACGAACCACATTCTTTTTTAATTCAATGCGCATATTATTTATCCATTCCGTAATATGATTCAGTTCCTCTGTGTTATTTTTGATATCCCGATAACATACTTCCATGGTGAGTAACATCAACTCTTTGTTTGCCTTGTCGATTTCAAGGGGCAAATCCATGGCATCTTCCTTATATACATCCATTTTTTGATTGCATTCTTCAATCAATCGTTTATTTTCGTCAATCTTTTTGCGTGTTGCGGCATTTTCGCTTTCATCCATAAGCGAAACAATCTCATCCATTAATCTGGTTTTAATTTTTTTGATTTCTTTGGTCTCGGTATTAATCTTACCCTGACGCTTCAGTAATTCGTTTAAAACTCCTTCTTTTTCTTTGATCTCAGGAGTAACGTTTACCTGTGTAAACAACTGATGCCATTTATGATCTAATGTAAGAATGGGAATCTTTCGCCCAATTAATGCAGGTGCAAAAATTTCTTCTGTTCTGGACACGAAACCGCCCCCTTATCTTATTTGTTTTGCGTGTTAAATCGATAGGACAACTGTAACAAACTGTCGGACAAATGAACATTCTCTACCACAACATCGGAAGGCACATCCAAATCAACGTGGGCAAAATTCCAAATGGCACGTATTCCGCAAGTTACAAGTCTTTTGGATGTTTCTACCGCACCGGCTTTCGGAATTGTAAGCACGGCAATATCAATCTCGTTTTCCAATATAAAAGATTCCAACTCTTCCATTGGATGTATTTCAAACCCTCTTGCATTTTTGCTGCAATGAATCGGGTCCCTGTCAAAAATCCCCTTAATAATAAAACCTCTTTTTTCAAAATTGGCATAATTGGCAAGCGCCTGTCCTAAATTTCCGGCGCCAATAATAATAAGATGATGCTCTTTATCCGTTCCAAGAATCTTGCCGATCTCATGATGCAAATCCCTTACATTGTATCCATATCCCTGCTGTCCGAATCCACCAAACAAATTAAGGTCCTGACGTACCTGGGATGCTGTGATATGCATTCTTTCGCTTAATTCCTTGGAAGAAATACGTTCATATCCTTCTTCTATTAATTCCCCTAAGTATCTGAAGTATCTCGGCAGCCTGCCGATTACAGCCTGCGAGATGTCTTTATCTGCCATATTTCTCTCCGTTTCAGTTACGTTAATTGCTTGTAATTTTTTTATTTATATTATAAAACTTTGTTAAAAACGTGTCAATGTATCGGACTAAAATGATGCTAAAATAAGCTCTGTTTTTTTTCGGTTTTATACAAGTATTCTTTGCTTTTTTGTGAAAGATACGTTACAATAATTTTCGTGTTGGATTAATTACTCAATATATATTGCAGGAGATCGAAAATGATTCTATCATGTCAGAATATAACAAAGAGTTTTGGCGAAAAGGAAGTTTTAAAAAACGTTTCTTTTCACATTAACGATTCCGAAAAAGTGGCTTTAATCGGCAATAACGGTGCCGGGAAAACGACTCTTTTTAAGATTATTACCAAAGAATATTCACAGGATTCCGGTGACGTAGTCACAAAAAAAGATGCGACAATCGGTTATTTATCACAGCATCACGACTACGCTTCCGCTAACACTGTTTACGAAGAGCTTCTTGAAGTAAAGAAGCCTTTAATTGCTCTGGAAAAACAGCTTCGTGACATGGAAGAGGCATTAAGTCATTTGTCCTCAGATGAATTAGACGCTCACATGAAAAAATATCACGAAAGAATGCATACCTTTGACTTGGAAGGCGGATATACATACAAAAGCGATATTCAAGGGATTTTGCATGGTCTTCAGTTTAAGGATTCGGATTTCAACAAACCCGTAACCACATTAAGCGGCGGGGAACGCACCAGACTTCTGCTTGGTCGAATTCTATTGGAAAAACCGGATTTAATACTTCTTGATGAACCGACTAACTACCTGGATATTGAGTCGGTGCGCTGGCTTGAAAACTATCTTTTGAATGTGAAAAGTGCAGTTTTTGTCATCTCCCATGATCGATACTTTATCAATAAAATTGTGAGTAAGGTTGTGGAAATTGACAGTGCTGACGCCTTGTGTTATGAAGGAAATTATGATGACTTCATTGTAAAAAAAGAGGCATATACCAAACAACGTCTTGCTGCGTACGAGAATCAGCAGCGGGAAATTAAGCACCAGGAGGAAGTCATCAGAAAGCTTCGCTCATTTAATCGCGAAAAAAGTATACGCAGGGCTGACAGCCGACAAAAAATGTTGGACCGGATTCAGCGAATAGACAAACCCACGGAATCAAAAAGTGACATGCAGTTCACTCTCACGCCCTCTGTTATCAGCGGTAATGATGTGTTAAAGGTAAGTGCATTAAGGAAATCTTACGGCGAAAGGATTTTGTTTACGGATTTATCTTTTCAGATTCGCCGCGGCGAGCACATTGCCCTCATTGGTCAAAACGGAACCGGTAAAACAAATATTTTAAAAATTATTAATAACTTAATTCCCGCAGATTGCGGCAGCGTATCATTGGGTACAAATGTTACGATCGGTTATTTCGACCAGCAAAGCAGGGTTTTGGATGAGACCAAAACTATTTTTGAAGAAATTTCCAATACCTATCCAACGCTGACACAGACAGAAATAAGAAATGTTTTGGCTGCTTTCCTTTTTACGGGCGACGAGGTATTTTTGCCCATCAAGAATTTAAGCGGAGGCGAGCGAGGTCGTGTTGTGTTATCAAAACTCATGCTATCGGGCGCCAATTTCTTAATCCTTGACGAGCCTACTAACCATCTGGATATGATTTCAAAAGAAGTTTTGGAAGAGGCATTAAATGCCTATGAAGGCACCGTGCTCTATGTAAGCCATGACCGATATTTTATTAATCGTACGGCAAGCAGTGTTTTGGTATTATCTGATGGAGGTATAACCTCATATCCGGGAAACTATGATTATTATCTTGAGAAATCTTCAGTCATTGAACCGGGCATTGCGGATTATATGAGCAAAAAGGCAGAAACTACACAAAGTGCCTCCTCCTTTGACAATGCATTGAAAGGCAGTGCAGGGAAAGACGACTGGGCCAAACAAAAAGAGTTTCAGGCGGCAAAAAGAAAGCTTGAGAACAAAATCAATAAGCTGGAACAGGCAATTTCCGGTCACGAAGAAAAAATCGAAGTGCTGAATGCAGAAATGACAAAACCTGACGTCGCGGCAAATTCGGTTAAATTACAGGATTTGTGCCACAAAGCTGACGAGTTGCAGAAAGAACTTGATTCCTTTTATGAAGAATGGGAAGAAACTTCTATTGCATTAAATGAAATGGAGACCTCTGAATAGGTCTCCATTTTCTTCATAATATGAACAATAATCGAATGTTTACATTGATAGTTATTTACCAATGTTCAATGTTTGTTTCATAATCGTAATACTCTGAATTAGAATCCACGCAACACTTAATCACATCATCTTTCAAAACAAATCCACTACCGGTAACCGGACAATTATTTACCTCCCCGGTAAAGGTTTGCGTAAAAGTATGCTCCGGAATATAGTAGTTCATTACATCAACAAAACTACTTCCATCTGCCTTTATCACAGCACTGTCATACTCGATCACATAATAAAAATCAAAGGTTTGTGATTTGGTATAGACATCACCGGCATCGTGGGAGTCATAATTGCAGCTTGCATTCCACGTTGTGTTAATCTTAAAAACAGCAAAAATCTTACAAGGATCATATTCGCTTTGGGAATACTCTTCTTTGGGTGTAAGGAAATAATATCCCAAACATTCCATGGAATTTAAAGTATTGGAACGATCCCATGTGTTTGCAGCATAAGAACGAATCAGGTTCTGTCCCTGCAGGTTCATCTCGTTCATAGTATCAGATGAAATCATACTAAACTCTGTTATCAGACTGTCAAGTCCGGAAACAACATATTCTTTGGATAATGAAGAAGGAATCATATTATACTGTTCTTTCATGTAAGAAATAATTTCTTCCTCTTTATCAACACCTGCAATGCTGAATGTCACCGTAAGCGTATCTCCGTTGGAAATATTCTCGTATTTATCCGGATTATATCGGCATCTCTCATAAACTCCCGACAAATCTTCAATGTTTAAACTAAGTGTGCCCGTTGATGAGGTTCCCTCAAAAATCAGTTCAATATTGGAGAAAGGATCAAATAAATCTATGACTTCCAATGCTTCTACCGTATAAGTATCTGCTGAAAATGCAATATCATATTTAAAATACTTCGATAAATCCTCTTCCGAAACATCCCAAACAAGGCTTACAACATCACCGTTTGCCAATCCCGATGACGTATCAAGGGATACCGAAAACTTTTCGGCAAAAGCATCAATCGGATTGTCCGAAGAAATACCGTATTCGGATTCGAACTGTTTTGCTGCTTTTTTGCTTTTGAATTTGATTTCAGAAGAATTCTCCTCGCAAAAAAGCTCTTTGTTGAAATATACTTCCGCTTCTCCTATCTTATGATATCCATCAAAAGTTACGGAAACATACTCATTCAGATTTATAGTTCCGGGCTTAGAATTACTTATAACAGAAGAAACTACAATAATAAAAATAGCGATAAATGCAATCAACCCAATGCCGATACCACCCATTAAAAGAAACTTTCGATCAACTTTAAACCCTCTAAAGAGGTCCTTAAAATCACCGGAGGGATATTGCAGCATGAATTCATCGTTATAAGATGACGGATCCGGTTCTGTATCATAATTTTTTGCGGTAATCTCTTCAGAAATTCTCTCGTTAGCCATTTCTTCGTTTAAATTTCTTATATCATTACCATTATCCATAGAAATACCTCCATGTAACTACCCCGTATATTTCCCCATAATACATTGTCTTAAAAACGTTATAAATACAGCATTTTATGATAATTACATTGCTTCCAAAGCAACACGGATTTCTTTGATAAAATCAGCACTATTTAATGTTGTTACATTCTCCAAAGAGGTAATCAATGCCAAATCTTTGGTCATTTTACCGCTTTCAATTGTCGAAAGGGTTGCTTTCTCCAATTTATCGGCAAATTCACAAAGCGCAGGAATGGAATCCAATTCACCACGTTTGCGAAGCGCACCTGTCCAAGCAAAGATGGTTGCAACGGAATTAGTGGAGGTCTCTTCTCCTTTTAAGTGCTTATAATAATGTCTCTGAACGGTTCCGTGTGCGGCTTCATATTCATATACGCCGTCAGGAGAAACCAAAACAGAAGTCATCATTGCAAGAGAACCGAATGCCGAACTTACCATATCGGACATAACGTCACCATCGTAGTTCTTGCAGGCCCAGATAAATCCGCCTTCCGCCTTCATAACACGAGCAACCGCATCATCAATCAGAGTGTAGAAATATGTAATTCCTGCAGCTTCAAACTTCGTTTTATATTCGTTATCAAAAATTTCCTGAAAAATATCCTTGAAGTTATGGTCATACTTCTTGGAGATGGTATCCTTGGTTGCGAACCATAAGTCCTGCTTGGTATCCAATGCAAAATTGAAACATGCACGGGCAAAACTTTCGATGGAACGATCCATATTGTGAACACCCTGTACGATACCGGGTCCGTCAAAATTCTGAATGGTTGCACGGGTAACGGTTCCGTCATCAGCAGTGAACACAAGCTCTGCTTTTCCGGGTCCTTCAATCTTCATTTCAGTATTCTTGTAAACATCACCATAGGCATGTCTTGCAAGTGTGATGGGCTTTTTCCAGTTTTTCACACAAGGATCGATTCCCTTTACTACAATAGGTGCACGAAATACAGTTCCGTCAAGCATTGCACGGATGGTTCCGTTAGGGCTTTTCCACATTTCTTTCAGATTGTACTCTGTCATTCTTGCAGCATTAGGTGTAATAGTAGCACATTTTACGGCTACACCATACTTTTTGGTTGCATTTGCAGAATCAACGGTAACCTGGTCATCCGTTTCATTTCTGTGCTCAAGGCCTAAGTCATAATACTCTGTCTTTAAATCAATAAAAGGAAGTAATAATTCATCCTTAATTATCTTCCAAAGAATTCTTGTCATTTCGTCGCCATCCATTTCAACAAGAGGCGTTGTCATTTTGATCTTTTCCACGGTTTTAATCCTCCAAAAAGTATAATTTATTAGTTGAAATACAATAATTATCTGGTATATACAGGAATCTTCAGTTCATCACAGAAAATACGAATCTGAGCATCCAATTCTTCGTCAGTCATAACGGTAACACGACCCTCTGCATATTCTCCGTCAACCCATTCTTTCACCTTCACCACGATTTCGGCCTTTTTATCCACCATATCATCATTTTTCAGACGATAAAAAGTGTTCATCCAATGGGCTATTCCTGCCAAACCTGAAGTGTTGGATACTGCACAGCATGCAGGTCTGTTCAAAAATTTGTCTGTATCAAAAATATTATAGATTTCTTCGTTCTTAAGAAGTCCGTCAGCATGTATTCCGGCACGGGTAACATTGAAATTCTTCCCCACAAAAGGAGTCATGGGCGGAATTTCATATCCTAATTCTTTCTCGTAATACTCCGCAAGTTCCGTAATAACCGTAGTATCCATACCGTTTAAGTCACCCTTTAATTGGGCATACTCAAATACCATAGCTTCCAAAGGTGTATTACCGGTTCTCTCTCCAATACCAAATAACGATGTGTTAATTCCGGCACAACCATATAACCATGCAGTTGCAGAATTGGATACAGCCTTATAAAAGTCATTATGGCCATGCCATTCCAATAATTCATGAGGCACACCTGCATTGACATGAATTGCATATATGATACCCTGCACGCTTCTGGGAATAACAGCACCGGGATAGTTAACACCATACCCCATGGTATCACAGAGACGAATCTTAACGGGAATCTTATATTCTTCCATTAATTTCATTAATTCCATACAGAAAGGCACAACAAAGCCATAGATATCTGCTCGGGTAATATCTTCCAAGTGACATCTGGGACTGATTCCTTCGTTGAGACACTGACGAACTACATTTAAATAATGTTCCAGGGCCTGCTTTCTTGTCATTTTCAACTTAAGGAAAATATGATAATCGGAACAGCTTACAAGAATACCGGTTTCTTTCATTCCGATTTCTTTTACCAGTTTAAAATCCTGCTCACTGGCACGAATCCAGCTGGTTACCTCCGGGAACTTATAGCCCCTTTCCATACATTTATATACAGCATCGCGATCTTTTTTGCTGTATAAGAAAAATTCACAGGCACGAATCATACCGTTTGGACCGCCAAGTCTATGCAATGCATCATAGATTGTCACAATCTGCTCTGTTGTATAAGGTGCTCTTGACTGCTGTCCATCACGAAATGTAGTATCCGTAATCCAAATTTCTTTCGGCATGTTATGAGGTACAATTCTGTCGTTAAAAGGAATTTTGGGTACCTCTGAATAAGGAAACATATTTCGGAATACATTAGGTTTCTCTACATCGTCCAAAATATAAACATGTTCCTCAATCTCTAATAGATTGTTCTTTTCGCTCATCGTAACGGGACGATTCTGAAATAAATCGTTGGGGTTTTTGTTCTCGCTCATCCTGCCCTCCTGCCTTGCTTCCTGTATCGGAAGCCGGACTTAATTTCTTATTTAATCTTCTTTTTTTCCGTGTATCATTGTATCATTTTTAATAACAATGTCAATACACTCCTAAGGAATTTCACATGCAACAACCTTAACCCCGGCAGGTTTTTGGTAATCTTTAGCATCTCCCTTATAGCCGATTAGCACACCATCCCCAACAATCAAATATGCTTCTTCGCTGTTTTCAAACCAATTCTCATACCATTTGGTATGTGAAAAGGCATCTTTATCAATATGTGTTACACTGGAAGGAATTACTACATTTTCTAACTTATCACAATGATAAAAGGCTCCATATCCAATATGCGTTACGCCTTCCGGAATGATTATTTCTTTGAGTCCGCTTCTTGCAAATGCAAATTTGTCAATTGCAGTTACACCCTCGGGAATTGTGATTTCCTCTAAATCGGAACGCATATAAAAAGCCTGAGCGTCAATGGTCCCGTTTGTTATTTTACGCTCCAATTCTCTTTTAATCTTAATGGAATCACCAATATAAACCTCTGTATTAAAACGATCCATGAAAACAACTGCCTGATTATCAACAATGGATGTTTTTCCTAATAAACCCTGCTCTGTTGCGGCAAGAAGCTCTGCTTCCTTTTTTGCTTCCTCAGAAGCCTGCTGTTCCCTGATACGAATCTGTTCCTGCAGATACTCTTCCATAACAATTTCTGCCTGATTTAAAGGATACTTGGCGTATTCCAGCAAATTCAAATTATTTTCTTTGGCATAAGACGCACCTTTGCTGTAATAGGTTGCATAAACCGCTACATTAGGACAGCCGTCAAAGGCTGTTTCATGAATAAAATAGACCGAATCCGGAATATAAATCTGTTCCAAGCTGATGCAATCCTCAAAAGCTTTCATTTCGATTTCACCAGCATTAAAGCTCATGGAAACAGAAACCAGTCCGGCGGCATTTGAGAATGCATACGCAGGTATAACAGTCACTTTCTCCGAAAGACTAACGTGTTTTAAGGTTTTGACACCCCAGAAAGCATATTGATTCATTTCGCTGACCGAAGGCGGCATAATATAATAAGGCTTTTCTCTTCCGGGAAGCATTTCGTATAAAAAAGTCCGGTCTGCATCATATAAAACACCATCTAAACAGGTAAAAGTCGTACTGTTTGGACTCACCGAAACATCAGAAAGCGAATCGCATCCTGCAAAAATACCGGAGCCAATGCTTTGCACGCCTTTGCCCATGGAAACATCACACAATGAACTACAATTTGCAAAAGCTGCCGAACCAATTAGTTCAACACTGTCAGGAATATCAACTTCCAAAAGTGCATCACATTCAGAAAACGCATTATACGAAATCTCTTTTACTGTGGAAGGAATAATTACCTTTTTCATTGTTTTATTTCCTTCAAAAGCACTTTCTCCTATCACGGTAACCTTTGCAGGAACAGTAACAAGCGTGTTGTCACCCGTATAACGAACCAGTGTGCTTCCGCTTAATTCAAACAAATCCTGCTCTGCCGCATTGCTTTTCAATGCAACAGAAAAAAGAAAGGAAACAGTTGCAATGAATCCAATTGTAATCAATGATAAAATCAATGGTTTTTTCTTCATTGTTTTTGTTCCTTTCTTTTATCTTTTTAACTATTTCGCGATTCTCTTTTTATCTCTTTTAACGAAAAGAAATACTGCCAGACCTAACATACCGATACATACAAACCATTTCGGTGAAATTCCGTCACCGGTTTTCGGTGTAGAGTCAATCACACTACCTGCACTTAAGTTGGTTGTATCAACATAAATAGTGTATGGAGAAAAATGATTTGCAACAAATGTCATACAAGGCACGCCGTTAATGGTTGTGAATTTAGGTTTCAACGGAATCAGCTTACCATTGGAAACATATGCAATCTTATTATTGCCGGAATACTGTACCAAGTCATTGGGAATCGGCAATGTGATAGTAACCTTTAAGGAATCTGTATTTTCAATCTTTTTGGTTCCGGTGGAATCGTAGAGAGAAATATCCATACAGAAATATTTCAAATCATCCAGAGAACCATACTCGGTCTTAAGGGCACTCTCGATTTCAGATTTCGCATATGCACTATCGGTAATCTTTAATACGAAGTTATCCGTCGAACCGGATACTACAGCACTGAACTTATCCTCGCTCCATCCGTCCTTATCAACTGTTACGGTTGTATTGGAACCGGAACCTGTATTGGAATTGTTTCCGTTGTTATTGCTGTTATTGCCGGAATCTCCGGAAGATGTAGGAGCATCAGGATCCCGTTTATAGGTTGCAGTAACCGTTGCATTCGATGCGGGCATTGTCATGGTGGTTGCGGCAACGGTACTTCCTGTAAAAGCAACACCTTCGGTTTCCGTTGTCCACTTGTCAAAAATTTTACCGGCAGGAGGATTGTCTGCAAGCAAAATAACAGTTGCACCGGCAACATAATTTCCGCCGCCGGAACCGTTTATAACGGTAAGGGTATAAAGTTTGCTGTCAGAATTTCCGGTATTGGTATCGTCCTTATCATTCTTGTCGTCTTTATCATCCTTATCGTTCTTATCGTCCTTGTTGTCCTCTTTGTCACTACTGTCTTCACCATCATCAGAATCGTTTTCTGTTTCGATTTCATACTGTGCGTAAACATCTGTGTCTTTGGTGATATTCTCGTAAGAAGGTCTCCATCCCGTGAACTTATAGCCTTCTCTTGTAGGGCTGACAGGGGTAACCGGAGTACCACCTTCTTTTACAACCTGCTCACTCAAAATCTTGTCATCATAATCAATAAACTTAACGGTATAAGTTACATTGCTTTCGCTATAGGTTGCGTAAGTTGTCATATCCTCCGTCACTCCGATAGGAGCAGGCAACCATGCTTTAAATACATATCCTTCTTTGGTAGGAACAATATGCGTCGTAGCATCTGCACCGGCATTCACATAAACCGTATCCAATACTGTTCCGTCTTCATCGCAGAAGGTGACTTTGTATGTAACAGCCTTCTCGGAAACCACAATATTATCATAATTCTTTGCATAGACAGCTGCAGGGCTGTCTGCTTCACAATAGAATGTAATTAACTGTTTGTCATTTTCGAATGCAGAATTATCAATATATCCTACACTGGTAGGAATCTCCAAATAACGGACATTACTGTTCTTAAAAGCATTCTTATTAATATTTTTACAGGTGTCCGGAAGAATAACAGAATAAAGACCTGCCGTATTTTCAAATGCGGACTCAGGAATTTCCGAAATCTGTGACTTGGACAAATCAACAGAAAGCAAACCATCACAATCAAAGCCGGCTTCTTTGGAAATTTCCTGTACTCCTTCTAATTCTGCGGCTGTAAGTGCACCTGTACCGTAAGTTACGCCCCTGGCTTCGAGAATCTCAAGAAGTTTGGTTTTTTGACCATTTACGGTTGCATAAATCACCGCATCCTGACAAACAAAATTATCGCTTCCGTTAAAATCAACATCTGTGAGATTTTTACAACCTTTAAAAGGTCGAATTCCGAATGAATTTAATGCCGGAGAAATATCTACATCAGTTAATTTGGTGCAATCTTCAAAAGCATAATCCCCAAGAACCTGTGTCCGGTTTCCTAAATACGCTCCGATTAAGTTGGTGCAACCGGAAAACATATAGGGAACAACCTTCTGGCATCCTTCAAAGGTAACTGTCTCCAACGCGGTATTTGCCACGCCGATGGTAGTACCGTCAGAACTTTTGCCGGAGAAAAGACCTTCCTTTACACTTTCCACGCCGGAAGGAATTTTAACATTTAATGCCGCTCCGATAATATCCTTCTCATCCTGTGTTAAAGGGCTGCCGCTCTTATAATGTGCATAAGCGGTAGATGCCGCATTTTCACATTCCTGTGAAATATAGGGATAGTTTGCAGAAGTATATTTGGTGCTGAGTTCTTCAAGGCTTGACGGATAATCAATCAATTCGTTTTTATCCGTTTTGGAATTATACTGAATGGTCAAATTGGAAGGCCATCCTGTATAAAATTGTATAAATGAAGTCTGCTGGCTTCCTCTGTTGATATTATTCGCCGGATTCATGGCATAATCAAAAGGAGCGCTTCCCTCTTCTGCTACACCTGTAAAAGTGAGAACAGGAACAGAATCCAATGTACAGCCATCATATACAGGGTCAATTACCTGTGTATCAAAAGCATTATCGCCAATCTCTCTTAAACCGATAGGTTCTTCGAAAATGACATGAGAAAGCCTGTGGCATCCGGCAAATGCTCCTGCTTCGATTTCAATAATTGATGAAGGAATCGAAATCTCTCGAATGTTATGGTTACTGTTGAAACTGGTGGAACCGATTCGTGTTATATTATATGGTCCGATCATGTCGGGAATATCAACTTCAACAACGGTATCATCCATATAGAAATAAATCAATTCGTTTTCATCATTAATTCGATATACAGACTGTCCGCTTCCTGCCGATCCGGTTGCAACAATAACCTTTTCGTAAATCTCTTCATCGAGATATTTAAAAGAAAAGCTGTTGGTTTTGGAAATATCATGAATCAGAGAATCCGAAGCACCTTCAAAATAGAACTCTCTCGGAACCTGTTCCATAAAATCCGCAAAAGAAAATTCACCTTTGTCCACTACTTTTAGTCCTAAGTTGGGAATTCGGATATATTCCAAAGATTTACAACCTTCCACACAGGAAATATCAAATTCAGCATTATAGGTTTCCGGGAAGGAAAGACTTCTTAATGCTGTGCAATTCTTAAATACATTATCGCCTAACAGAGCAAGTAAAACGTGCTGATTATTCGGCGTTAAATTCAATGTTTCCAAGCCGGTGCAACCTTCGAATGCAGAATCTCCTACTTTCTGAACAGCAACAGGCATGTCAAACTGTTTTAAAGAACGACAATTATAGAAAACATGGTCACCCAAAGCCTTAATACTGGAATTGCTGGGGAATCGTGCATATTCTAAGTTAACACAATTTGCAAATGCGTAATTTCCGATTGTATTGGCGCCATCTGCCAGTTCGATGCCTCTTAAAGAAGCACATTCATAGAAGGCATAATCACCGATACCAAGCAAATCACGTCCTGTTCTTAAAGTCTGAATGTTTGTTGCCTTGGAGAAAATACCAACGCCTTCCGTATCATCCAGTTTCCACACACCGTCCTTATCTTTTACTACATGCTGGCTTGAAATATAGGCAACGGAGGCGTTCTGAATTCGCTGGTATGTTTCCAGTGTCGTAGGGGAATATCCGTCAGGCGAAGAAGAATCTTCATAATAATATTCCTTAGGTTCGCGCACATTGCCTTCGTCGTCATAATACCAGGAACTGTATGTAGAATAGAGACAAGGATCATAACGATCTATTACTTTGACCGTCTCATAAACAGGATTACCCTCTTCGTCCTGGCCAACTTCCTGTTCTACCTCTTTATAAATAGGGTAATAAAGAATATTTCCGCTTTTTCCCACGGCAACATAACCGCCGGATGTACCCTGTGCATGCGTAAACTTAACATAAGCATCAACGGTATTGGGCAATTCAAGATGACCGCCGTCCAAAGAACGTTCATAATCGTAGCCTACAATAACGGCAACTTTATCACCGCCGCTTCCCTTTTCCACATATGCAAACTGAAACATACCATCTCCCGTAGTGTAAATGGTATCAGAATCATCAATAACAGGAATGCTGCTTTCGGATGGTTCAACGGTTACCCGCGCCATTGTCTGTTCCGCTTCTATCTTCTTTTCCGGAACAAGTGCAATAACAACAGCAGAAACAACCAGCAAAGCACCAATGGTATTGCGGATTGTTTTTTTCATTCTTGTACTTAATCTTTTTTTCTTTTTCTGATTCGCCATAATTTTCCTCCCCTTGCACAAAGCATCCGGTTATTATTTAGAAATCTTTTTTGCGACAACAACAAATCGACCATTATTCTGTGCATAATCACATGTCGACAAAGTAAGCAACTGATCTCCGTATTCGGCGGTAACTCCCGTGTCATAATAAGACATTGCCGCCATAGCAGCCATGTTAGACTGAAATTCCTCCTCCGAATATGCATCTAAAAATTCATAATATTTAAAATTAACATCTGCTTCAGAATAGACCTTGTCTCGAAAAACATACATAATCTCGTATACGCCGGTCTCATAAATCGTATCGAACTCTATTCTTGAATGTTTCTTGTAAAAATCTTCACTTTCAAATTTCCAAAGACTGCCAAACATTTTGCCGCTTTTCATATGATGACCGTATAAAATCAAATTATCATTTCGCGGATAAATGTCGCAGGCTGCATCCAGAAAAATACAACCATTCTTGTCATATTCCTGATTGAAATTATGATCCAGATAATACTCATTGTTCTGAGACTGCATTACCGGGTAATCAATTATTGTATCGGCAATTTTAACCCATCCGATTAGACTTTTGTTCTGAATATACAATTCTTCATACAAAGGAAGCACTTGGGGCGGCTCATTATATGGATTTTCGGTGGAAATCACGATACTATTCTCAGAATCCGTATCTTCCTCTTCAATCATAACAGGAGGAGCAGTCTGCATTTCTTCACGAAGTTTCGCAAGTTCTTCCACTTCTTTTTGTGTACGCAGTGTCATAAAATGATAAACAGCAAGATAAGCCATGCAGACAAAAAAGACGGTTGCACTGGAAATCAGGATAATTCTTCTTATCTTATCGCGACGTTTTAATTCCGCCTTAATCTGTTGCTGCATTTCTTCATCAAAATCATCTAACGAAATCTCGGCCTTATCCTTTGCTTTTTTTTCCTTTTTTACTCCTGTAGTTCTGTTTAAACTTCGGTTTGATGGCTTTTTTCTGTCTGTTTTAACAGGTTGCTGTTTGAGTTGTTGGTACAATTCATACACTTCATCATCAAAATCACGGCCAATGATTGATTCGAAAGAAATCTCACCGCCGGATATTCTTTGATATAGTTTCTCTACCGATAAAAATGAATCAAAATCGGTCTCTTGTCTTAACTTTTGAATTTTAACGGTATCACGTTTTCCTGCTTCATAATCTGAAAGATTACGAAAACGATATGTTCCGATTTGCAAATGATCCATCCCGTTTATATCCTCAACTCCTTAAACATAACTACAACAGAATACAATCATACAATTCTATTTTACTATATATCGTATTTTTTTCAAGTATTTTATCAATATATGGTGAATTTTTTACAAAGCAAACGAAATAGGTAGCCTTTTACAGATAGAAACAAAAAATATTACTTCCATATTCACGAACCAAATCTTTTTATCCGCATAAAGTAAACTATAAATCAAATTTCGGAGGCTCACAAAATGAGTGATTTTTCTTCTAATTCCTGTACTTTTAACACCGGCTGTGATTGCAATGACACCTGTTCCTGCGGTTGTGATCATTCACAGCATTATGCAACAAATTGTTCCTGCAACCATTCCTGCGGATGTGGTGTAAGTGCAAATTCCGGTTTCGGCGGAAACAACTCCTGCCTTTTGATTCTTCTTTTGCTCTTCTGCTGCAACAATCATTCCGGACACAATAATGTTTCCTCCTCCTGCGGATGCGGCGAAAGCTTAATTTTAATCCTTCTGCTTATGTGCTTCTGCGGAAACGGTTTCGGCTGTTAAGATTTATTTTTTTTAAAATATGCCGGAGCATATGCTCCGGCATAGAATACATGCTATACGCATCTTTTCTGCGTTATCTTTCATCAAAAGACCTGTAATAGTTTCTTTTTCTTTCACATATTAATTGGTAAGGGATTTTCCCGCAAAACCCAAAAACCGACGAAGCGTGGTAAAAGATGTTATCTTTTAATAATAATCAAACGTCCGGTCCGAACGGACAAACGAACAATAACGACAACCTGATATTTATGCTTAAGGCCTTCAGCATCTTAACCGACCCGCAAACACGTTGCAGGATCCTTCTACTAATTAAAATCATTGAACTGCGACAATGTCTTGAGAATCTGAATAACTGCAACGATCAATCATGTACCTGTACCGGTGAGAATTACGAAGAAAAATCGATTATGGATGTTCTTGCATCCTTAAAAGATGAACTCCCTCCGCAAAAAAGAGAATCCATGGAGCAAATATTTGAGTTAATGCAAACAATGGAGTTATACAAAGACTTGATGAATCAGGAAAACGAAACAGACGAGAATGTGATACATAACAACAATTCAGAATAACCTCAAATCAAACCCAAGGAGAATATCATGAATTCAGCACAATCAAATTCTGCCGAAAAAGAAAACAAAGTGCTTCAAAACTTGAATATCAGCAATGAGAAACAGAAATTTATGTCTTCCTTTTTGGATAAAATCAAAAAATGCAAAAACAAACAGGAAGGAATGGCACTTTTTAAAACACAAATAAAAGAAGCAAGAGAAGCCGGCATTTCTTTTGACAATGCTGACATTCTCCTGCTTGCAAGTCAGTTAGAACAAATCTCCTCTCCGAAAGAAAAGGAATTAATTCATAAAATACTTAAAACCTACGAAATTCATTAAGGTTTCACAACAATATTAACAATTCTTCCGGGAACATAAATCTCTTTCACTATGGTTCCGGTCAACTTATCACCAAGTGCTGCCTTTCCTGTATTGATAGCATCTTCTTTGGATGCGTCCGCGGGAATGGTAGCCAAAACCTTGGTCTTTCCGTTAATCTGTACGGCAATTTCAACCTCGGAATCCTTCATTGCTTCTTCGTCGGCAACAGGCCAGGTTACATGGAATACGCTGTCGGTATTGCCGAGTGCCGCCCACAATTCTTCTCCGATATGAGGTGCAAAAGGAGCAATCAATTTAATCATTTCACCAAGAGTAGTCTTGTCAACACCGCCGTTCTTGGAAAGCTCAATTAACTTATTGTTATATTCCATGAAACCGGAAATTACTGTATTTAAACTAAACTGGTTCAAACGCTGTGTAATATCATAAATCATGCGATTGCGAACCTTAAGAAGCTCTTTGGTTTCTTTCACATCTAAATCCTTGTTGGTCATAACAAGGTTATAGAAACGATTGAGGAAACGATAAACACCTTCAATACCTCTCTCATCCCATTCAGAATCCAACTCGGGCGGTCCGACAAAAAGCTCATAGAGACGCAAGGAATCGCATCCGTAATCTCTAACCAAATCATCAGGAGAAACAACATTTCCCTTGGACTTACTCATCTTAATACCGTTCTTACCGGTAATCATACCCTGATTAAAGAGCTTCTTGAAGGGCTCGTCAAATCCTACTACACCAATGTCGTATAAGAACTTGGTATAAAATCTGGAATATAAAAGATGTAAAACAGCATGTTCTACACCACCGATATACATATCAACCGGTAACAACTCATCCGCAACCTTGCGGTCAACAAGCGCATTGGGATTTTTAGGATCCACATAACGCAAGAAATACCAGGATGAACCTGCCCACTGAGGCATTGTGTTGGTTTCTCTCTTAGCAGGTGCACCGCAAGAAGGACATGTAGTGTTAACCCACTCTGCGATATCCGCAAGAGGAGATTCCCCGGTACCGGTAGGCTGATAAGATTCTACATCAGGCAATAACAACGGAAGTTCTTCTTCAGGAACGGGAACACATCCACATTTTTCACAATGAACAATGGGAATAGGCTCGCCCCAGTAACGCTGTCTGGAAAATACCCAGTCACGAAGCTTATAATTAACAGTCTTCTTACCAAAGCCCATCTTTTCGATTAAAACAGGGGCTTCTGCTTTCAAAACGGAAGATTCCATGCCGTTCCACTCACCGGAATTAATCATGGTTCCGCTGGCTTCTGTATAAGCTTCCTCCATATTCTCAATTTCTTTGCCGTCTTTGGCAATAACCTGAACAATAGGGATATCAAATTTCTTTGCAAACTCAAAGTCACGGTCATCATGTGCAGGTACACACATAATTGCACCGGTACCGTAATCAGCAAGAACATAATCAGAAAGCCAGATAGGCAATTTGTTTCCATTTAAAGGATTAATCGCATAACTTCCGGTAAATACACCTGTCTTTTCCTTGTCCTGAAGACGGTCTACATTAGACTTCATGGAAGCATCATAGATGTACTTTTCAACTGCTACTTCTGTTTCGGCGTTAGCAAGTTCTCTCGCCATTGCATGCTCAGGTGCAAGTACCATAAACGTAGCACCGTGCAAAGTATCAGGTCTTGTAGTGTATACGGTAATCTCTTCCTCTTTTCCGTCTATCTTGAAGTTTACTTCTGCACCATAAGAACGTCCGATCCAGTCAGTCTGCATCTTCTTAACTTTCTCAGGCCACTCCAATTTGTCCAAATCTTCCAACAGTCTGTCGGCATATTTAGTAATACGAAGCATCCACTGTTTTAAATTCTTCTTGGTTACATCGCTGCCGCAACGCTCGCACTGCCCGTCAACAACTTCTTCGTTAGCAAGGCCGGTTTTACAGGAAGGACACCAGTTAATAGGCATCTGCTTCTCATAAGCAAGACCTTCTTTGAACATTTTAACAAAAATCCACTGTGTCCATTTATAAAATTCGGGATCTGTTGTATTAACTTCTCTTTCCCAATCATAAATCGCAGCAATCTCATTAATCTGACGTTTGATATTAGAAACATTCTCTGCGGTGGATTTAGAGGGATGAACCCCCATCTTGATAGCATAATTCTCAGCAGGAAGACCAAATGCATCCCAACCCATGGGATGAATCAGGTAATATCCCTGCATCATCTTATATCTGCTCCAAACATCAGAAATAACATATCCTCTCCAGTGACCTACATGCAAACCACTGCCTGAAGGATAGGGAAACATATCCAGACAATAATACTTAGGTTTACTGCCATCCTGTACATTTACAGGATTCTCTTCCCAAATCTTACGCCACTTCTGCTCGATTTCTCTGTGATTATACGGCACTGCCATAAACTCCTCCGTTCTGTACCGGATGGTACGCGATATTAAATCATTTATATTTTATATTTCAGTTGTAAAAAACTTCCACAATCACTAATCTCATATTTTAAACTTTTTGTGTTTCACTGTCAAGCATTTGCCTCTTCTGTCCTTTCAGTTGTAAAAGAAGGAAGAATACAGCTGTCACGGCGACTATAATGCAAAAAAACTGATTGACTGAAAGAATTTTGCCAATATGTTCCTCCCGCAAAAAATCCAGTACAAATTTCCCGGCCGATGAAAGAATTGCAGCAAATGCCACCACCATATCATAATGCTTTGAAAAATAGACCACCAGACAAATAATAAAAATAATAAAAAATGTAACCGATTCCATTAATTGAATCGGCAAAAAAGGACCGTCATTTATATTTTTATTATGATAAGAAACGGCAAACAAGCCGTCATATCTTATTCCGTTGCAACATCCGCCGAAAAAACAGCCCAATTTAGAAATTGCATACATAAAAGGGACTGCAATTGAATAGGCACTTGTTATAGTTTTTCTTTCTTTGTATAAAATGAGCGAAAAAATTATCGTGCCTAAAATGATACCAATGGCTGCACCCATACTGGAGAAAGAAACAAACAAAGAATCCTCTTTGAAACCATGAAGCATTCTTGTATATAACTGTCCGCCGATAAACATCATCGCCGTATTAATCATGACAGAATAAAGAATAAATTCAAAAATAATCTTCTTTTTATACAAAAGAAAACAGGCCAGGACAAATCCGGCAAGAACACCTGATGCAAGCATCACACCGTACAGCCCGGCCACATTGGTTTCAAACACAAA
The DNA here is from genome assembly GCA_045595325.1 of Lachnospiraceae bacterium. Lineage (GTDB taxonomy): Bacteria > Bacillota > Clostridia > Lachnospirales > Lachnospiraceae > UBA3766. The sequence goes on from JAZOAG010000041.1 coordinate 67,887, forward strand.
TTGAAAGTAATTCATACAATTCACCTCAACCACATGCTTATCCTAGGTTCAAACAGGCATTAAAACATGTCACAGTGTGATATATCATCAATAATACAGAAATAAATAAAACAATTATCACTAACCCAAAAACAAATATATGTGCAAACATTAGTATTTTCGCAAATCTGCTTTTGCGGTCAAAGACACGAAAAATAACCATAAACAGCAAAGAAAAAAACCATAAAAAGCAGGCCGTAACAAGAAGTTCCAATAAATATTTTGTGGTTACCAGATATATGAATATGAAAATAGCGAAAGCTGCAATCAGTAAAAATACAGAAGCAATCCCACAAATCCGAAGGGCAACTTTCTTGCTCCCGGAAATATTATTATCTTCGTTTGAATGTTCGAACATGTTTTAATCCTTTCTCGATAAAAATATAATTCAAAATATAAATCAATCCATTCTATCAGGGGGCATCGCGCAAATCCCTACCCAAAAAGAGTAAAGAAAATATGTACCATGAATGCAAGAATCATTAACAAGAGGACGAAAAGTGTGATGATATGTAAGATCATTACTACAAGCCCTGCTATATTCTTACTGTCCATAACACGGACAACCACCATAAACATTAACGAAAAAAACCAGATAAAAAGCGGAATGACAATCAAATACGCAATCGCTTTGGGTTGAATCAGGTAAATGATAACCGGTGATAAATATGCCGCAACCAGAATCAAAACCGATATGATGCAAAAACTTATCATCAGAGCTTTAAATGCAATCATCATTTCATTATTTTTATTTTCATTCATTTTACACTCTTTCCTTTCCGGCTCATCCACAATGTTGAACAAAAACATGTATTCCAAAAATAAACAAAGACAGAATAAAGATTATCATAATAAGGAGAAAAAATATATGCGCAAACATTAAAACGATTCCCCAATTGCTTTTGTGATCTAAAATACGCGTTATAATCATTAGTATAAAAGAAAACAGCCACACAAAAGAACCCAAAATAAAACCATCAATAAGTTTCATGTCAAACAAAAGAATGACACCAAAACTAAAACTCGTCAGGAATAATAACACAAAAGAAACAATGCGCATGATTGTCATTGTCACGTTAAAAGCTTTATTATCCTTCTTTTTTTCTTGTATAAATTCTTGTTTTTCATTGATATATTTTTCGTTCATCTATTCTGCCTCTTTTTTCAAAATAATAGGGCATCTGAAAAAGATGCCCTAAAAATTATAAATTTAATAAAATAGTTAGCTTTCTTCGTTATTTGCAGCAACCTTTTCTGCTCTGGCTTTCACTTCTGCATCCTGAACATCGGAAGGAGCCTGCTCGTAGCGCGCAAATTCATACATGAAATCACCACGGCCACCGGTCATGGAGCGTAAATCCGTACAGTATCCAAAGAGACTCATCATAGGGATATCTGCCTCTACTACAGTCTTTCCGTTTCCGGCAGGATTCATACCGAGCACACGACCTCTTCTCTTATTTAAGTCACCCATAACATCACCGGTATATTTATCGGGAACGGTTACTTTAAGAGATGCGATAGGCTCTAACAAAACAGGACCTGCTTCCATAAATCCCTTTTTAAATGCCTGGCTGGCAGCCATCTTAAATGCCATTTCGGAAGAATCCACGGGATGGTAAGAACCATCATACAAGGTGGCTTTCACACCAACAACAGGATAAGCAGCCAAAGGACCGCGAACAACAGCTTCCTGCAAGCCTTTCTCGACTGCCGGAAAGAAGTTCTTGGGAACAGCACCGCCAACTACGCATTCTTCAAACACATAAGGTGCTTCCATATCTCCGGAAGATTCGAAACGCATCTTAACATGACCATACTGTCCGTGTCCGCCGGACTGTTTCTTGTATTTGTATTCCACATCTGATTTTTTCTTAATGGTTTCACGGAACGCAACCTTGGGCTTGGTAAGTTCAATTCCGACTTTATATTCATTAAGCAATCTGCTTACAACAACATCCAGATGTAAATCACCCATACCGTAAAGTAACATCTGTTTATTCTCCGCATCATTTACAGCCTTTAAAGTCTGGTCTTCATGCATCATCTTCTGCAAGGACTGTGCAATCTTATCAACATCCCCTTTGTTAACTGCATGATAGCGTTTATATGTATAAGGTGTAGAAAGTTCTACTTTGCCATAACGAATAACATGAGATTTGGTAGAAAGGGTATTTCCTGTTCTTGCCGCAGTAATCTTTGCCAATGCACCGATATCGCCGGCATGAAGTTCTTTCACCTCAACAGGTTTATTACCCTGCATTACATAAATCTTGCCAATCTTTTCTTCTACATCCTTTTCATCATTGTACATTAAGTCGTCGGTCTTTAATACACCGGACATAACTTTAATCAAAGAATATTTGCCGATAAAAGGATCAACAAGTGTCTTGAAAATATACGCTGATTTCGTCTTGGAGAAATCATAGTTTGCTTCAAACACTTCATTGGTCTTTAAATCAATACCTGCAACCTTCTCGTTATCAGGTGAGGGCATATATTTTACAATATCATCCATCAAAGTATAAATACCCTGACAAAGGATATTAGAACCCATGGAAATAGGGACAATACTGCAATCATTCACGGAAACTCGAAGTGCGGAACGAATCTCATTGTCTGAGAAAGTTTCTCCCGAGAAATAACGTTCCATCAAATCTTCACTGGTTTCCGCAATTGCTTCCATCAATGTTTCGCGATAATTATCAAGATATTCCTTGTTGGCATCAGGAATGTCACACTCAACAACTTCCTTACCTTCCCAACGATATCCCTGCTCTGCAATAACATTTACATATCCTACAAACTTCTCGTTTTCACGAATCGGCAAATGGAAGGGAGCAATCTTCTTGCCGTAACGTTCTGTTAAATCTTCTACCACCTGACGATAAGAAGCATTGTCAATATCCATCTCAGTAACAAAGAACATACGGGGAAGTTTAAACTTCTCACATAAATCCCATGCGCGTTCTGTACCGACTTCAATACCGGCCTTACCGGAAACAACAATAATCGCTGCGTCCGCTGCACTGCAAGCTTCCTCTACTTCACCAACGAAGTCAAAGAATCCCGGAGTATCCAAAACATTAAACTTCACATCATTCCATTCCATTGAAATCACTGATGTGGAAATAGAAATCTGTCTTTTGATTTCTTCTTTGCCGTAATCACTGATGGTATTTCCATCCGAAACCTTACCCATTCGTGAGGTTAATCCTGCAAGATACGCCATAGCCTCTGCCAGACTCGTCTTTCCACAACCACCATGTCCCAGCAAAACCACATTACGTATTTTGTCTGTTGTGTAAATGTTCATACTGTTCCCTCCAAAATCATTAAATTATAAAGCAAATACCCTCTAAAACACGGCATAATACTTCACTTGTTTATTTTAACAATTTTTTTCAGTTTTTTCAATGGTATTGTGGCATTTTTCACAAAATTATTGTGTTATTTGCGAATTTAGCAAAAAACAGCAATTCGCATTACTCTTTATTCTTTTCAATCTCAGTCTTAACGGTATCATAGATTTCGATTCTCTTCTGATCCATTTCAGGCATTCCCATAAAAGAACCGCCGTATGTGAAAGTATTCTCCGCCTTGGTAATACGGACAATTTCAATAAAAGCATGAATCACTTCTTTGGTCCAAAGCGTCAAATAAGCTTCATACATTGCACCAATTTGCAAAGGACGCTTGCAGTTAAAGCCGATTCCGTTCTTGGAAATATCAAATACTTCAATAATAACCTCATCATTTACGCCGTCATCAAGGCGTTTCACCATAAGTTTCGCTTCTAAGCTGATGCGTTTACTTTTTCTTCTCTCTTCCATAATCCCATCCTCCATCTTTATTCCAAAATCATGCGTTTATGTAAGTCACGTGAAGGCGCATAAACCTCCAACTCCATTGTTGTTATCGTTTCACCGGAAGGTTTTTCAAAAATCATAACCAATTCCTGTCCGGTTTCAATAGGTAAAACACCCTGAAACAAAGAGATATCATCCTCTAAAAACGTATTTAAAACAACATGCCTGGTGTCATTTAAATATACCACAAAGGAATGATCCTTTGACATCATATCAACCTCTAAATCAGAGGAAGAAAGATTCACCATATTAAACTTTAATACAACAAGTTCATTCCCATTCGTCGGCGTCATTGTAAATCCGATTTCATCCGTATCGGGATATCTTGTCACCGTTTCATAGCCAAGATATTCAACTGTCGCACCCGCTATATCAAGATATTCACTTAAATTTGTGATATCGCCCGAAACCGGATTTTCTTCCACCACAATATCTTCCGGTGTATTTTCTTCCTCCTCGGCTTTTTTCGCGGCCTCTTCCGCTTTTTTAATCTCTTCTGCCTTGATTCTTCCCGCCTCTTCTTTCACAATCGCTTCCGAAACTTCCTCCTCATCCATATAGGCTGACTGATAATTCTTATCATATTTCAACAGCAAATCAGCCATATAGGTTGTAACAAGAGCTTCTTCCTCAGGGCTCATTTCCGGAATCGCTGATATACATCCCGTAAAAGATATACTAAAAACCAATATAAAAATCAAAAGAATTTGCTTTTTCATAGGTTCACCTCTCTCTTACTGCTATCATATCAATTGAACAAAAAAAGGTCAATATTTCTATTTAGATTCCACTTCGAAATAGAAAGAAACACCGTTTTCATGGTTATATACACCATATTTACAGTCTGTGGATTCCATGATTGCTTTTACTATGGAAAGTCCGACGCCACTTCCTCCGTATTCGCGGGTTCTGGCTTTGTCTACCTTGTAAAACTTATCCCAGATATAAGGAATGCTCTCCTCCGGAATGGGTTCCCCACTGTTATAAACGGTGACACGGATACGGTTTTCATAGCGGGTAAAATTGACCGAAATCACCTTATCTTTAGACACATGATGGGTCGCGTTGGTAAGATAATTCCGAAATACTTCCTCCACCTGAAATTCATCTGCCCAGACATAAACACCCGATTCATAATTCTTCTCCAAACGGATTTCTTCCTGCTCAAAGGTAAGCTCCATGGAACGTAACAGATTATCAGCAAGCTCACTCAAATCAAACCGTTCCATTTTGGACACATTTTTGCCGGCTTCGATTTCACTTAAGTTCAAAAGATTGCGAACCATATTATTCATCCGATTCGCTTCATCCATAATTACCTCACAATAGAATTCCCTGCTTTGTGCATCATCGTGAATGCCGTCTCTTAACCCTTCCGCATATCCCTGGATCAAAGCAATCGGAGTTTTCAGCTCATGGGATACATTTGCGACAAACTCTTTGCGCAGTTCTTCATTCATCTCTTTAATTTCAATATCCCGTTTCAATTCATTATTGGCAGTTTTTAGCTCTGAAATGGTTTTTTCCAATTTATCGGACAGCACATTCATATGACGACCAAGCATATCAATTTCATTGTCTCCCGTCGGCTCGTATTTGGCGCTGAAGTCGAGTTTTGCCATACGCTTGGAAATATTTGCGAGTTCCTTAATGGGGGATGTAATGCGGCTGGTCATATACACAATAACGCAAACGCCGAAGAACATGGCTATGGCAGAAGCCTGCACCAAAAACTGATTTGCGATTAAGGCATCATTGTCCAGATTTTCAAGCGGAGCACGAAACAAAAAGTGGTATCCGTTTCGAAAAGTTCCGTACATTTCAAGGTAAGATACATTACTAACCTCATCTTTTGAAGTTACGAAATAATAAGAAATTTCTTCCACCTTGCCAAAAACTTCATTGAAATCCGTAACAAAATGACTCACCAGCTGTTTTCGAATATGTTCGTCTTCGTTGGAAGAAATAACAACTCTTGAATCATGATCCAAAACAAGAATAGACATATTATATTTTTGTCCGATATCGTCAATCACAGCCAAAAAAGAAGCATTAAAAATATTGGCATCTGCAGCCGCCGAATCCGCAGCCTCATAAGCCTCTATAAAATCCTCCTTCATACTAACCAGATAAAAATCTTTCAAAAACAAAACATTTGCAATAAGGCAAATCAGAATTGTTCCGGTCAGAATCGATATGAAAATAACAGAAAACTGTAGTGTAATCGAATGTTTCACGAAATCCTCCCGAAGTAAGTTGCAAATTCACGCATTTGTTACTCAAATTTATAACCCATACCCCAAATGGTTTTAATCATATCGCCTTTTTTGCCAAGCTTGGCACGAAGCTTCTTGACATGCGTATCTATGGTTCTGGCATCACCAAAATAGTCATAATTCCAAACATTATTAAGAATACGTTCTCTGGACAACGCAACACCTTTGTTTTCAAGAAAATAAGTCAATAGTTCAAACTCTTTAAAACTTAATTCTATCAGCAAATCATCCACATAAGCCTCATGTGCGGTTCTGTCTACTTTAATGCCGTTATATTCAAGCGTGGAATCCTCTGCAATTGCACCGCTGCGACGAAGAATCGCTTCCACTCTTGCCACTAAAATCCTGGGGCTGAACGGTTTGGAGATATATTCATCCACTCCCAGCTGGAATCCCAATAACTCATCACGCTCATCGCCTCTTGCCGTCAGCATGATAATAGGCACCTTGGATGATTCCCTGATTTCACGGCATACGTCCCACCCATCTACCACAGGCATCATTACATCAAGAATAATCAAGGCAATGTCTTTATTTTCATAAAAAATATCAAGTGCCTCCCCGCCGTTTGAAGCTTCAATCACATTGAAGTCTGCTTTGGTAAGGAAATCTTTTACAAGTACACGCATTCTTTTTTCGTCATCTACCACTAAAATTTTTAATTTATCCATATTCCGTAAAAATCCGGTTTCTAACAAGAAATCAGATAACTCCTTTCATGATGCTATGTGTTAAAAACAGCCACACTAAAAGCGTAACAGATTAAAGTGTACATTTTGTGAAAATTATTAATTTCCTGCCTCTTTTTCCGCTTCCCTAAGTGCTTCTTCTCTTGCATCAAGCTCCTGCTCCCAGGCTGAATACTTATTTAAGACAGCATTCTCATAATTAACAACATTGGGATGATCGCCTGTTGTAACCACATAAAACATAAAAAGAATTACCAGGAACATAACAATATTAATAAAGACAGACCAGCGAAAATACCCCAGATACTTTTTGGCTACACTCTCCTTAGAAGTGGCACTGACCGGTTCTTTCGCATGGGCAACACTGTTTTCTTTTTTTACCGGAATAGGTAATATCACAGTCCCTTCCGGCATACTCTTCTCAACTTTTTTCTTCAGTTCATGCATAAATTGAAGACCAACAGGCGTAGAAAAAGTATTTTTTTCAATACACTTGTTATACAGTTTATATAAAAGCTCCGGACTTGCTTCTCCCAACTTTTCCTCAATTTTTTCAATTTTTTCGGCTTCTGTTTTTGCTGCAGATGCCTCGTCGTTATTTTGAAACAAAAAATCTCCAACACAATTGTCTGTTCTCATATTTAATCTCCCATATCTTCTTTGAATGCAACACTTCTCTGACGTCGTTTTCCGAAATCCCCGGTAACAACAAAAGCGAACCATCACTGATTCGCTTCTTTACAAGTGGAGTAGACGGGAGTCGAACCCGTGTCCAAAGATAAATTCCCTGTCCTTCTACTATCATAGATGATTCTTTATCATTCCCTCCAAACAGCGAAAATCATCATTCTCTGAATATCGGTAGCTTCATGATACGCCCTATTGTGCAAAGCTTAGCAATAGTCGTTTCCTGCAAGGATGATGTCCTTACCCCGCCATGCAGGTGTGGCGGGAAGAACAAGCAGCAACTAGGCTGCTAATGCTAATCTATTGTCAGCGTTTAATTTTAATTTGTGATTTAACGCATCACCTGCGGATAGCTTCTCCAGCTGCATTACCCCTGTCGAAACCTTGACTACCCCCGGTCAGACAGGATAGGAATATCTAGCCTGCTTTTATTATATTCTTATTCTGCGAAAAATACAAGTACTCCCGCCGGAATTCAAATATACACATAATATAAAAGTAAGAATATCGCACTACAAATTCTTGATCTTAAACTCTTTCTCCGCCTCGCGTCTCTGATCTTTCTTTGCAATGTCTTCACGTTTGTCGTAAAGTTTCTTACCCCGGGCGAGGCCAATTTCAATTTTAGCCAACCCATTGTTAAAATACACCTGCAGCGGCACTAGGGTATATCCCTTCTCTTTAATTTTGCCGAGAAGTTTGGCGATTTCCCTCTTGTGAAGCAGAAGTTTTTTTACACGCAACGGGTCCTTATTGAATATATTTCCCTTCTCATAAGGACTGATATGCATTCCGTATATAAACATCTCTGCTCCTTCAATTCGGATAAAAGACTCCTTAATGCTGCACTTTCCCATACGAAGAGATTTCACTTCCGTGCCGTGCAAAACAAGACCGGCTTCATATTTCTCTTCGATAAAATAATCGTGATATGCTTTTTTGTTATTTGCAATCAATTTATGCTCGTCTTTTGCCATTTTTTACTCCGTTTCATTTCTCTAACTAAATCATTCATCTGCCAACAAAAAGTCTATCGTACGTAATACATCATCCGTATCATGAACAATAACCTTTACATTTTGCCCCAGTCTATATGTTTTTCCGCTCTTCTTTCCTACCAGTTCAAAGGTTTTCTCATTGTATTCATAAAAATCATCCGTCAGAAGCGAGGTTCTCACCATTCCTTCCACGGTATTGGGGAGCTCAACATAAATTCCCCAGGATGTAATCCCCGATATAATGCCTTCAAAGATTTCTCCGATAAAGGAAGACATATACTGCGCTTTCTTTAATTTATTCACTTCACGCTCTGCTTCCGTCGCCCTGCGTTCGGCTTTAGAGGATGAATCTGCCACTCCGGGAAGACGATTTTCGTAAGAGCTGCACTTGTCGCTGTTTAATCTGCCCCGAATTTCATCCTTGATAATCCTGTGAATCTGCAAATCCGGATATCTTCGTATGGGCGAGGTGAAATGACAATACTCTTTGCAGGCAAGTCCGAAATGTCCGCTGCATTCCACCGAATAGCGTGCCTGTTTCATGCTGCGAAGCGTAAGCCTTGCTATCATGGCTTCTTGCGGTGTACCTTCAATCCGGCCAAGAAGTTTCTGGATTTCCTTCGGATGAATCCGATCCGGCATCGCCTTAAATCCATAACCGAAATTGCGAATCAGAATACTCAGCTGTTGAATTCTGTCTTCATCAGGTATTTCATGAATACGATAAATAAATGGAATCTCCTGCCAAAAAAAATGTCCCGCTACGGTTTCGTTGGCAGCCAGCATGAAATCCTCAATAATCATAGTGGCAACGTTTCTGTCATAAGGTTGAATATCTACAGGACGACCTTGACTATCTACAATAATCTTGGTTTCCGGTAAATCAAAATCGATAGAGCCTCTTGCACCTCTTTTTTGTCGCAAAAGCTGAGACAAAGAATACATAGTCTCAAACATAGGGACAAGTTCTTCATATTCACGAATCAATTCGCTATCGTGATCTTCCAGAATCTTCTTTACAGCGGTATAAGACATTCGCCGATTCACTTTAATAACAGTTTCTGCCAGCCTATGTCCGATAATATCTCCGTTTGCATCAATTGTCATGATACAACTTAACGCAAGTCTGTCAACACCCTCATTCAAAGAACAGATTCCGTTACAAAGGCGATGCGGCAGCATGGGAATTACACGATCCGTCAAATAGACACTCGTGCCGCGCTTCAGCGCTTCCTTGTCAAGAGCGGACCCTTGTTGTACATAATTTGTCACATCTGCAATATGAACCCCAAGTTCATATACGCCGTCTTTATAGGAGATGCTTACCGCATCATCCAGGTCTTTCGCATCTTCACCGTCTATGGTAACCATGCACACATCTCTCAAATCGAGCCGTCCGTCACAATCCGCTTCGGAAATCTCTTCCCCGATTCTTTCTGCCTGATTTAGAACCTTTTCGGGAAAAATAGATGGAATTCCAAGCCCTTCAACAATGGATAAGACATCAACGCCGGGATCGTTTTTATGTCCTAATATCTCAACAATGCGCCCCTCTGCACTTCTCCTCTTGTGAGGATATTCTATAATTTCCGCAACAACCTTGTGTCCGTCCATGGCTCCCATGGAATTTTTCTTATCAATAAAAATATCCGAACCGATTTTTTGATTATCAGGAATCACAAACCCAAAATTCTCTGATTTCTCATAGGTTCCCACTACGCGTTTCATTCCGCGCTCAATAATCTTAACAATATTACCTTCCGCTTTTTTGCCGTTATTTCCCGACAAAGTAATTAATTCAACCAAAACCGTATCGGAATGCATGGCTCCGTTTACATGCTTTCCGCCAATAAATACGGAATCATTCATTTCCTCAGATTCCACAAATCCAAACTCGGAGGCCGTTGCCTGAAAAACGCCGGTTATGGTAACAATCTTTTTACTCTTTTTCTTTTTCATTGATCCCTCATAAATTTTTTAAACATCAACGATACTTCCTAAGATGTAAAAAAACACTCTTTTGCAAGAGTGTTTTAATCGCTTTCATCTTTTAGAAAAACGGTAAATTCATTACAATGGCAAGTACAATAAACAAGGCACCCAAAATTGCGGTAGTCTTAATCAAAACACCTTCCATGGAACGACCCTTGTTTTTGCCCCAGTATGTTTCAGCCACACCGGCAATACTTCCAAGTCCTGCTGATTTACCTTCCTGCATCAAAACCAATCCTGCAATAACAACAGATACAATAATAAATACAACTGTAAGAACTATTCTTAATACGTCCATTATACACAACTCCAATTCTAATTATTCAATATTAGATAAATTAAAGCATCACGCCGACGAAAACAACAGACTAACTGCATTCTTAACATCAGCTTAAATAGAATAACACAAACAGACAAGTTTGGCAATACTTTTTATAAAAAAGTCAGTTTATTTTATCATCCATCCTATAGGTAAAGTTTTTAAAACGCCCGGTGCCGCCGGCTTGTAAAGTAGAAAAACAGACCAATCCGAACCGTGCACCGCAAAAATGATCCAGTTTAAAAGAAAGCGGCAATTCGTCCCCAACCTGACACCAGTCCTCTTTTTTATAATAAAGTCTTAAGATATCCCCCTCTGCAAACGAAACGGAAATCCCAAGTTCAATGCCGGTACAGTCTTTCATACAGATACTTTCCATACAGCAAATCCCGGCGGTCTCATCCGCACTCCCCCAAACCGGATCGGCAGTCTCTCTTTTTAACGTCTCTAAATAGAATCCGTCCTCCTTACGCGTTATGCCAATAAATCCAAAACAGCCCTGCAATGCCATTATTCCTATATAATCCCCAATGTTAAGATCTTTGGCTTCCACGGTAACCGACGCAAAACAAGAAGGATAACACATTCTCTGGGTCAGTGTATTGACGGCCAGATTCGGGGATGAAGTTATTTTTCCCGTACAAACACTTAAATATCCGGGCGCATCTGTCAAAGAATACAAAGAAGAATCCGGCATATGGTTAAACTGCCATCTCGGATCCAGTTTTTCATCACTTTCATAAGCAAACGAATCACTAAAACAGAGGTTTCTTTGGGAACGCATCATACAGGCGTTATTATACAAGCCAAAATCAGCTTCTGTTTCTTTGTCCAAAACAGGAAAGCCATCCAAAAATTCCATAGGAACCAAAACCGGAATTCTTCCTACTGCACCGCTGTCCTGGAAAAGAACGGCATACCAGTCGCCCTTAGGGGTATCCACAATGCCACCCTGTGCAATACCCGCATTACGGAAATTGCCCGTAACGGAATATATATCTTTTCCGACAAATTCACCATCCGGCGAATCGGCAACAAAACAGGCTTCCGTCCGAATCCCGGCTCCGCTCTTGGGCCAATGAATCAGAAACAGATATATTTTTCCGCGAATCAGATAAATATGCGCGCCTTCGTATCCCAGCATAACATCGTCGGTTTCTTTCACAATCAGACGATGCAATCCACCTTCCTTCGGACCGGATAAATCATCATTAAGTTCCGTCAGATAAATTTCAGTATTCCCGTATACAATAAATTTGCGTCCCTCATAGAATAACAGGGAACAGTCATGATAGAACCCTTCTATTTCATGATATTCCCACGGACCTTCTATCCTCTCAGACGTATACAAATATGTCTTATGTGTATCATTTGCAACAAATACAACATAAAAAATGCCTTCATAAAAGCGTAAGCATGCGGCCCACATTCCTTTTCCGTAAATATGCCCGTCGAGGACAAGGCGTCTATCCTGCGTTTCATCCAAAGAATCAAACACATACGAAGCATGCTCCCAGTTACATAAATCGCGGGATTTCAGAATCTGTCCGCCGGGCATAAAATGCATGGTAGTGCTAATCATATAGTACCATTCCCCGACGCGAATCACGTCGGGGTCAGGGAAATCCATATTCAAAAGTTTCATTACCGGTATATCAGTATTCATCTCAATCAAACTCCACAATTTTTAACACGAAACTTCAGTAATCTCAAGCAAACGGGAAATAAAATCACCTTTGGGATTTTCTATACATATGCCGGCTTTTGCAAGCGTACTTCCGTAAAAATCACCTTCGTAGCCTGAAATGCTGTATTTCCCATCAGGTAACAATCCCGGAATTTTAACAATTCTACTCTTATAATTCGGTCTGTTTAACACCTGCACGTATGTAAACAATGCTCTCTTTTTATCTTTGGAAACAACACCGTAAAAATCATAATAATGATTTTCCAAGTAGGATGCCACACGATAATAATCGCCGTCCCGCACAAGTTCACTATGCTTATGATATAACTCCACTTGTCGTGGAATCAAGTTCCTCTCCTTTTCGGAAATCTTTGTTACATCCAGTTCGTACCCAAATGTTCCGGCCAAAGCAATGTGTCCGCGCGTCTCAAACGGAATACTTCTTCCCAACACATGATTCGGGCAGTCTGATACATGGGCTCCCATGGTTGACAAGGGAAAAACCAAAGCTGTTCCTTCCTGAATACCCAGTCTTTCAATTCCATCCGTATCATCAGAACACCAGATTTGAGGACTGTAATAAAGCATTCCCGGATCAAATCTGGCACCGCCGCTGGAACAATTCTCCAGTAGCAGTTCAGGGAACTCCGTAATCAGGCGTTCCTGCAATTCATAAACGCCAAGCATATACCGATGCGTCAATTCCCCCTGACGTTCGGTGGGAAGATAGGAGCTTCCCAAATCAGACAAGGAACGGTTCATATCCCATTTCACATAGTTTATGGATGCACTATGAAGTACATCGGACAACATCTTCCAAACATAATCTACAACATCGGGATTAGACATATCCAAAACATACTGATTTCTGGACGGGCAGGGGGTACGTCCCGGTATCTGAATCATCCAATCCGGATGCTTTGCATAAAGCTTTGATTCCATACAAACCATTTCCGGTTCAAACCAGATGCCGAATTTCATCCCCATTTTATTCAATTCTTCGGTAAGATAAGATAATCCGCCGGGGAGTTTATCCGTATTAACAAACCAGTCCCCAAGGGATGTGGAATCGTCTTCTCTTTTTCCGAACCATCCGTCATCCATTACCAGCATCTCAATGCCGCAATCCTTTGCACAGCGGGCAATGTCAAGAAGCTTATCCGTATTGAAATCGAAATATGTAGCTTCCCAGTTGTTAATCAGAATGGGACGCGGCTTATTTTTGTAAGAACTGCGAATCAGGTGATTTCGATACAAATCGTGGAGTGTCCGACTCATTTTACCAAGACCTTCATCGCTGTAGACAAGTACAACTTCCGGCGTTTCAAACACATCTCCCGGGTTCATTATGTATTTAAAGTTCTGGGGATGAATTCCCATCATAATGCGAAGCTGCTCCTGGTCATTTTTCTCAATCTGACCAAGGAAGTTGCCCGAATATACAAAATGAAAACCATATACTTCCCCGCTTGTCTGGGAAATATCCCGGGAAACCAATGCCACAAAAGGTTGCTGCGTAGCACTGCTTTTGCCACAAACAGAACCCACAGACTGCTTTCCGTGTCCAATGGTTCTGTATTCCGGAATACGTTCCCGCGCCCAGGAACCCTGAAGTGAAAGCATCTTGAAATCATCATCCGGCATATCAAGGCACATAGACATGGCCTTCGTCAAACGAAACTCATTTGTGCCGGAATTTATAATCCTGCATCTGCGTACAATAACATCCAACCCTTCAAAAATACTGTATATAAGAAGGACTGACATTCCGTTCACAGGGTCCTTGAGCGTAATGCTTAGTGTCATGACATCCGATAAATCTTCCTTGACACCAAAAGTTGCAGGAAGACCCCGGATTCCCTCCTTGCCATGCTGTATGGAATGTGCTTCGTAAAATAAAGACACCGCATTATGATTCTTATAATCCTCAATCTCTATTCCGCTTTCGCGAAAATCTCCCACCATATTGCCGGGATACTCATGGCAGAAATGATCCAGAAAATTAGACCGCTCCCGGTATAATCGTTCCGGCGTAAAAGGATACTCATCTACACGAAGCAAGTGGCGAAGATTATAATCTTCTACATATGCGCCGTAATACATGTGTCCCAAAAAACCTTCCTTGTCAATGATTCCCATTACATAACTGGTATTCTTTGTATCAATCTTAAAAATTCGTTCTTTTTCAAAATATTGTATATTCATAAAAAAGACTCCTCCTCTTTTATTTCGATAAATAATCCAGCATCCCACATAATACCTAAACTCTTCAAGCAGGAAACAAAAAAACTACTTTATATGAATAAATATATCAATTGATAAATATGAAAGGAATAACAAAACGCGACTTCTGAAAGCATGGGTACATTTATCCGTACGATTACAAAAAAGAGGCAATTGCCAAAAGACAACTACCTCTTTCTAAATCTTTGTCAAAAAACTATTTCTTAATAAGTAAGGACTTTCCTGTCATTTCTGCAGGCTGCTCCTTGCCCATCATTTCAATCAAAGTAGGAACAATATCTGCCAGACAGCCACCTTCACGCAAACCATAGCCTTCTTTGTAATTTACAAGAATGAAAGGTACCGGATTGGTGGTATGAGCGGTGAAAGGTTCCCCTGTTTCGTAATCAATAAGCTGCTCTGCATTACCATGGTCAGCACAGATAAACATGCTTCCGCCCACTTCTTTGATTGCTTCCACTGCCTTACCAACACACTCATCTACAGCTTCAACAGCTTTGGTAGCTGCTTCCTGTACGCCTGTATGACCAACCATATCAGGATTCGCAAAGTTAATGATAATCACATCATAAGAACCGCTGCGAATTGCTTCGGTAAGCTTATCACACACTTCGTAAGCGCTCATTTCAGGCTTCAAATCGTATGTGGCAACTTCTTTAGGGGAATTAACAAGAATTCTTGTTTCTCCTGCATTAGGCTCTTCAACACCACCATTAAAGAAGAATGTAACATGCGCATATTTCTCTGTCTCTGCAATACGCGCCTGTGTCATATTATTTGCTGCAAGCCATTCACCAAAGGTATTTGTAACACTAATCTTATGGAAGGCTACATCCTTGTTAGGAATTGTAGGATCATAATCTGAGAAGCATACAAAGCACAAATCAAGACGTTTTTCTCTTGCAAAGCCTGTAAAATCATCATCACAGAACGCTCTGGTAATCTCTCTTGCGCGGTCAGGACGGAAGTTAAAGAATACAACACTGTCCTTATCCTGAATGGTTGCCAGTGCCTTGCCATCCTTCATCACTACAGTAGGCTTAACAAATTCATCCGTTTCATTCATATCATAAGAAGCAGAAATCGCTGCAACCGCACTGTCGGCAGTAACACCTACACCCTGTGTCATTGCAATATATGCCTTTTCTACTCTGTCATAGTTGTTATCACGGTCCATTGCATAGTAACGTCCGCTGATCATGGCAATTTCACCCACACCGATTTCGGCCATCTTAGCTTCTAACTGTTCAATATATTCTTTGCCGCTTGCGGGAGGTGTATCACGACCATCAAGGAAACAGTGAACATATACTTTCTCCAAACCGCTTCTCTTTGCAAGTTCAAGCAAACCATATAAATGAGTATTGTGGCTGTGTACACCGCCGTCAGATAAAAGACCGAACATATGAAGTGCAGAATCATTCTTCTTGCAATTCTCAACCGCTTTCAATAATGCAGGATTCTCAAAAAAAGTACCGTCCTGAATCTCTTTCGTAATTCTTGTTAACTCCTGATATACGATTCGTCCTGCACCCATATTCAAGTGACCAACCTCAGAGTTACCCATCTGGCCTTCAGGAAGACCTACTGCCATGCCGCTGGCATTCCCTTTCACAAAAGGACACTCCTTCATCAGAGAATCCATTACGGGAGTTTTTGCGCCTGCAACACAATTGCCTTCAGCGGTATCATTTAAGCCATAGCCGTCAAGAATCATTAATACTGTAGTCTTTTTACTCATTCTTTTTCTCCTGTTCTATTTATTATTCAGAACTTTCCACAAAGTCCCGGCGCGATAAAACAAATCTGCCAATTCGTTTTCGCGGTTATTACTCACACGAATTTGATTATACACAATTTTTAATAGGGATACAAGTAGAAAAATCGTGTATAAAAATACGTTTTTCGTAAAAATATAATAAAGCATGTACCGGTTTTATCGACACACCTCAATTTTTTATATTTTTTTAATACTTTTAGACAGATATAATGCTTTACAAAGTTATTAATATGTGTTAACGTAGTATTGTAAACTACATCTGGTGGTGATGAAAGGAGAAAATATGACACAATTAATCGTACCCAGCAATCAATCATTAGGAGAAGAAATTTCAAATGCAATCTCACATGGTCTCGGCGCACTTTTTTCAATCGCCGCTACCGTTCTTATGATTGTTTATGCTTGCATTAATCACAAACCTGCAAGTACAATTGTAAGCGTTTCTGTTTACGGGGCCGCTTTAATCATCCTTTACCTTACCTCTTGTATCTATCATGCCCTCAAACTAAACAAAGGAAAGAAAGTATTCCAGATTCTGGACCACTGCATGATCTTTGTACTGATTGTTGGCACATATACTCCGGTCTGTTTAAGTATCATCGGAGGTCCTTTGGGATACAGTATTCTCGGAATCAATCTAATCTGCATGATTGCCGGAATCACTTTAAACGCCATAAATCTTAAAAAATGGCACAAAGTATCCCTTGTTCTCTACATCATTATGGGATGGTCCATCCTTTTAGGCGGTTTCAAGGTATTCTCCATCATCCCACTCTTTGGATGGTCAATGCTTCTTTTGGGTGGTGTATTCTATACGGCAGGGATTATATTCTACAGAAACAAGAAATGCCGCTACATGCACTTCGTATGGCATCTGTTTGTTCTTGCCGGAAGCGTTCCTCAGTTTATCTATCTTTTCTCCAGTTTATGCCTTACCGCTTAATCTAAAAATCGAATGTCTTAAAACCATTTCACTCGGTCTGCACGATTTAAAAATTTCATGGGATTAGACCGGGTGAAATGTTCCATACTACCCTTTGAATTTCCCCTGTCATTTGATTGTTTAACCAAAAGCCCCACAACCATAAGGGCAAATCCGACGCCGGTTGCAACACCGAATATAATCGCTAATATCCAATAAATCATACTAAATATCCTCCTGTCTGTCTTTCACAAAACGATTGGTTGCTTTCGCCTTCGTCAGTTCGATACTTCGCTTCACATCTGCGAAACATTTCAGTCCAACGCCGTACATTGCAACAATACCTGCTATAATAATGATAAAAAGTTTTCCCGTATCGTCAATTTCTTCCAACATGGCAGGAAGCATAATCCTTGATAATAAAGTAACCAAAACTGAAGATGAGGCAGCAATCAGAGTAAACAGCGCAATTACTTTTTCTTTCACAAAAGGAACCGCACCGATTACTTTACCGGTCTGTCCGTTTACAAGTATGGTATAGGGCTCTCCCTTTCTGCGGAACGTCATAAACCAAACCGGAAGCATCACGTAGCTGGTTTTTTGTATCTCATAATCGGGTTGGCTTTGAATGATTTTAACATCAGACGCATTTACACTCTTCTTCATCTGCTCATCAAAAAGACTTTTTGCACGAAAATATGCCACTCTTCCTGCATCATATTTATCCACATCATAACGGTCGGAATAAAAACCGGACATATATCCTATATCAAAAGGAACAATATCTGTCATAAAATAGGGCTCAAGTCTTTGTGAGGACTCATCAGACAACTGTTCCGAAGCATCCGCGGTGAGATTTTTAAATGTTGTTTCCGCTTCGCGAAGATATGTATATGTATGGGATGATTTGCCCGATCTGACAGTACCCTTTAAATACTGGGAATCATGATAATACATGTCAATCAACCAGAATGGCACATAAATTCCGCACACTCTTTCCACTTCAAAGTTCCGGATATCCTTAGGAACAAAGAATCCTTTGCTTAATTTCTGTCGAATCAGGTGCACCGCCTCGTCTTTTTGAATTTTGAACGGAATAATGGATTCCGGCATCAATTCATTGGAAACTCTGCTAAAGACAATGGTAGGCTGACCGCAATAAGCACAGAAGGTAGACGCTTCCACACCATTGATTGCCAATTCGGCACCGCAGGTAGTGCAGGAATAGATATTACACTCTACTCTCTCTCCTTCTTCTTCGACTACTTCTTTGGATCCTTCGCCTGCGTCTTTCACACGAAAAGCTGTTATCCCCTCATTTGAAGAATAAGACGGTTCGGAATTTCTCACGGCAAACGTAGTCGGCGCAGGCTGCTGATCCGAATCCCGCATATCCTGCTTTTCATTTAATTCTCCTACTTCAAACATACTTCCGCAGCTGGAACATTCCATTTTGTTGTATTCCGGATTATATTCCAGTGCCGCAAAACAATTTGGACATTTGTAAATCATATAATTCTCTCCCCTATTTTTTGTATTTTGATTACTTATCTATTGTCTTTTTGAAAACAAATTTTTGTTCCAGAACTTTAAAAGAATCATCCCGGACATACTCCTGAAGCTCCGGTGGCTTTGTGCCCATCTGATTCAAGCGCTGCAACATCAATACAGAAACAGTGATTGCAACAAAAAGACCTGATAAAACAGATGTCGCCAAGAATACCGCAAAACAAACTATTCTAAGCTCATCTCCTGTAATATTTAATTGCACCACCATGTCATTCCCTCTCTCCTTTGCTCTTAGAATATTCAAAAATAAGTGAATTATTTGTTTTTTTCAATTTTTTATTATGCGTACGCAACGGCTTAAAAGAACGAACGAAAACAACAAAAGAAATCACGAGAAAAGAAATGCCAAAAACCGAAGCTCCAATATAAACGTGAGGTATAAATAACATATCTATCAAAAACAACACTCCTAAAATGATTCCCGTAAAAACAATCCACAAAGCCAGAAGTAAAAGTGTAAATCTCAATTTGTCAACGGGTAATGTTCCTACAATCTTACCGGTCTGACCATTCACAAGAATTGTATGAGGTTTCTTTTTGTATTGAAAAGATAAGAACCAAACCGGAAGCAATGCATACTCCCTGCTCCTTACATCATGCTCGAAACAACAGTCATGAACGATTTCTTTGTGTTCAAATTCTTTTTTTATCTTTCTTTCTAAATTAAAAGAATTCCCTTCCCGTTTTATACCAATATCCTGAAATACTTTTTCAATCAGTGCTTCCGTACATAATGCTTTACTAAAGTCTATGGCACGTTTTAACGCCATATCAATATTCACATTATAGATGTCCGCGTAGTAACCGGATAAGTATGCCGCATCAAATTCTTTTAAACATTTTACATCATACGGCATGAGCATCTGTGTATAATCATCGGAAACCTGGTTTGATGCGCTGCTGCATATTCCCCGTAACAATGCTTCTCCTTTTACAAAATGATGATTAAGATGTTTGCTTCCGTCGTCCTCATCAAATATAACGCTTGTTGTGGTAAAGACATCAAAAACCCAGAACGGCAAATATACTCCTTTGATGTTTTCCACCTTAAAGTCGCATACAGATTTAGAAATCAAAAAGCGTTCCTTAAAGGTGTCGCGGACTGCATCCACAACCTGCTCTTTACTAACACAAAACGGAATAATATACTTCGGTTTCATCTGTTTGGAAATACGTTCAAACACAATCGATGGCTGACCGCAATACGGACAAAAGGTCGCCGCCTCTACTCTGCTCACAAACAATTCCGCACCACAGGAGGAGCAGACGCAAATATCACACTCCATCGTCTCATCTTCAGGAGAAACATTTGCGTCTGCTTCCGCCGGAATTGTCGTCATATCACGGCTTTCTGAATATTTCTCTTCTTTCCTCTGTTCTTCTACGCTAACCTGTTCTATCGAAAACAGGCTTTCACAACCACGACATTCAAACAAACGCAATTCCGGATTATACTCCAACGCTCTGCCGCAGTTCTCGCATTTATAAACCATTTAAACTCCCCTTTCAGTGCCGCCGTTACTTTCATTTTCACCAAAGATTTCTGTTGTCGTTTTTCTCTAAAATAGTAAGCGGAAAATCCTTTGTATAATCCTGAAGTTTTCCTTTGTCGCTTCCCACATCATTAGATTTACGTAAAAGAAGAACAGAAATAACCATTGAAAGAGCAAACCCCAAAAACAATGCACAAACAAACCCAAAACATAACAATATAAAAAACATCTTACATTTCCTCCTGTCTGTTCTTTACAAAAGTATTCATGGATGAAGCCTTAGTCTGTTTAATATTTTTGCTCATGCCCCAGTAATATCCAAAAGCCATCAGAAATATGGCGAGACTCAGGACAAAAATAAAAAATATAATGCCAAGATGGTTTCCTCCCTGAAAATATTCATGTATAAAATAAAAAATCGGCGTAAAAAATAATGTAAATGCTACTCCCAATCCCAGAAATACGCCCCAAAACTTCTTTTTATCCATCGGGACGGTACCCACAATCTTACCGGTCTGACCATTCACCAGTATGGTATATGGTTCATTACCATAACGAAATGTCAAAAACCAAACCGGTAACATCACATATTCCGTTCTCTCGATGCGATATTGCGGATTCGAAGAAGTTACATGCAGATTATCTCCCACAAGATCCTTCATAATCTCGTCATCATAGAGTTTTCCGATACGTTGCAATGCCTTATATCTGGCTTCTTCTAAACTTACGTCATATTTATCCGCATAAAAGCCGGACATGTATGCCACATCAAAAGGCTGTAATGTTCGTGCATCATAGGGTTCCAATTTTTCTGACGCATCATCAAAAAACTGTCTTGATGCATCTGCGGTAAAACCTTTAAAGGTAGCTTCGGCTTCTATGTAATAAGACACAGTTCTCCTTGTTTTTCCATTCCCAACTTTCCCCTTGATTGTCTGCCTGTCGTGATAATACACGTCAAAAATCCAGTAGGGAATATAGATGCCTCTGATGCGTTCTACTTCAAACTCACGAATCTGTTTTGGGATAAAAAAACCTTGTGAAAAACGTTCTCTGATCGCATCAATAACCTGTTCTTTTTTAAACCGGAACGGAATAATATACCTTGGTTTCATCTGCTTGGAAATACGATCAAACACAATCGAAGGTTGCCCGCAATACGGACAAAAGGTTGCCGCCTCTACTCCGTTTACAGATAATTCCGCGCCGCAGGAGGAACAGGAATAAACATTGCACTCCATCGTTTCGCTTACAGGATATTCATTCGTTGATTCTTCCTCCGGCGATGTCACCACATCACGGTTTTCCGAATATATCTCTTCTTTTTCCTGTTCTTCAAAACTAACCTGTTCTACAGCAAATAGACTCCCACAACTTTTACACTCCAACAAACGCAATTCAGGATTATACTCCAATGCTCTGCCACAATTCTCACACTTATAAACCATTTGTTTTCCCCTTTCAACGCCGCCGTTACTTTATCAAATCACATAAAAACATTAATCCTCGTCTTCAAGATGATAATATACTCCGTTACGTGATTCCAAAATCAGAATCGGATATTCTTTTGTATAATCCTTCAGTTTTCCTTTTTCGTCACCTGCTTCATTAGATTTACGCAAGAGAATCACAGAGATAACCATGCCAATCGAAAATCCGCAAAATACAGCGGAAAGAAACCCCAGTCCTAACAATGTAAAAAGCATTCTACATTACCTCCTGTCTATTTTTCACAAACCTGTTCATGGCCGAAGCTCTTGTCTGCTTAATATTCTTATACATACTCCAGAAATAGCCAAAGCCCATAAAGAAAACAGAAATTCCCATAATAGCAAGAAATATAACAACACCGAGATGATTTGCATTTTCATAGGTTTCATGCAAATACTGATGAATAAAATAAAATATCGGCGTTAAAATGATTGTTAATGCCGTACTTATTCCCAAATATGTAAAGAAAAATTTCTTCTTATCCATAGGCACGGAACCCACTATCTTACCCGTTTGACCATTTACAAGAATTGTATATGGCTCATCTTTATATCGAAAGGTCAAAAACCAAACCGGAAGCATTGCATACGCCGACCGTTCAAAACGAATCTCCGGCTTCGAAGCAGAAACATGCAAATTATTACCCATAAGATTTTCCATGATTCCTTCATCATATAATAGACCAATACGTTTCGTAGCAGTCAATCTGGCCTCTTCTTCATTAACATCATATTTATCCGCATAAAACCCGGACATGTATGCAACGTCAAAAGGCTTCATCGTCCTAGTATCAAAAGGCTCTAACTTCTCAGAAGTATCATCATGGAATTGTTTGGATGCATCTGTGGTAAATCCTTTAAACGTGGTTTCCCCTTCCCTATAATAATTTAAAACCGTTCTGTTTCTTCCGGAACCAATATATCCCTCTATCGTTTGTTTATCATGATAGTACACATCAAAAATCCAATAAGGAATGTAGATTCCCCTGATACGTTCCACTTCGAATTCACGAATTTCCTTCGGAACAAAGAATCCCTTTGTAAAGCGCTCTCTGATTGCATTCACAACCTGATCCTTCATAAACCGAAAAGGAATAATATAACTCGGCTTCAACTGTTCGGAAACACGGCTGAACACAATGGTAGGCTGACCGCAATACGGACAAAAGGTGGCAACTTCCACTCCGTTTACAGCTAATTCCGCACCACAGGAAGAACATACATATATTTTACATTCCATTGTTTCAATTTCGGAAGCAGTATTTTGTTCATCTTCCGCCACGCCTTCGTCGTTTTCCTCCTTTTCCGTCTGCGTATAACCAATATACTCTTCTTCCTTTTCCTGGCCTTCATCACTCATTTGGTCTACAGTAAAAAGGCTCCCGCAACTTTTACACTCCAGCAAACGCAATTCCGGATTATACTCCAACGCTCTGCCGCAGTTCTCGCATTTATAAATCATTTGTTTTCCCCTTTCGGAATTCTGCAAAAAGAACACACGGATTACATATGTATTTTAGCACATTTTATTCCTCAAAAAAATCCTATATTCTACAAAATAACATTGTATATTTTGTTAAAATGCAGAAAAAAAGGAATCTATTTCGCATTTGAAACAGATTCCTTTAAAATACATTTTAGGGGTTATAATTAGTAGTTTACGATCTTTCCGAAGTCAGCCTTCAAGGAAGCACCGCCAACGAGACCGCCATCGATATCTGCCTGTGCAAATAATTCAGCAGCATTTCCGGCATTTACAGAACCACCATACTGAATACGAACTGCTTCTGCAGTAGCTTCGTCATACATTTCTTTAATGCATTCACGAATGCCCTTGCAAACCTCTTCAGCCTGTTCGGTAGTAGCAGTCTTGCCTGTACCAATCGCCCAGATAGGCTCATAAGCAATTACAATATCCTTAACCTGGTCTGCAGTTACATCAACCAAATCAGACTTAATCTGTAAACGAATCCAGTCCATGGTAACACCCATTTCTCTCTGCTCTAAAGATTCACCGCAGCAAAGAATAGGAGTAAGGCCTGCTTCAATAGCCTTCTTAACTTTCTTATTTAACAAAGCATCATCTTCTTTGAAGTAGTCGCGTCTCTCGGAATGTCCGATGATAACGTACTTAACACCTGCGTCAACAAGCATTTCTGCAGAAATCTCACCTGTGTAAGCACCTTTCTCTTCAAAATACATGTTTTCAGCACCAACTTCTACATTAGTACCTTTACAAGCTTCCACAACAGGAACAATATCGATTGCCGGTACGCAGTAAACTACGTCTACAGAATCACTTGCCACAAGAGGCTTTAACTCCTCTACCAACTTAACTGCCTGGCTGGGTGTCATGTTCATTTTCCAGTTTCCGGCGATAATTTTTCTTCTAGCCATTATTATTTACTCCTTTTAATACAAATTTACAATTATTTATCGTTAGCTGCTGCAACTCCGGGAAGTTCCTTGCCCTCTAAGAATTCAAGAGAAGCACCACCACCTGTAGAGATATGGCTCATCTTGTCACCAAATCCTAACTGGTTAACTGCTGCTGCAGAGTCACCACCACCAATAATGGTTGTAGCATCTGTATCTGCAAGAGACTTCGCAACTGCGATAGTTCCTTTTGCAAGGATGGGATTCTCAAATACACCCATAGGTCCGTTCCATACAACAGTCTTAGCAGACTTAACAGCGTCAGCGTAAAGTTCTGCTGTCTTAGTTCCGATATCAAGACCCATCATATCAGCAGGAATCTTGTCAGAATCAACAACAGAAATAGCTACTTCTGCGTCAATAGGATTCGGGAATTCCTTGGTAATTGTAGTATCGATGGGAAGCAAAAGCTTCTTGCCGAGTTTCTCAGCCTTATCCATCATTTCTTTACAGTAATCAATCTTCTCATCATCAACAAGTGATGTTCCGATTTCGTATCCTTTTGCCTTTAAGAAGGTGTAAGCCATACCACCACCGATGATAAGTGTATCACACTTCTCAAGAAGGTTAGAAATAACATTTAATTTGTCAGCAACCTTTGCACCACCAAGAATAGCAACGAAAGGTCTAACAGGATTCTCAACAGCATTTCCTAAGAAATCAATTTCTTTCTGCATTAAGTATCCAACAGCTGCAGTATCAACCAACTCAGCAACACCAACATTTGAGCAATGTGCTCTGTGAGCGGTACCGAACGCATCATTTACAAATACATCACAAAGAGAAGCAAGTTCTTTGGAGAATGCTTCACCGTTCTTAGTCTCTTCTGCTCTGTAACGTGTATTCTCAAGAAGAATAACATCGCCGTCATTCATAGCCTCAACAGCTGCTTTTGCATTGGGTCCTACTACTTCAGGATCAGCTGCAAACTTAACTTCCTGTCCGAGTAACTCAGTAAGCTTTGCAGCAACAGGTGCCAAAGATAATTCAGGCTTAGGCTCTCCCTTGGGTTTACCAAGATGAGAACAAAGAATAACCTTACCTCCGTCAGCAATCAACTTTTTGATTGTAGGAAGTGCTGCAGTCAATCTGTTTGTATCTGTAATCACGCCTTCTTTTAAAGGAACGTTAAAATCACATCTGCAAAGTACTCTTAAACCTTTTACATTAATATCATCTACTGATTTTTTGTTTAAAGACATTATTAAATCCTCCTGTTTTATCATTTATTTTGATTCCTAAGAATCCAATTTATGTATTAAATAAGGTCCGGCCCAACCAGGCCGGACCCACTTATTCGGTTTCCAATCTATTCAATTAGAAATAGAAAACTCACTTGTCAAGCCGATAAAATTAAGCTAACTCTGAGAAGTACTTAATTGTTCTAACCATCTGGCTTGTGTAGCTGTTCTCGTTGTCATACCAAGAAACAACCTGAACCTGAGTATTTCCGTCATCCATAGGAGCAACCATTGTCTGAGTTGCATCGAAGAGTGAACCGTATGTGATACCGATGATATCGCTGGATACTAATTCATCTTCTGTGTAACCGAAGGACTCTGTTGCAGCAGCCTTCATAGCAGCATTGATCTGATCCTTTGTTACGTTACCTTCTACTACTGCAACAAGAAGTGTTGTAGAACCTGTAGGGGTAGGTACACGCTGTGCAGAACCGATTAACTTTCCGTTCAATTCAGGGATAACAAGACCGATAGCCTTAGCAGCACCTGTAGAGTTGGGAACGATGTTGCAAGCAGCTGCACGAGATCTTCTTAAATCACCCTTTCTCTGAGGTCCGTCAAGAGTCATCTGATCACCTGTGTAAGCATGTACAGTTGTCATGATACCGCTCTTAATAGGAGCAAGGTCATTTAAAGCCTTAGCCATAGGAGCTAAGCAGTTTGTTGTACAAGAAGCTGCAGAGATAACTGTATCTTCAGCCTTTAATGTCTCATGGTTAACATTGTAAACGATTGTAGGAAGATCGTTTCCTGCAGGAGCAGAGATAACAACCTTTCTAGCACCTGCTGTAATATGAGCAGAAGCTTTCTCTTTAGATGTATAGAAACCTGTACACTCAAGTACAACGTCTACGTTAAGCTCGCCCCAAGGAAGCTCAGCTGCGTTAGCCATTGCATAAATCTTAATTTCTTTTCCGTCAACGATGATGGAATCGTCTGTAGCAGAAACCTTATCTGCTAAAGCGTATCTACCCTGAGCTGAGTCATACTTTAATAAGTGTGCAAGCATCTTAGGGCTTGTTAAATCGTTGATTGCCACTACTTCGTATCCTTCTGCACCGAACATCTGTCTGAATGCAAGACGACCGATACGACCAAAACCATTAATTGCTACTTTTACTGCCATTTTGTAATTCCTCCTAAAATGAATTTAACTTTTTATGAAATCATTAAAATAATGATTGTCAAATTTTTGTCAGTGTCTTTATTTTACATAACCTTACAGGAAAATTCAAGCCACTTTTTTGTTTTTTAGATAAAAAGTATATAAAATCTATTATTTTAATAAGTCTTTTGTAAAAAAATAGCCCCATATTTTTTGCAACAAGTCAAATATTTTATATTTGATATACCGTAAAGCGACTTGACGATGGCAATTTGGCTGCGATATACTCAAATACAAACAAATCTAAGACAGGAGAAACAACTATGATTCGGACAGACTTTCATACCCATTCTGATTTTTCCGGCGACTCCAAAGCCTCCATGCAAAGCATGATTGAAGGCGCTGTTTCCAAGGGATTACAAACCATATGCTTTACGGAGCATAACGATCCGGACTTTACCTATTTAAAACCCGAAGAAGAAGGAATGTTTGATTTAGATACACCGGCCTATATAGAGAAAGCCTCACAGTTTAAGGAAGATTATGCCGGCAAAATAAACGTATTACACGGTGTTGAGCTGGGAATCCAGGAACATTTGGGTGATGCCTTAAGCAAATACGCCCGCGCATTTCCATTCGATTTCATCATCGCCTCCTCTCACCTTTGCGAAGGAATGGACCCATATTTTCCGGAGTTTTTCGAAGGAAGAAGTGTCAAAGACGCATTCCGCTCCTACTTTGAATCCATTGACAGATGCATCCGCATCATGCCGGATTTTGATGTGTACGGACATCTGGATTACGTTGTAAGATACGCCCCCACCGGCAGCAAAGAATATTTTGCCAAAGACTATACCGATATTTTTGAATCCATCTTTCAATATCTGATACAGAACGGCAAAGGAATCGAAGTAAATTCCGGCGGATTCTCAAGAGGTCTTACGGAACCAAATCCCTGTACCGAACTTTTAAAAATGTATCAAAAAATGGGAGGTGAAATCATCACCATAGGCAGTGATGCTCACGCTCCCGAAAATTTAATAAAACATTTCGACAAAATCGAAACAATTCTTACACATTGCGGCTACAGATACTATACCGTTTTCGCTAACCGCAAACCGGATTTTATCAGGCTTTAACAATCCAGAATACAAAACTCAAAAATGCAAATGCAATCAATAGCCAGGGAATCAGATAGGAAATTCCCATTGGTGCAAATTTATCCCAATATCCTTTCAGGTATATTCCGATAATAATTGCAGGCAATACGTAAGTCATATAGCCACGCAAAATCTTCGGAAACTTCATACCCGTACCGGAATTAACTTCTTTGTAGAACGAATCCCATCCCCATCCGTTTTTCTTGACGCAGAACAAAAGGTAAATTAAGGTTCCCAAAGGTAAAAGATTCTGAGAAACAAGGAAATCTTCCAAATCCATAATATTGCTGCCTGCCCCCAAAGGTGTAATACCGGATAAAACATTAAATCCCAGTACGCAGGGAAGGGAAAAGAGAATCAGCAAGAACACATTAATCAAAACTGCTTTCCGGCGGGAGAAATTCCACAAATCCATAGCAAAAGAAATTATATTTTCAAAAACTGCAACCACGGTGGACAATGCCGCAAAAGAAAGAAAGACAAAGAACAATGCACCCCATAAATGACCGCCCTTCATCTGGTTAAAAATGTTGGGAAGCGTAATAAAAATCAATGGCGGTCCCGCACCCGGTTCAATATGAAAGGCAAAGCATGCCGGAATTACGATAAGACCGGCTGCAAGCGCAACAAAAGTATCCACACAAATAATGTTGACAGTCTCTCCCGTAAGGGAACGGGACTTATCCAGATAGCTTCCGAAAATCGCCATGGAACCGATGCCCACACTAAGGGTAAAAAACGCCTGAGACATAGCGGCATAAATCACATTTCCCAGACCGTTTTCCATCATCTTGGCAAAATCCGGAACCAGGTAAAACTTAACCCCCTCTGCAGAACCTTTTAGCAAAAGAGAATTTACCGCAAGGACCACAATCAGCAAAAGAAGACAGATCATCATCACTTTCGTAACTTTCTCCACACCTTTTTGAAGTCCGAAGGAACAAATCACAAGAGAAAGAATAATCGCCAGCGCCGTCCAAAAAATCATTACCGGTGCATTGCCGGTCATATTTTCAAACATTGCCGTAACATGATCCGTCGTAAGACCGGGTGTTGTAAAGGAACCTTTGATTGCAAGAAAACAATAATACAGCATCCAACCTGCAACCATGGTATAAAACATCATCAAAAGATAATTACCGGCAATGCAAAGATATCCAAACAAATGCCATCTGGTACCTTT
This sequence comes from Lachnospiraceae bacterium, assembly GCA_045595325.1. Taxonomy (GTDB): domain Bacteria; phylum Bacillota; class Clostridia; order Lachnospirales; family Lachnospiraceae; genus UBA3766. The sequence goes on from JAZOAG010000041.1 coordinate 97,066, forward strand.
GGGCTCCAACACCTTAAAAGATGTGGCACAACTCTTCTGGCTTCCCCGGCCGACAGCAAATTCACAAACCATGATAGGAAATCCCAGAATTACCAAAAACGCAAGATAAATAAGAATAAACGCCGCACCGCCAAACTGACCGCAAACGTAAGGGAACTTCCAAACATTTCCAAGCCCTACGGCACATCCTGCGGAAACCAATATGAATCCCAGACGGGACCCGAATTTTTCTCTGCTACCCATTTTTTCTCTCCAAACAATTATTTAATACTCAATTTTTCATGTATTCTTCACACTTTTACTATGATACCCTATTTCACACACAAAAATCAAGCACGAAAGAAGACAGTCAAAAAACCTCTGCACCATATCTGATGCAGAGGTTAAACTTTATTGACTCAATTAAAATCAATCAAATACTTCTTTTCAAACTCTTCCGTAGAAATAGGTCTGCTGTAATAATATCCCTGAATGGTGTCGCATCCAAGTTCTTTCAGGATATTTACCTGTGAGAAATCTTCCGCACCTTCCGCGATACAGCTGAAGCCAAGCTCCTTGGACATTGAAATAATATGACGGATGATAACCTGAATCTTCTTATCCTCCTGGTCAATCAAATCCACGAAACTCTTATCAATCTTAAGTGTATCAAGAGGCATTTCTTTTAAAAGACTGAAAGAAGAATATCCGGTGCCGAAATCATCCATGGAAATCTTAAAGCCATGACGCTTCAAATCATTCAATACGCTAATCATATATAACTGATTCTCTTGCGCTGAGCTTTCTGTTAATTCAAACTCAATCAAAGAGCGGTCCACACCGTAAATATCAACGATTCTGGCAAGATAATCAGCAAGCCCTTTTAATTCCATGTGTTTTCTGGACAAGTTCACGGAAACAGGAAATAACGGAAGTCCACGTTCCTTCCACTCACTTAACTTTTGACATACCTTATGCAGTACAACATCGTCAATCTTTATAATTGCCTCGTCAGACTCAAGATGCGGAATAAAACGATACGGAGTCATAAATTCCTTATGCTTATAATTCCATCTGACCAGTGCCTCTGCACCGATGATTTTCTCTGTATTCAAATCAACCTTCGGTTGGAAGTAAACCAGGAACTCGTTCATGGAAATCGCAGTATCCAGATATGCTTTCAGCTGTTTGCCCCAGAGAACATCCTCATGCATCTCGTTGGTATAAAAATTAATTTCAGTATTATTCAGTCCTCTTCCCATTGCCTGAGCCAGCTTCGCATAGTCAGCCACAATCTCTCCACTGTTCATGGCGTAACGCATCTCAACCACACCGCAACGATAATAAATTCGATAATCCGGATCTACATCCAATCGAGAAATCTCTTCAAAGAATACCTTCAGCCGTTCAAGGGTCTCCTCTTTCGGCATATCTTTGATCATAAGCGAAAAGTTGTCGTTATCACACCGGCAACCATAATAAATCCAATTGCTGTTCTCATCAATATGTTCTGTAATACGTTTCAAATGGGAATCGGCAATGCTGTGGTTGTACAATTCATTAAGCATCTTAAAGTCTTTAATATCAAAATGAACAAAAGCATAATCCGTCACCCCGCAAAGATGATAATTGCGCAACCTCTCTCCCATCCATGCCCAATTATAATAGCCGGTAATCGGTTCACGATATGCCCTTTGATACAGTTCTTCTTTTGTCACATCTTCAAGATTCATAATTGAAATGAATCTATCTTCTTTTAAAATTTCAATTTCAAACAAAAGACGCAACTTCTCTTTTGCAAAAAAGGCCGTAACCAAACCTCCTGAGACATAACGATAAAAACGGCTCTTTTCATTTCGTTTATTCTTTGCATAAATCAAAAGATTATTCAAAGTTTCCTCATCGAGAACATCGTCAAAAGAAACAGACTGAATCACAACGTCTCTGGAAGGCAGAACCAGCGTTTTTAAATGTTCAAACTCCTTCGGAACCTCATCCGTTTTGCGAAATTCAATACCAACAACCGTCTCCTGACCAACTTCAGCAGCAATATCAGAAGGAAGATAGAATAACCCAACATTCTCATAACTTCCCGGTTTAAACAGACAGGGAACCAATTCTTTCGGACAAACGCCTTCGGAAATACACTGCTTCACTTCATCAGTAATCTCCGGCAAATAATATACGATTCGTTCCGGCCTATGTACAAATAGATAAGACGTAACTTTTGTCATATTATCTCCTGCCTTTCTGATAACCATTTCTCTCACAAAATAAGTTCTACATTTATATGATTATACACCTTTTTTCAAAAAATTACCACATTATTTTGTAATTTTCTAATAACTATGGTGTTGTTATATTTAATATAACAAAATTACCATCCCGAAATCACTTCCGCCATTCACTAAAAAAGAGTGACTTTTTGGGCAATAACAAAATCACGATACATGTTCGTTCCATTCAGTCTCTGACCAACAATAACACCGTTTCTTTTCGACATTTCAGTTCTGTGTATATCTGACCCCGCCGTATACGGCAGTCCGTAAGAATCGGCAAACCACTTGGCCCTGTCATTAAACAAATCAGAATTTGCAGCATTTAAGGTCTCCACCGCATCTACACAATCCGGAAACAATTTAATATGGTCAATATAATCTCTTTCCCGAAAAGGATGTGCATGCACAATGAAGCCGCCATCGCTTCTCATCAGCGAAAAAGCCTCGCGCGCCGGCAGCAGATCAATATTCTCATGCGCCAAAAGCCACTCCTTATCCAGATTATATATCAGAAAATCTGCCGCACCCACACCAAACTCAAATCCAAAGAAGACGTCCAAACCAATCAAATCCCCTTCTCTCTTAGCATCCTCATAGCCGGCGCAAAAAGCGTTCACCCGGTCACACCAGGGTAAATCCTTCGGCACCGCAGTATTTCCGTTAAAAAAATGATCCGTCACAAAGATTCCGGTATACCCCGCCTCCTTATGTGCCCGTGCCATTTCAGCGCCTGTATTCATACCGCATTTACTGCCCTGGGAAGTGTGCAGATGGGGCTCATATTTAAATAATTCATTCATTTCTTACTACTCCGATTCCAGATAAAAATTTATCATAATAATATATCGGATATTTGTGTAAAAAAAATAAGAAACCGAACCTCAAAAAGTCGATTTCTTATATTATTTACATTATTTTTTTACCATCTAAAACTGCTTCTGCCAAATGTTCACCTTCATAACGAAGCTTTAATGAGAAAAAGGGATGCTCTTCCAAAAGAAGATTTAAAAAAATGTGATCCCCTTCCCAAATGGGTAGTTCGGAAATCTTCTCCTTAGGCACCCATTCCAGATTGCCTTCAATACATTCCTTCATCTCGCCCTCAAAGCAATCCGAAGTATATAAACACATATATTCCGCCTCCGGCCATTCATCTGAAAGAAATGTTACAATGCCACGAAAACGCCAGGATTTCAAGACGAGACCGGTTTCTTCCCATACTTCTCTCAAAAGGCACTCTTCCGGTGACTCATCCTCCTCGAAATGTCCTCCGACACCAATCCATTTATCCTTATTTAAATCATTCTCTTTTTTCACCCTATGCATCATAAGATAAGCGTTGTCTTTTTCGATATAGCATAAGGTGGTCAAAGAAATATTACTCATTCATTTCACGCTTTCTTTGCTTATTAGAACATCCAAATGGCTTCTGTTGCGGTATTTACCAATAAATACGGTGTTTCATCTTCGCCGGTTTCATCCACATACATGGTTATCGTGATTGTTCCGGAAGGAGTGTTTAATGTGGCAGAATATCCACCGTCACAGGACCATGTAAAGTCAATCACATCGCCGGTATCCAAATCTTCCAGATATCCTGTATGGTCATCAAAGAATTCCATATAATCTTCCGTGGAATATCCAACCCAGCAGGTATCAATCAAATCGTCATCACCGAAAGCTGTGGACACATAACCGGTAGAATCGAAAGAATCGTCATCATAATACTCTTCTTCGTCATCATATTCTTCCTCTTCATACTCTTCGTCGTAATCTTCATCTTCGAACTCATCATATTCTTCGTACTCATCATCTTCCCATGAGATAAGTTCATCTTCCTCAGAATATTCATCGTCGTTCAACTCATCATCTGCATTTTCATCTTCCCCAACGAAAACGGTTTCCTCATCGCTCTCCCAGCTATCGTCATCCAAAGTCGCAGCATCCTCGTCCAAAAGCATTTCTTCTTCGATATCTGCTTCAACATCCTCAGCAGCCTTACATCCGGACAAAAATGCCGACGCAGCAACAAAAGCAAGAATCAACAGAAGGGCAAGAATTTTTTGAACGGAATTTGCCCGATCCGCACCAAACAATTTTTTCTGAACCATAATTTTTTCTCCTCTTTTAAAACAAACAATTAAAAAACACAAGACACATTGTATCACAAATGTAAAAAAAGAAAATACCTTTTTCAAAAAAATTAAATTTTTTTATTTTTTCAATAATATACAGATTTCAATTCGTATTTATGAATAAAGAACAAAATGAATAAACACATTTTCTATTTCACATACCCGTGATATAATACATATAATCAGCCGCCCGAAAGGAAAGATACCAAATGAAAAACAATGGGATGAAAGTTTTAGAACATACAAATAAAAATAAGTTTTTCAAAAACAATAAAAAAGGCAGAAAAAAAACAATCCGATCACTTGTCCTCCTTGCAATCTGCCTTATTTTTTTGCTTATTTTATTTGATATGCGCCTTAAAACCGTTACCTATCAGGTTTCCACGGACAAGGTGGACAAAGAGATAAAAATCGCACTTTTTACCGATCTGCACGGCGAATGGTATGGTAAAAACCAGCAAACACTGATTCATGCACTCGACGCTGCATCCCCTGATCTGGTTTTATTCGGCGGCGATATGTTTACCGAGAACAAAAAATATGACCACACTATCCTGACAATGCAGGAATTAAGCAAAAAATATCCCTGCTACTACGTGACGGGAAATCACGAATACTGGAGCGGGGATATTGATAATATTCTTTCTATTGTAAATGACACCGGCGTAAACATTCTTTCCGGCGGCGCATGTGACGTTATCGAAATAAACGGACAAACAATCAACCTCTGTGGGGTAGATGATCCTGACGGTCTGATGTATCAGGAGAACATTTCCGCAATTACGGAACAATTGCGCGCCGCATCTGATTCTGCCGACAGGACGAACTATACGATTCTACTTTCCCACAGACCTGAATTAATCAAAAACTACAGTGCCCTGGAATTTGATTTGGTACTTTCCGGTCACGCCCATGGCGGACAGTGGCGCATCCCTTATGTCCTAAACGGACTGTATGCACCAAATCAGGGGCTTTTTCCGGAATACGCAGGCGGACAATATGAATCCCGCAACACAACGATGATTGTAAGCCGCGGTCTTTCAAGAATCACAACCTTTCCGCCCAGAATCTTAAACAGACCGGAATTGGTTATTATTGAACTGTGTCCGAACTGACACTTTCCATCACATCCGAAGGAGAAATCATCTGAGGTCCGCCGGGTGCTTCCATCTGCCCGGCCGCCTCCATGGGATCCTGTGGCTCTTCCGGAGCTTCTTCATCTTCCCAGAGAGATTTGTGCTCCTCGCGTTCTTTCTGACGCATTAATTCCCCGATATTCTTTGCGGCCTGATAAAGCTCATCACTATATTCCATAAGCTTGCGCTCATCTGTGGCAGGCACAATATCACCTTTCATAATACGCCTTGCAACTTCCATAATCTTCCCCAGATCTTCATAGCCCTCTGCCATCGCTTCTCCTTGCTGTTGCGCGACTAAAAGATTCGCATAATTCATCTCAAATTCAGCCAGTTTACTCATGTAATCCTGATATTCTGTCTGTTTTTTTTCGAGGGCTTCCCGCTGAAGTTCAATAATAACCATTTCCTTTTCGTATATTACTGCATCAGCAGGATTCTTCGTTGCCGTTTTTTCCAGCTCCGCTTTACGTTTTGCCAAAATATTCTGTTGTTCGCGATAACTTTGAATATGGGTGCGATATGCATCCCTTGCCTCTGTTATTTTCATTCTACAATACCTCCGTGTATCTAATATAGATATCGGTATATCTTTATGAAAACTTCACAGGGACAAATCCATATAATATATTTACTTCACAAAATCAAATCTTGCCCTGTTAATCACTACTGCTTCGATTTCATCCGGATTTATCAGGACAGAGTCGCCGTATATTTCGTCCTGTTCCCTGAATCTTGTACTAAAGAGCATTACATCTGAATACATATTCTCTTCTCTGGGATTAGTGGTATTATGAGCACCTGCCGGCATGGAAAGATATGTTCCATCCTTCATGATAAAATAACTGTGGTCTACTAAAGAATCAATCTCTTCTTCCGGTAAAAGCCATCTCTCCCAATGATTTTCACCATCATAACCTTCTTCATACACACCGTCTCCTATTGCATAGATTACAAACGACATGGGAGAAAGTTCAATTAACGTAGGAGTATAATATTCAGATGCTACTTCATCGGAAACAAGTTGATAAGAATACACTTCCACATTTCCCGAAATATCTATCATGGCAGCTTCCTTTCCTCCTGTCAAAGGGAATGAAAAAACGCCCTGTCTTCCGCTGTAATCACGACTGGAAGCCTCTAGCTCCAACAAAAAGATACGTTCTGTATCGCTTCTGCGGTCTTCTAACTCTTTGGCTCCGTAACTGTAATTCACGCCGTATTCCACGGTATTTTCCATATAAGGTTTAATTGACAAAGTATTGTTATCAACCATAAGATTTGACAGCCACTCTTTACCGGTTTCATCAACGGCTTCATATTTTACGGTCATATTGACAACAACTCCGTCTGAAAGAATCTCTTCCACAGAAACTACAACATGCTCATCGGACTTGGTAAAAACTGCGGTTTCAATCACCGGCTCAAGTTCTTCATATCCGGGAACCTCACGCAAAAGTAAGGATCGAATTTCCGAGGCCACAACCGGTGTGGAAACACCTGCCACACATATAATTGCCAGCGCGGCAGCTGCATATCCCAACGCTTTTCCCACATGCAATTCTTTTCTTTTCTCTTTCGGAGAATATTCGTTCAAAATATCTTCCAATACAGCATCTTTCACACCTTCTTCGGGCTGTATCAATTCTACTGCTTTCTTATACTCTTCTTTTTTCATAATCATTCATCCTTTCTGCCGGTGTCATATCCACCATGCATTTATTCTTCCAGCTCAATCCGCAAAAGCTTGCGGGCTTTCGCCAACCGGGTCTGTACCGTTGACTGATTGATAGAAAGAATTCCTGCAATCTCAAACGTATTATAGCCCTCATAATAATATAGATATGTCGGAATGGCATATTTCTCATCCAGACTCATCACGATACGATATACATCCGAAATATAAGAATCCGCACCGGGCATTTCCTCCCTGAAATCTCCGATAACATCTTCATAGGCTACAATTTTACGTACCCACCATTTCTTAAGCTGATTTTTACAAAGATTTGATGCACAGACAATCAACCAGGCTTTTATCTTTTCATCTGATTCAAAAACGGGTGTCTTGCGAATCAACTGACAGAATGTTTCCTGTGTCACATCCTGGGCATCCGCCGGATTCTTCATATACAAAAAACAGATTCTGTACACTATTTCAAAATACAAATCATAGATTCGCTCCAGTTCGTACTTATCCATCCGCAACTCCTTTCTTTGTAATAAGCGCTTATATTAATAAAACAATTGAGAAGAACATTCTATCCTCGAAAAAATATTTTTTTATAAAAAAAGAAAACAGCTTCCCTCAAATTATACTTCTGCAGCCATACGTCGCAAAAAGCAAATCAATAAAAACTGTTCTCTATAAACTCTTATAACCTAATATTATAATCTTACATATTTTGGCAACACTCTGTCTCTTCATAAATATATGTTTCTTCTATTTCTTCCCTTTTCGTTAATTCCACATAGGAATACATAGTTAAAATCTGGGTTGTTACCATCAAAATCACCCCCAAAGTGCTTATCCATACAAAAAGGGCAGGCTTCACACTCTCATGAAATTTCTTTTTCACAAAGGCTCCGATTGCCGCAAAAAGAACGAACACGACAAAGCCTGCGATAGTAAAATATCCCAAAGTACCATTAAAAAACGAAACCATATCATCAGACATCTTCGGAATCTGCAACATCATCAGCACAAACCACCCAAGAAGCAATAAAGAATTCCCCAGATTCAATAAAATAACAGGCAATTTGGCGCGTTGAAAAAAAGACAACACAACCAATGCCAAAACAACAATTCCCACAATCACACTCAAAGTAACCATAACAAATCCTTTCTATTACACTTTCATATTACAATCACCGTAACATATCCATTTCCGCCAATGCCGCGATAGACAGAATAACCGTATTGATTAAAACAACGATAGAGAAAACAAACAACCACGTGAAAACAGTACCCTTAACACTCGCGCGATTTTTCTTTCTGAAAACATCCGACAATACCGCAAACAGAATCATCAAAAAAGCAGCTAAAACTTTGAATATCCCTGAATTATGATTTATGGTCTGTAACGTTTCATAAGGAAGATTGCCAAGACCAAACAATGTAAATACAAGCCACCCTATATGCAATATTAAACAACAAATGTATACAAACGCTACTTTCTGCTTTGATTGCAAAAAAAACGAAAATACAATCAATGCCAAAATAACAATTCCGATTACCAAAGTAAAAATTTCCATAGCCACCTCACATTATATCACAACAAATCATACCACAAAAAAAATTATTAAAAAAATGGCAAGTGTACTCATCTTAAAAATCAGCAGTAGTTTTTTCACCTGAGATCTATTAATACAGCTCTGCAAGGGGAACCATCAGAACCTGACAAATTCAGCGGTGCGGCATTCAATAAGTACACGCCTTCGGGAACCTTCGATAAACGAATTCCTTCAAGCAAGACAACATCAGCACCAAGAAGGGCGAGGTGCACTGCCATTGGTGCATTCTCGGGCCCGACTGTCTGGGATTCATTTCCCAAAAGAAAAATATCTGAGGACGCAAATACCGTTGCTGCCTCTAATGATACTTCAGCATCACCTTTAATCAATATTCGCTTTGCCGCCTCAGGGTTTCTCTTTTTTGCTTTATCAATAATCATTTCAGCATCCTGGCCTGAAACAATTCCATGATGTTCTGCCACATAGGCCATCCCAATCACAGCATCCAGGCATATCTTATCCACAGTTTTTCCGTCTTTCACAAAATGAAAAGGTGCATCTATATGCGTGCCGTTGTGTGCACACATTTTAAAAGCAGTCAGATTATACAATTCATCATTTTGCATAGATTGAAGAATAATTTTTTCCGGCTTAGGGTCATCGGGATACACCCGGCAACCGAAAACTTCCTGAGAAATATCATAAATTTTCATTGTAAAACCCTCCTCAACAATTAACCTCTTCCGTATATAAAATTATACGTAAATCCTGATACTTCCGCAAGCATCTTATATTTTAAATAAATATTTCAGTTCCTCAAGTAGGGAAATTCAACTATAAACTTCATTTTTTGTCTAAAGCTTGTTTTAACTTATAAATCTTTTAACAAAAACATTGTCATATATATCGGCAGGTACTTTAATGTCCCTTCCTTTCCCACATCTTTTTGTGACAAAAGATATCGTTCTCCCACATACTGAGAATACTTTTTCTCAAAAGCATCGATTGACTTATGATTCTTTACCGCTGAGGATTTTACTTCAATCGGGATAATCTTATTCTTTGATGTAATAAGAAAATCAATTTCAAAAGAATGTGTGCTTCCTTCTTTTCTCCATGTATGGTAGTACAACTCCCTGCCACTTGCTTTGATAGTCTGTGCGACCACATTCTCATACAAATATCCCAAGTCTGCCGGTAAACTGTCACTCAAAAGTTTTTGATAAATATCAGCGATTCCATTCTGCGAGTCATTAAATAACATTGTTGTAAACAACCCTATATCTGATAAATATAATTTAAAGCAATCACTATCCTTTGTCTGCGAAAGCGAAACGCTTGGATTTAATACATTATAGCAAGGCAATACAAGTCCTGACTCGATTAGTTCAAAAAGACGTTCTTCGTCTTTCCTTGTTTTCTGCTTCCCGGTCGCAGCAGTTATCACATAATGCTTTTTCTTTGACGCAAGCTGACTGGGAACCGATTTATACATATCCGTTATTCTTCCCGAATCATCAATCTTTTTCAAATCATCATAATATAATTCCAATATTTCGCGTTTTACTTTATCTACCGCTTCAAAATTGTTTGTTGCAATATATCGCTCTACTGCCTGTGGCATTCCGCCCACTGCCATATAGACACGAAAATCCTTCATTGCATTTCGATTTGCTACATTTCCCAGCTCAATGTTACTTTTATATGCCATGGATAAAACATTTGGATTTGCTCCGACAGCCCACATAAATTCTTCATAATCCATAGGATATACATGTATCTTATGTTCTTCAGATGGAATTAAAATGTCTTTTACATTTTTCTTTATCGAAATTAATGAACCGGTTTCAATGTAATCATATCTTCCATCCTTCACAAGATGCTTTATTGCTTGCCGGGCTTTTGGAAACAGTTGAATTTCATCAAAAATAATTACGGATTTCCGTTCAATAAGTTCAACGCCAGTATACAACTGTAATCTTAAAAAGAAACGGTCAAGTTTTGATATATCATCAAATACATCTAACAGCTCCTTACTCACATTCGAAAAATCAATTAGTATATAAGACTCATATTCATTACGCGCAAATTCCTCAGCAATCGTTGTCTTACCTACACGCCTTGCCCCTTCAAGCAGACATGCGTATTTACCATCCCATTCTTTTTTCCATTTCAAAAGTTCTTCATATGCTTTTCTCTTAAACATTATTTTCACCTTCTAAATAATTTATAATT
>JAZOAG010000042.1:0-83318 GCA_045595325.1 Lachnospiraceae bacterium
AACAGAATGTTTCGCATTCCTTGCAGGTCATGAATCTTTTGCAGCTGCTGAAGGTGCTATCGGTATCGCTGAGAAGGCTAACAAAGTTCGTCAGAAACCTTTACGTGTTATCCTTAACGGTCTTGGTAAAGATGCTGCTCAGATTATCGCTCGTATCAATGGTTTCACATTTGTTGAAACAGAGTACGATCCGTATACAAACACTGTAAAAGAAGTAAATCGTATTGCTTACTCAGAAGGACTTCGTGCAAAGGTTAACTGCTATGGTTCTAACGATGTTTGCGAAGGTGTTGCTATCATGCATAAAGAAGGTGTTGACGTTTCCATTACAGGTAACTCAACTAACCCTACAAGATTCCAGCATCCCGTTGCAGGTACTTATAAGAAAGAATGTCTTGAACAGGGCAAGAAATACTTCTCAGTTGCTTCAGGCGGTGGTACAGGACGTACCCTTCATCCTGACAACATGGCTGCAGGTCCTGCTTCCTACGGTATGACAGATACTATGGGACGTATGCACTCTGATGCTCAGTTTGCAGGTTCTTCTTCCGTTCCCGCTCACGTTGAGATGATGGGTCTTATCGGTGCAGGTAACAACCCTATGGTTGGTATGACTGTTGCTGTTGCAGTAGCTATCCAGGAAGCTGCTGACGCAGGTAAGTTCTAAGTTGATTTTAAACTGATTTAGACAAATTTATGATAATTGAGCATACTGTTCGATTGTATTCATGAGAAGTTAAATCGGACACATCATATTCAGTAAAGTGAATATGATGTGTCCTTTTTTCTTCAAAATAATCAAATGGCAGGCTATTTTTATCTATATACCCGAAAGAGATTAACTTCATGTGCCTTACCGGAAACATGAAAAAACCCTTTTCAAACAATGTTGAAAAGGGTTAAAAATGTTTCGTGTGAAAATATTCTTATTCTTCGGTTTCTGTACCGGAATCTTCGATAATGACAATTCCTTCACCTGACAATTCTTTGCCTTGTAATAAATCGCCGATATAGTTGATTCTCACAATCGCGCGGCAGTACTTCTCGTAAGCCAATGAAGCATCGAAATCGTTAATGGTTTCACCGGCAAACGCGTTGTGATACTGGGTAACGGCTTCGTCCATTAAAGTAGCAGCCTCATCTGCAAGAGACTCAACGCTGCCGTATTCTCTGGGAACGCTTAATGCGGCGAAATCCTGGAAAGCATCATTTACCAAATCCAATTGTTCTAACAAATCGGTTCTGGCGGTTGGTGAATCTGCATCAAGGGAATTGATTGCTTCATCATGCTTGCAAATTGTCTCATTAAATTTCTCAACTTCTTTTTTGTATCTGGATAATTCTGTATCTTCCCCGCATCCGGCTAAAAAAGCCGCAGAAATAAGGGATAAAAACAAAACGTAAATACTTTTTTTCATAGTATCCTCCGTAAAATGGAATCCGTTAATTCTTAAAAACTTCAAACATTATCAATTTATCATAGAATACTGATAAAATCAAGATGATTTCAGAAAGAGTAATTGTTTAAATTTCATATTTGTGTTAGAATTTATTTTGAAAATTCAATGCCTTTTGTAAACGAATCTTATTCATTTTGATTGATATCAGGTATTAAGCAAGGCACAATTTTTGTAGTTTAAGGGATTATAAAGGAAGAATGATGACATGGGTCAGTTTATAAGAGAAAAGTTTCATAATAAAATAATCTTTTTGGATGGTGCAACCGGTTCGAATCTGGCTGCTGCCGGGATGCCTGCAGGGGTTTGCCCCGAAAAGTGGATTCTGGAAAATCCGGATGTGTTTGTGGCATTACAGAAGGGCTATGTAGAAGCCGGAACCAATATTTTATATGCACCTACTTTCGGTGCCAACCGAATCAAATTAAGAGAATACGGGTTGGAAGATAAGATAGAAGAGATGAATCATGCACTGGTTGCACTGTCGCGTCAGGCGGCCGGTAATCAGGCCCTGGTTGCCGGGGATATTACAATGACAGGTGTGCAACTTGCCCCTTTGGGAAGCTTATCTTTTGAAGAACTGGTAGATGTGTATAAGGAACAGATTAAGTATCTGGTTGATGCGGGGTGTGATTTGCTGGTGGTGGAAACCATGATGAGCTTGCAGGAAACCAGAGCGGCTGTTATTGCGGCAAAAGAAGTTTGCGAGTTGCCGGTTATGGCAACGCTTTCTTTTGAAGCTGACGGCAGAACGTTGTATGGTACGGATCCTGTTACGGCAGCCCTGTGTTTGGAAGGATTAGGGGTAGATGCAGTCGGTGTAAACTGCTCTGTGGGACCTGATAAGATGGTTTCTGTGATTGAATCCATGTACAAGTCTGTTTCCGTTCCTATCATTGCCAAGCCTAATGCGGGCATGCCCGGACTTGATTCAAACGGTAAAACCGTCTATTCCATGGGACCTTCGGAATTTGCCAAAGAATGCATTGCTTTGATTGAAGTAGGAGCATGTATTGTGGGCGGATGCTGCGGAACAGGCGTGGAACATATTAAGGAATTGCATAATATGTGTAAAGACTTATCGCCGCTTCCGGCACAGTATAGAAGCAAAAGAGTGCTTTGTTCTGAGCGCCAGACCCTTTTGTTTGGATTAGACGATCCTTTTATAGTGATAGGGGAAAGAATTAATCCTACGGGAAAGAAGGCATTTCAGGCCAGTATTCGCGAAGGAAGTATGGATATGGTCTCTGAGTTTGCATTACAGCAGGAAGAATGTAATGCGGCTATTCTGGATGTCAATCTTGGAATGAGCGGTATTAATGAAGGCGAGAAACTTTTAGAGGCGATGGAGTTAATCGGAACCATTACCAAACTTCCGTTATCCATTGATTCTTCCAATTGCGATGTAATAGAGAAAGCGTTACGCGTTTACCCCGGACGTGGATTGATTAATTCCGTTTCTCTGGAAGCGGATAAACCGGAGAGGATTTTCCCTCTTGCGAAGAAATATGGCGCCACATGTATTTTACTGCCTCTTTCAGATGCGGGACTGCCGAAAAGCCTTGAAGAAAAAAAGCAAACTATAGAAATTCTTATTCAAAAAGCTGAAACATTCGGTCTGAGTAAACGTGAACTTATTGTGGATGGACTGGTAACAACGATTTCCGCGAATCCCAAGGCTGCGTTGGAGACTTTGGAGACAATCCGGTTTTGCAAAGAGAATGGCTTGGCAACTGTTTGCGGTTTGTCCAACATTTCCTTTGGATTGCCTGAGAGAAAGAATATTAATACAGCATTTCTGACTACTGCCATTCGGGAAGGTCTTACCATGGCAATTGCAAATCCTTGTCAGAAAGAGTTAATGAATGCCATATATGCAACAGACATGCTGATGAACAAAGAAAATGCGGCACTTCGTTATATTGAAAATATGACAAGCAATGAGACAACTGTGCCTGCTGCCGGAGCAAAAGAAGAACTTCCTTTGTCCAAGCAGGTATACAGAGCGGTTTTGCGCGGCAATGAAACAGGTATTGTTACACTTACCAAAGCATTGTTTGAAAAGAATGAATTAACTCCTCAGGAAATTTTGAATCAGTGTCTGCTGCCTGCAATTAATGAAGTGGGAGATTTATTTAATCAGGGAAAATACTTTTTGCCGCAGCTGATTGCGTCGGCAAATGCAATGAAGCTTTCCATTGAGTTCTTAGAACCTTTTATGAAGACAGAAGAAGGTTTGGGAAATGCCAAGACGGTTGTGATAGCAACGGTAAAGGGAGATATTCATGATATCGGTAAGAATTTAGTGGCACTTATGCTTAAGAATTACGGGTATCGAGTTCTTGATTTGGGAAAAGATGTAGAGACAGATGAGATTATTCGCGTTGCTAAGGAAGAGAACGCTGATATCATTGCCCTTTCTGCGTTGATGACAACGACCATGACAGAAATGCAAAAGGTTATTCAGGGTGTGAAAAATGCCGGTCTTGATTCCAAAATAATGATAGGCGGTGCAGTTATCACACAGGATTATGCGGATGAAATTCTTGCAGACGGATATGCCAAAGATGCAGCCGGCGCAGTTTTGGTGGCAAATGAACTTAGTAGTGAGCAGAACTCTAAAGCAGGAGGAATGATATGATAGCATCACAGGCGATTGTGAAATCACTTGAACAGGAAGATGTTAGTGTAGTATTTGGATATCCGGGTGTTTCCGTTTGTCCTATATTTGATCAATTAGTGGAATCACCCATACGTACGATTTTGGTTCGCACTGAGCAGAATGCCGCTCACGCGGCCAGCGGTTATGCCAGAAGTAAGGGAGGTGTGGGTGTTTGTATCGCATCTTCCGGTCCGGGCGCAACCAATCTGATAACGGGAATTGCGACTGCTTTTGCCGACAGTATACCTCTTGTCTGCATTACCGGCCAGGTGAAAAGCGAGCATATCGGCAGTGATATGTTTCAGGAAGCGGATATTGTAGGAGCAACAGAGTCCTTTGTGAAATACAGCTATCTTGTAAAGTCGGCGAAGGACCTGCCTCGTATTTTGAAGGAAGCCTTTTATATTGCAAGTACCGGTCGTAAAGGACCTGTCCTGGTGGATATTCCCGTAGATATCCAGATGGAAGATATAGGAGAATTTGTATATCCTGAAACAGTTTCTCTTCGTACTTATAAGCCTACCGTAAAAGGACATGCCGTACAGATCAAAAAGGTAATCGGCGCTCTTGCGGAGGCAAAGCGTCCGATTCTCTGTGTCGGTGGCGGTGTTATTTCTTCCGGGGCGCAGAAAGAAGTACAGAAGTTTGCCGGGAAATTTAAAGTACCTGTTGTTTCTACACTCATGGGGCTGGGAACTTTTGAGACAGAGAATCCTCTTTATATCGGTATGGTTGGAAATAACGGCAAACGCTATGCCAATCGTGCCATGAATGCATCCGATCTTTTGATTATGGTTGGTGCAAGAGTTGCGGACAGAGCAGTGAAACAGCCGGACCTTATTACCAAGGGTAAGGTTTTGATTCATATTGATGTTGATACTGCGGAAATCGGTAAAAATGCAGGTGTAAGCATTCCCATTGTAGGAGATGCCAAGAGTATTTTTAAAGAGTTAAACAGTTATGAGGCCAATACTTCGTTTGATGAATGGATAGAAGAGATTGAAGGGCTGAAAAAGGAATTTGCCTGCATTTTTGATGAAGAAGGTGAACTTGTACCGCCTCATTCTTTTGTATCATCCCTTTCCGCCCAAATGAAGGATGATGCGATTTATGTGGCAGATGTCGGTCAGAATCAGATATATTCATGCTCCGCTTATGTGGTTAAAAAGGGAAAGTTTCTTACTTCAGGCGGCATGGGAACTATGGGGTATTCCATTCCTGCAGCCATGGGAGCTAAGCTTGCTACTCCCAAAAAGCAGGTAGTCTGTGTCTGTGGTGATGGTGCTTTTCAGATGTCCATGCCGGAACTTGCAACCATTGTTTCCAATCAGTTGGATGTTAAGATTTTTGTGATGAACAATGCCTCTCTCGGAATGATAAGAGAGTATCAGAAAATGTACTATAACAAGCATTATACGATGAACGAATTAGGTCGTATCCCTGATATCTCATTGATTTCGAAAGCTTATGGCATACCTTACTATTCGATTTCTGAAGAAACAGAGTGCGAAGAAGTAATTAAGCAGGTGTTAGAATGCGAACAAGGATGTATATGCGAAGTTTTTGTGGATAAGGACGCCCGTTGTTTTGTATAAAATGCACTTTACACCGTAGAGAACCGGTATAAAAGAGCAGAAAGAGGGAAACCCTATGAAAAGAATTTATTCGGTACGAGTAGAAAACTGTTCCGGTGTACTTTCCAAAGTGGCAGGATTGTTTTCGCGTCGTTCTTATAATATTGACAGCCTTACGGTGGGGGAAACGGAAGACCCAAGCGTTTCTACCATGACAATTGTCAGCAGCGGAACGGACCGTACTTTAGAACAAATAGAAAAGCAGTTGAATAAAAAATTGGATATTATCAAAGTACGCACTTTTGCACCGGAACAGGCGATTTGCAGAGAAATGGCTTTTATCAAAATAAAATACAGCCGGCAGAATCGCAGGGATATTATGGAGATTTGTGAAGTGCTTAAGGCAGAAATTGTTGATACCTCAGCGTCTCATATGATTATTCATATGTGTGATACACCGGAGAGGATTAACCTTCTTTTGGATATGCTCCATAAATATAATCTGGTTGAGGTATCAAGAACAGGAACGCTTGCCATGCTTAAATGTTCTGATGCTGAAAATGTATAGGTGTTCATTTTATGAATAAAAAAGATATTTTGGTATTTGCCGTATTTCTGGTGGTTGCCCTCTTAGGCGTGTTGCTTATTCTGTTGACGTTGAAATCAGGAACAAGTGTTGCGGTGACGGTTGATGGCAAGCTAACGGGACGCTATGCGCTTTCGAAAGATCGTGAGGTTTTGATTGAAGACGGAGCGGGAGGCACAAACCTTATGGTAATCCTGGATGGAAAAGTATATATAAAAGAAGCAAATTGTCCGAATCAGGACTGTGTGAGGCAGGGTGAGATTTCTTACAATAATGAATCAATTATCTGTTTGCCTCATAAGGTAGTGGTTACGGTATTGAATCCGAAGGATGAAGGGCTGGATGAAGAAACAAGATAAAAATAAGGAAGTGTTTAAACGCAAGCATATGGGAAAGACTTCGAAGGTTGCACTTTGCGGCTGTCTTTTAGGGTTTGCCCTGATTTTGGGATATATTGAATTTCTTTTTCCTTTTCATTTCGGAGTTCCGGGGATTAAATTAGGTCTTGCCAATCTGGCTGTTTTGCTTTGTCTTTATCTTTTCGGCTGTCCTACGGCATTGCTTATTTGTGTTTTGCGCATTCTTTTATCCGCTGTGTTGTTTGGAAATTCTTTTTCTTTTCTGTATTCTCTTGCTGGCGGATTGCTCGCTTTTGGTACCATGGTACTAATGAAGCGGTTGAAAGGAATCGGCGCTTCGGGGGTAAGTATCTGTGGTGGTGTGTTTCATAATATCGGGCAGCTTTTCATGGCATATTTTGTTTTGCGGGAAGGCGTGATTTTCTTTTATATACCGATATTAATTTTGGCAGGTGCCCTGACCGGAGCTCTGAACGGTATTATTATTTCTTTGGTGCTGAAACGTATGCATCGGATGGAGGATTAGATGTACGCATATTTTATAGGGAAAGTTGTAGAGTTTACGCCGGAAGGAATTGTTCTTGAGACAAACCGGATGGGAATTAATATATTATGTTCGGAAACAACAAAGTCGGCACTGGCCGGCAGAGAGGGAGAACAAAAGATTTATACATATACCCATGTGAGGGAAGATGCGATTTCTCTTTTTGGTTTTCTTTCAAGAGAGGAACTTTCTTTATTTAAAAAAATGATTACGGTAAGCGGCATCGGTCCAAAGGGTGCTTTGTCCATTCTTTCTGCATTGCCGTTGGATGTGCTTATTTTTGCCATTATTTCCGGAGATGCCAAATCAATCGCCAAGGCGCCCGGCATTGGCGCTAAGACTGCGGGAAGATTGATTCTTGAATTAAAGGATAAAGTATCTGCGTCTGCTGTAGAGGAAAGTGCAGAATTTGTATCCTCCGGTGGAACAGATTCCTCAGATTCTGCGCCTAAGAATGAAGCTGTTGAGGCACTGGTTGCTTTGGGATATTCTTTTCAGGAAGCGGTACGTGCGGTTAAGGACATCAAGGAGACGGATTTATCTGCGGAAGAATATGTCAAGAGAGCTTTACGTGTTTTATAATTTGTGAAAGAGGATTTATAGGATGACGAAACGAATCATTGAAACCAGCGTGATGGAAGAAGAAACAGGGTTTGAGAAAAGTCTTCGGCCGCAGCGTTTGAAAGAATATATCGGACAGCAGAAAGCAAAAGAAAGTCTTCAGATTTATATCGATGCGGCAAAACAGCGAAATGAAAGTCTGGATCATGTCCTTTTGTATGGTCCTCCCGGACTTGGAAAAACAACCCTTGCAGGAATTGTGGCAAATGAAATGGGTGTACATATGAAGGTGACCAGCGGGCCGGCCATTGAGAAACCCGGAGAAATGGCAGCCATTCTTAATAATCTAAGCGAAGGCGACGTGCTTTTTGTGGATGAGATTCACCGTCTTAACAGACAGGTGGAAGAAGTGCTTTATCCGGCAATGGAAGACTATGTTATCGATATTATTATCGGAAAAGGCTCTACGGCACGTTCCCTTAGAATTGATTTGCCTCACTTTACTTTGATTGGAGCTACCACAAGAGCGGGAATGCTTACGGCTCCCTTAAGGGACCGTTTCGGGGTGATTCATCGTCTGGAATATTATACACCGGATGAATTGACTACAATAGTGATGAATTCTGCCGTAAAACTGAATGTATCCATTGAAGCGGAAGGTGCGCTGGAGATTGCAAGACGCAGTCGCGGAACCCCTCGAATCGCCAACAGAATTCTGAAAAGAGTGAGGGATTTTGCGCAGATTAAATATGATGGTGTTATTACTAAATCAGTTGCGGACGCAGCGCTTGACATGCTGGATGTTGATAAATTCGGTTTGGATCATATTGACCGGAATATCCTTGAAACCATGATCGAAAAGTTTGGAGGAGGACCGGTGGGACTTGATACCCTTGCGGCTGCAACAGGAGAAGATGCAGGAACCTTAGAAGATGTATATGAACCGTATTTGTTAAAAAACGGTCTTTTGGCAAGAACGCCTCGCGGACGTATGGTTACAGCGCTTGCTTATCGTCATTTGGGGCTTGAAATTAACACATAAATTGTATATACTTTTTATGGAATCATTTGTATTTGTATGAATGAGAAAGAATATGTATGGGGAAGGTAAAAAACGATGTCTGCAAAAACGGATGCTGAAGTAATTATTGATGGAAAAGTTTTTACAATAAGCGGTTATGAAAGTGAAGAATACCTGCAGAAAGTAGCATCTTATATTAACGCGAAGTATGCTGAATATAAGAAGGCGGATTCCTTCCGCAGACTGCCTGTTGATTATCAGAATCTTCTTTTGCAGATTAACAGTGCGGATGATTATTTTAAGGCAAAAAAACAGATTGAACTTTTGGAAGAGGAGCTTCGCAAGAGTGAAGATGATTTATGTGCCATTAAGCATGAATTGATTGCTACACAGATTAAATTAGACACCTCCGAGAAGAATTATCAGTCTGCGAGAAAAGAAGCGGATGAACTTTACAAGAAGACCATTCGCCTGGAAACAGAATTGAAAGAACGTAAGTAGTGTGTGCAGCCTCGTGGGCTTAGAAGGGGCTGTGAATGATTTGTAATGTGAGCGACTGGCCTTTCGGTCAGTCGCTTTAGTGTATATAGAAGGAAATGTGTTTAAGATGAATAGGAAAGTAGAACTTTTGGCTCCGGCAGGCAGCATTGAGGCATTTTATGGCGCAGTCAATGCAGGTGCAGATGCCATATATCTTGCAGGAAACCGATTCGGCGCAAGAGCTTATGCCAAAAACTTTGAACGGGAAGAATTGATAGGTGCAATCAAATATGCTCATATTTTTGGTGTGAAAGTATATTTAACCATAAATACGCTGTTCAAAAATCGTGAATTAGATAGCCTGGGGGAATTCCTTGCGCCCTTTTATACGGCAGGACTGGATGGTGTTATAGTGCAGGACTTGGGTGTTTTTGCCTATGTAAAGGAACTGTTCCCTCAAATGGAACTTCATGTTTCGACCCAGATGGCTGTAACAAGTCTGGAAGGTGCCGCCCTTTTGACAGAGATGGGAGCAAAGAGGATTGTGCCGGCGCGAGAGCTTTCCATGGATGAGTTAAAGAAGATGTGCGAAGCAGGTATTGAGGTGGAAAGCTTTATTCATGGTTCCATGTGTTATTGCTATTCCGGCCAGTGTCTTTTCAGCAGTCTCATCGGAGCAAGAAGCGGGAACAGAGGACGATGCGCGCAGCCTTGTCGTCTTTCCTATCAGTATGAGAATGGTAAAAACGGGTATTGTTTCAGTTTGAAGGACATGTGTACCATTGAATATTTGCCGGAAATACTTTCAAGCGGTATTGCCTCCCTTAAAATTGAAGGGAGAATGAAGCATCCTGCATATGCGGCCGGTGTTACGGCAATCTATCGAAAGTATATTGACCGATATTTTGCAAATCCCGAAGGGTATTCTGTGGAGAAAGAAGATCTAAAACTGTTGAAGTCTTTGTATATCCGTTCACAGATACAGGATGGGTACTACCGTAAAAATCACGGGGCAGGGATGATTACCTATCAATCTCCTTCTTACAGTAAAACTCCGGATGCTTTGTTGGAAACACTTACCAATAAGTATATTTTACCCAAGCGTAAACTGGAGGTTTCTCTTCGTGGAGAATTGAAACTTGGGAAGCCGGCTTTGCTTAGCGCAGAAGCAAAGATTAACGGTTCCTGTTATTGTGTTTTTGCAGAAGGTGATGTGGTTATGAATGCGCTGAAATCTCCTCTGGTTTATGAAGATGTTTGTAAGCGTTTTGAGAAAGGCGGAGATACGGTATTTTCCCTTCACGTGGAATCGCTTTCTATGGATGAGTCGGTTTTTTTGTCGGTGAAGGCCTTAAATGAGCTTCGAAGAACGCTTCTTAGTAAATTGGAAGACGAGATTTGCATGCCAAAAGGAATGCGGGAGTGCGGTCCGGATACTGTGAAAAAAACGGATTCTAAACCGAAAAACGCAAACGCACTCGGTTCAATTCATCCTGAGACGGATTTTTATAATCATCTGAAAGTATTTGTTGAAAACACGCAGCAATTACAGGTTGCGGGATATTCAGAGAGGATTGAAAATATCGTTATCCCCACACATATGCTTCGTGATAAAAGCTGTATTGAGTTCATAGAAAAAAAAGCACAATATAAAAATATATTTTTACGTCTTCCGGCGGTATGCAGAGATGTGATGTTTGAAGATTTGAAAAATCTTTTGCAGGATACGAACGTTTTAGATAAAATCAAAGGATTTTATGTAAACCAAATTGACTCATTTGCATTTATTAAAAAGAATTTTCCGAAGATGAATGTTTGGGGGGATATTAATCTGTATGCCATGAATGTATTATCAGTGGCAGAAGTCGGCAAGCTGGTAAATGGCTATACAATTCCCGTGGAACTTAATAAGGATGAAATCAGACATATGCCTTGTGAAAACGGTGAATTGATTATTTACGGAAGATATCCTTTGATGAATACGGCTAATTGTGTGTTCTTAACCCATGGTGATTGTCGAAAAGCCGGGGGAAATGCATTCACAATGCTGAAAGACCGTATGGGAGAGCATCTTCCGGTGAAAGGCTATTGCGAAGAAAAAATTTGTTATAATACGGTTTATAATTCTGTTGTAACGTCTCTTCACAAACAGGAAAGTGTCGTTAAAAAATTCGGATGCGGTTATCAGATTCGTTTTTTAGAGGAAAATGCTGATGAGGTAAAGAATGTTTTGGAACTCTTTCATGCAACCTATGTAACAGGAGAGGCGCGTAAGGAAGATTTTGCATATACCAACGGCCATTTCAAAAGAGGAGTTGAATAATATTGTAATATTTTCTTAGAATATTCAGATATAGGGATGAGGATCGGAATGGGTAATTTTATTGCAGAAACGTCCAGCTATTCCATGGTTTATATCATGGGGGCGTTTTTATTGGTTAATATAATCGTGTTCTTTTCAAAAGAACCGGAAAAACATAAAAAAATATATTTTTTGCAGACGCTTCTTGTAGTATTGTTTCATGCGGTGGGGTATATTACTTTATATATTCGTTCTGCTGATGTGCGGTATTTTTTCTTTTTTGCATTTCAGGAGATGATTTTGTTTGCAATCGCGTTGATATTTACAACGATTTATAATCGCATGAGTCATTTACTGCTGAATAATATGCTGATGCTTTTGTTTATTGGATTTGTCATTTTGGGACGTCTGAAGTTTGACAATGCGGTTCGTCAGTTTGTAATTACTGCAGTTGCATTTGCGGTTTCCCTTGCAGTTCCGTGGCTTATGATTAAATTATCTGCCCTTAAAAGAATGGCATATTTTTATGCAGGAATCGGTATCTTTTTGCTGGGGGTTGTTTGGGTGGCAGGTGCGGTTACAAATGGTTCCAGACTGGCATTTGAATTGTTTGGTATGTCTTTTCAACCCTCGGAATTTGTTAAAATAAGTATTGTTTTTTTCAATGCGGCGATTCTTTCGGACCATAAGAATAAATTCCGTTATTTGATTTCTGTCCTTTTTACTTTTATACATGTAATTTTGCTGGTTTTATCCAGAGATTTGGGAAGTGCTTGCATTTATGTCGGGGCATACCTGTTGATGCTTTTTCTGGCAAACAGAAATGTGTGGACGTTATTGGGTGGGGCTTTTGCAGGTCTTTGCGGAGGCATTCTTGCATACAGAATGTTTTCTCATGTCAGAGTCCGCGTGCAGACTTGGCTGAATCCTTTTGGAGATATGGATAATAAGAGTTATCAGTTGAGTCAGTCTCTTTTTGCAATCGGTACCGGCGGATATTTTGGGATGGGACTTTTGCAGGGAAATCCTCACTCCATCCCTCTGGTGCATGAAGATTTTGTTTTTAGTGCCATTGCGGAAGAATTAGGAGTTGTGTTTGCAATTCTTTTGATTATTCTCTATCTTTTTATTGTGCTTCACGTGCTGCGAATGTCTTTTCGTGTGAAAAGCGAGTTTCACAGTTTGATTTTGGCCGGATTAGCAGCCTCTCTTGGGATTCAGGTATTTCTTACCATAGGTGGTGGCAGTCGTTTGATTCCGTTGACCGGTGTCACTTTGCCTTTGATTAGTATGGGAGGCAGCTCTTTAAGTGCTATTATTTTAAGCTTTGCCGTGATGCACGGTATCTATGTAAAAGAATTTGTCAACTGCGGTATTCTTACCAAAGACAGTGAGGAAACTTTTGCCGAAGAATTGTCGGATGTGATTTATGAAAAAGAGTTGTCGGAAGAGACTTTCGAAAGCGCGGATGAAACAGAACAAGCGGAACAGGTGTGGATGAAAGAGCTGACAGAAGAAGAAAATAAAGTGGTCAGGAAAGAGAAAGGTTACTTTGAGGAAGATGAGTTTCAAGGGGATTTTCGTAAAAATTGGTAAGAAAACAGCGAATATATTTAAAAATATAATAAAAGGTTTCGTGGGAAAACGTTTTTCTTTCATTGCGGTTGCCTTGATTTTCTTTCTGTGTTTTGGTGCAATGGTTTTTAATCTGGTTCACTATCTCGAAGTAGAAAGCTATGACGCAATCAGCAGCGAATATAATAAGCGGCAGGACCTTTTGGCAGAACGCAACATCAGGGGAAAGATTATTACGCAGAATGATGAAGTGCTGGCAGTAAGCGGTATGACGGCAAACGGGGCGGAACTGCGTGAGTATCCTTACGGCGTCATGTTTGCGCATGTGGTTGGTTATGACGGTTACGGAAGAATGGGAATCGAGAAGATGGCAAATATGAGTCTGCTACAGACGAATGATTCCGTGTTTGACAAGGTAAGCAATGATATTGAGGAACGTAAGAATGTGGGAGATACCGTGGTTACTCCTTTGAATGTCAGAATGCAGGAGGTAGCATTTAAATCTCTTGGCGCATATAAAGGTGCGATTATTGTTTCGGAGGTAGAAACCGGGAATATTCTTGCGATGGTTTCCAAACCGGACTTTGATCCGAATCTGATTGCCTACCAATGGGAAGACTTGATGGAGGATGAGGAATCTTCCGTTTTGGTAAATCGTGTGACACAGGGGGTATATCCTCCGGGATCTACATTCAAAATAATGGATGCGCTTGCATTCTATCGGCAGTATCCGGATGAGGTGCAGAGTTACTCTTATCAGTGCAACGGTGCGATTTCTTACGGAGAACGGAAGATTACCTGTTATCATCAGACGGTTCACGGAAGAGTAGATTTGCGCAAGTCCTTTGCCAAATCCTGTAATTCTTCTTTTACAAACATAGGTCTGATGCTGGATGCGGGAGAATTTCGAGAAACCCTGGAGGATTTGCTTTTTTATTCAGAATTACCCGGCGGTATGATTTGTGCAGAAAGCGATGTGCCCATTGATGCATTGGCGGATGAAAGTGTTATTGCACAGTGCTCCATTGGTCAGGGAAAAAGTCAGATGTCTCCGTATCATATGAATCTTATTACTTCGGCAATTGCCAATGATGGTGTGCTTATGACCCCGAAGTTGATTACGGAGATACGTTCTTCCTCGGGTAAAACGGTAAAAAAATATGAAGATGAAGTTTACAAAAGACTAATGACAAAAGAAGAGGCGCTATTTTTGCAGGAGCTTATGTGTGGTGTTGTGGAGGACGGAACCGGGCATCGGTTGCAGGAGGCAGAATATACTTCTGCGGGTAAAACCGGCTCGGCGGAATTCGGAAATAATCCGGCAGACAGTCATGCATGGTTTACCGGATACGCACCTGCACAGGACCCTAAAGTTTGTGTTACTGTTATTATAGAGGGAGCCGGAACCGGAGGAGATTATGCTGTTCCGGTGGCAAAACGGCTTTTTGATGCATATTTTCAGCAATATTCTGCAAAATAATTGAAAAAAATGCGTTTTATTCTTTCAATTTACACATAAATGTAGTATAATACATGTAATTAAATATACAATTCAAACAGAATTGAACATTTTAAAAAAATAGAACGAAAAGTCAGGTGACAGATAGTTCTGATTTGAGGAGGTACGTGTATGATACAACAACTTTTTGGTGACTACTTGGTAAAGTCCGGCAGATTAAGTGAAGCTCAACTTCAGACTGTCTATGAATCTTTGCAGAAGGTTCGCGTTAAGTTGGGATTGATTGCTGTTTCGGAGAAACTCTTAACCCCTCAGCAGGCCGATGAAGTAAATCGTTTGCAGGCTGTAGTGGACAAACGTTTCGGTGATATTGCTGTTGAAAAAGGCTACTTAACCGAAGCGCAGGTTGTAAGGCTGTTAGGATTACAGGGAAATGCATACCTTACTTTTATTCAGGCTATTGCGGATAATGGTTTTATGTATTTGGAGGAAATTGAATCTTCACTGGCTGAATTCCAGAAAGAGAATGCTTTTACCGCCAGTGATGTGGAAGCTTTAAAGAGTGATGATACAGACAGAATCGTTGAATTATTCCTTCCGGAAGGATGCGATGAATTACAGGCAGAACATATGAAGGGTGCTATCAGGGCGATTATTCGTTTGATTGATTCTAATATTTATGTTGAAAAGGCGATTGTGAAATCAACCCGGTCCATGAGTTCTTATGCGCAGCAGAATTTAAAGGGTTCAAGAGAAGCATCCTTGATGTTTGCGGGTGATGGTGATGCGTTACTTGCTATTGCAGAACCTTTTGCGGGAGAGGAGTTTGAGTCCGTTGATTTGGATGCATTGGATGCGGTTGGAGAGTTTATTAATTGCGTGAACGGAATGTTCTGTACAAAGGTTGCAGCACAGTGCGAGCTGGATATGCTCCCTCCTTCTTATCGTGAGGGCGAGTACATGGCCAAAGCGAATCGTTTGTGTATTATGCCGGTGCATATTAAAAATGTTGTTGTTAACCTGATTACATCTTTTGATGAGTATATTGTGGTATAAGGAGGACGAGAAGTTATGGCCAAAATATTGATTGTAGATGATTCAAGAACATCTCGTAAAATTTTAAGGGGAATTTTAGAAGATGCAGGTCATGAAGTGGTTGGTGAAGCGGTTGACGGCAAGGATGGTGTTGACAAATATGCCGAGTTGAAGCCGGAAGTTGTAACATTGGACATTACGATGCCTGTTTTAGATGGCTTGGATGCATTGAAAGAGATTAAAAAAGTGGATGCAAATGCGAAAGTAATTATGGTGACTGCGGCAGGACAGCAGAATAAGATGGTGGATGCCATTAAGAGCGGTGCTTCTGAATTTGTCACAAAGCCCTTCGAGTCAGAAGTTATTCTTGATATGGTAAATAAGGTTAGCAAATAATCGTTTGTACCTTTTATGTGTTTATGTATTGACACGGTATGAAAGTGTAATTGAAGATGGGACGAGAAAGAATGCAAGACGAAAGATGAATTTCTTTTGTCTTGCATTAATGTTTAAAATATTATATACTTCAATTAGTTTATGATGTCGCACCAACAGGAGGTTTTGCAATGATTGAGGCAACGAGCTGTGGCGGTGTGGTTATTTTTCGAGGAAAGATTCTGCTTTTATACAAGAATTACAGAAACAGGTATGAAGGTTGGGTGTTACCGAAAGGTACTGTAGAAGAAGGAGAAGAGTACAAGGAAACTGCCTTAAGAGAAGTGCTTGAGGAATCCGGAGCGAAGGCTTCCATTATCAAATACATTGGTAAAAGTGAGTACACATTTAATACACCTGATGACATGGTGGAGAAGGATGTTCACTGGTATCTGATGATGGCGGATAGTTATTACAGTAAACCGCAGCGTGAAGAATATTTTATGGATTCGGGATTTTATAAATATCACGAAGCTTATCATTTGCTGAAATTTTCAAATGAAAAAGAGATTCTCGAGAAAGCTTATGAAGAATATCAGGCTTTGAAGCGGGAGAATTTATGGGGTTGTAAGAAATATTATTAGAAGCAACCGTGACATTAAGAGGAAAGTGACCGACAGGAAACTTTCCTTTTTCTTAAGACGGGAGGAACGGAATGTTTTGTAGGGAATTATATGTTGATGAGTATGTGTCAAAGCATTTTCGCAATATTCGCAAAAAAATTAAAAACAGAACCTTACAGCCCGGTGTGTTTGTACTTATTTTGTCCGAGTACGGGAGATTGGAGTATATGCACAATGCTTTTTTGTGCCAGCCTTTTTATAAGGAGAATCATCCGTTCATTATAGGCCTGGCGCATTCAAAAGAGAATGTTTTGGATATCGTGATGCATATTCTGCAGGAGACTTTTGAGTCGAGAGGGGATGCGGATATTTTTTCATATTTGAAAGAAAAAACGGAAGCAGCCGGACATTCAAAGAAAAAAACTTATCATTTTACGGTGGTCAAAGAGAAAGGGAAATAGAGATGCTGGTTTTTTTAGGGATTCTGAAATGGATTGGCATTGGGCTTACATGTCTTTTAGGACTACTGCTTATTTTTCTTTTGGTGTTGCTCTTTTGGCCATTCCGATACAAATTTCATACCGTGAAACGGGATTCTTTTATTGCCAAAGCAGTGGTTTCTTTTTTCTTCAGCGTTTTTCGGGTAACATTAAGTTACAGTGATGGCAAACCTTTGCTGGTGGTGAGACTAATCGGCATTCCTGTTTATAAGACTGATTTTGAAGATGTAATCAAGCTTGTGAAAGAGGGGATGGAACCGCCGGCGGATGCTGAGGATACTGACGAAACAGATGCTTCCGGGATTACCGTTTCTGACAGAACGGATGGAGATGAGCCGGATGCGAAAAGCGATTCTTTTGCAACGGAAGAAGATTTGCCGCTGACGGATGAAGAAATTGAGGAAAAGATTCAGGCGATAACGGATGAAACGGATGCGGAAAAACTTTCGTTTAAACAAAAAAACGCTCAATTTGTTGATAATATTAAACAAGTTATTTTAAAATTGAAAAAAAAGTGCTATAATATATACGATTCAATTCAGAGTTTCAAAAAGAAGATGGAGAATATAGCCAAAGAGATTCGGTATTATTATAAGGTTTTGAATCATCCTGCCATTAAACCGGCCTGGTTGAAGCTCTTGAAACAGCTTAAGAAGATTTGGAGAAATGTGAAACCGAGAAAGATTTCGGTTGATGTACATTATGGTGCAAATGATCCCGGACAAACTGCCTCCGTATACGGATATTATTGTATGATTTATCCGTTTTTCGGTAAACAGATCCGATTTGTGCCTGATTTGGAGAATGAAGTTTTTGAACTGGATGCATTGGTGAAGGGACGTGTACAGCTTTACCGCATGTTGTTAAGTGCATGGGCTCTGGTGTTTGACAAGAATTGCAGAAAAGTTTTTAGATTGTTGATGCGGGAGGTTAAGAGACGTGGAAAATAATTTTAACGGAGTTGTAGAATCATTGATGAAAGGGATGGATGGCTTTTTATCCTCCAAGACGGTTGTAGGCGAAGCTACTACTGTAGGAGAGACCATCATTATTCCGTTGATTGACGTAAGCTTTGGTGTTGGTGCAGGTGCCGGCAACGGTGAGAAGAGAAACGGTGGCGCCGGTGCATTAAACGGTAAAATGACTCCCAGTGCTGTTCTGGTTGTGCATAACGGACAGACAAAGCTTGTAAACATTAAGAATCAGGATAGTGTTACCAAGATTCTTGATTTGATTCCTGACCTTGTTGATAAGTTTAACATGAAAGGTAAGAAGGAAATGGTTAAAGATGAGCAGGCTAAGAAGTTGGCTTTTTCAAAGAATGACGAAATCGAAGAGAAGAAATAATTTGTCTGAAACTTCTGAATGGGGATAGGTATGGATAATTTTATCAGTATTTTGCGTGATGCATCTTCACCTGAGGAGTTAGAACAGTATAAAATACAGCTTTTTAAAGAAAATGTTCGTATCCGTACGGACAGGACTGAGATTGAAGAGCTAAAAGATCAGCTTGCGGCTCAAAAGAAAGAGTTAGAGGAAGAAAGAGAACAGATTGAGAAACAACGGACTTCTTTGAACGATGAGGCAAAGCAGATTAAGAAAGAACTTCACAGAGAAAGAAAACGCCTGGAAGAAGACACGATTTTCTTTGAGAAGAAACAAATGGTGTTGGACAGGGCGTTTAAACAACTGGATGAAGACAGGCGGCGGTTGGAACAGGAGAAAAACCAGTTCATGCGTTACAGGGAAGAGGTCCGCACCCAGATTCCCAGAAGCCGCCAATTTGAATATCATCAAGGAACGTTTTTTAAAGGTGTAACAAATACTTCTGAGTTGAAGAAACGATATAAAGATTTGATTAAGATTTTTCATCCGGATAATGTAAGCGGAGATAATGAAACTTTGCTGCAGATTAACCGGGAATATGAAATGATCAAAAATGAACTTGGTATTAGCAGACAGGTATGGTAAACAGGAAAGGCATCTGATGGAGTAATTCAAAAGGTCCTTTCCTTTTAAAATTTTACCCAAAGGCAGAGTGGTGAATAGATAGATAAACATAAAAAACATGAAAAAAACCGTCGAAATAATTCGACGGTTTAATATTCAATAAAATAAAGGATTAAGCTCTCTCAACTCTGCCGGATTTCAAGCAGTTTGTACATACGTGTAAAGTCTTGGTAGCACCATTTACTTTGCATCTAACCCTTCTGATATTGGAATTCCAAATATGATTGGAACGTCTATGAGAGTGGCTCACATTGTTTCCGAAATGTACGCCCTTATCACAAATTGCACACTTTGCCATGATTGCACCTCCTCAGTGTAAATTGAGTTAATTAAACTCGCAACATTGTTATATTAACAAATACTTGGCAATAATGCAAGAAAAATTTAAAAAAATATGAAAAATATTTATTGATGAAATTTTAATGTTTTCTTTTTTGTAAAAATGGGTTATAATATCATTTGATTTACTATGTAAAAGGAGGCTATATATGAAAGGTTCAATGGATACACATATGGGTAGCATTCTGGTTGACAGCGCAGTGGTTGCTGATTATGCAGGTAGCATTGCTTTGGATTGTGTTGGCGTTGTCGGTATGGCTGCCGTAAATGTAAAAGATGGTTTTGTTGGTTTGTTGAAGAAAGAAAGTATGTCAAAGGGAATTACCGTTTCTGTTGAAAATAATAAAATGACTTTAAATCTTCATATTATCGTTGCTTTTGGTGTCAGCATTATGGCTGTTTCCAATAACCTGATGAGTGAAGTGAAATATAAAGTTGAACAGTTTACAGGCCTTGATGTGGAACGAGTGAATGTCTTTGTTGAAGGCGTTAAGGTTTTTGAATAAGGAGGACTTTTATAGTGTCAGCTAATGTTATTAATGCCGAATTACTTGCAAAGATGTTTCTTGCCGGCGCAAAGAATTTGGAGATTCAGAAGGAATATATTAATGAATTAAATGTATTTCCGGTTCCCGACGGTGATACCGGAACAAACATGACTCTTACAATCATGGCGGCTGCTAAGGAATTATCCGGTTTGGATGATATTACAATGCAGGCTGTATGTAAAACAATTTCTTCTGGTTCTCTTCGAGGAGCAAGAGGTAATTCCGGTGTTATTTTAAGTCAGTTACTTCGCGGTTTGACCAAAGTAGCATCTGAACATAAAGAATTGGATGTGCCTGTTATTGCAGAAGCAATGGAACGTGCGGTTGAAACTGCGTATAAGGCAGTTATGAAACCAAAAGAGGGTACAATTTTAACCGTTGCCAAAGGGGCTGCGACGAAAGCCAGAGAGTTAGCGGATGCAGGTATGAATGATATGGATTCTTTCCTTGCAGAAGTGATTAAACATGCGGATTATGTACTTAGTACAACGCCTGATATGCTTCCAGTTTTGAAACAGGCAGGTGTTGTGGATTCCGGCGGACAGGGTCTTTTGGAAGTTATGAAGGGTGCATATGATGCTTATGCAGGTAAGGTGACTGATTTTACTGTTTCTGCGTCTTCTTCTGCGGTAAAGAAGGCAAACGCTTCCGCAATGGAGAATATAAGCACATCTGATATTAAGTTCGGATATTGTACGGAATTCATTATCATGCTTTCCAAGACCTTTAATATTAAGATGGAAATGGATTTTAAGGATTATCTTGAATCCATCGGTGATTCTATCGTTGTGGTTGCAGACGATGAGGTGGTGAAGGTTCATGTTCACACCAATGACCCGGGTCTGGCAATTCAGAGAGCTTTGAAATATGGTATGCTCTCTAACATGAAAATTGACAATATGCGCCTTGAACATCAGGAAAAAGTAATTATGTCTGCACAGAAGGAGCAGGAGGCTTTGGCAAAAGCAGATGAACCCATGAAGGAATATGGTTTTATTGCTGTTTCCGTAGGTGAAGGTATTAATGAGATTTTCAAGAGTTTAGGTGTTGATTATATTATTGAAGGCGGACAGACAATGAATCCCAGTACGGAGGATATGCTTACTGCCATCAGCAAGGTAAATGCCGAGAATATTTTCATTTTACCGAACAATAAAAATATTGTTATGGCAGCAAATCAGGCGCGGGATTTAACGGAAGATAAGAATATCATTGTAATTCCCACCAAGACAATCCCGCAGGGTATTACTGCTGTGATTAATTTCATGGCTGATATTGCACCGGACGACAATGCTGAGCAGATGAATTCCGAAGTGTCAGGCGTAAAGACCGGACAGGTAACTTATGCGGTTCGTGATACTGAGATTGATAATAAGATTATCAAGCAGGATGATTTTATGGGAATCGGCGATAAGGGAATTCTTTCTGTCGGAACAGACATGAAGACTGTTGTATTAGAGATGATTGCACAGATGGTTGATGATGACAGTGAGTTAATCAGCATTTATTACGGAGAAGACATTTCTGAAGAAGATGCCAGAGCATTAACCGATGAACTGGAAGAATTATATCCGGATTGTGATGTGGAATTACAGTATGGCGGACAGCCGATTTACTATTATATTATATCTGTTGAATAGCAAGATAATATACCGCTTTGGCAATGAAAGGTTCCTGATAACATTTTAAAGCCAAAGCGGTTTTGTTGTTCGCAGCAGAGTTCCGAAAGGAATAAATGTTTTACGGTCATTTGTAAGAAAAGAAAGGGGTGAATAAATGCAGATAGAGATGTATAAAAATATTTCGCCTGTTCAATTGAAGGGGATTGGAGATAAAAGCGCCCGTCTGTTTGAAAAAGTCGGTATTTTTTCTTTGTATGATTTGCTGTATTATTATCCCCGCACCTATCAGTCTTATCCGGAGCCGGTTTCTGTCAGCTCCTTATATGAAGGTTATGTCGGCACCGTTAAAGTGAAGGTTTCTGATGATTTTTTCATGAAAACCTATGGCAGTAAAACAATTACCACAGTTACTGTTTATGATGAAACCGGAAAAGTTGGGTTAACTTTCTTTCATCTTAAGTATTTGCGACAGGTCTTAAAACCCGGTTCAGAATGGTGCGTTTACGGAATGGTGCGTAAACATGGCAATCGCTTGTGTTTGGAACAGCCTCAGCTTATGAAACCCGAAGAATATACAGAACGCATGAAGAACCTGCAACCGATATATTCATTACCGAAAGGACTTTCTTCTAAAATGATGAAGAAAGCAATCGAGCAGATATTTGTTGATTACGACGGTCCGGAAGAGCCCTACGATTCTGCGTTTTGTAAACGTTACGGTTTGCACTCTTTGCAATATTCTTTGAAGCATATTCATGTTCCGAAAGGATACGATGAGCTGATTTCTGCAAGAAAACGTCTTGTGTTTGATGAGTTTTATCAATTTTTAAAGGCTTTATCAGGGGCAAAGGATGAGAATAACAGGAGAGCTTGTCCGAATCCTATGTTGGAAAGCGCGGTGGTTTCCAGGTTTATGGAGCAATTACCTTTTGCGTTGACAAATGCCCAGAAAAGAGCATGGCAGGAGATTTCGGATGATTTGACCGGTGGTTATGTAATGAACCGGCTTGTACAGGGGGATGTGGGCTCCGGAAAAACCATTATTGCCTATCTGGCTATGCTTTTGTGTGTAAGCAATGCACGGCAGTGTGCGTTTATGGCTCCTACGGAAGTGTTGGCGACCCAGCATTTTGAGGGCTTGAAAGCATTGATTGAACGCTATCGCCTGCCTATGAAGCCCATTCTTTTGACTGGCTCTGTTTCCGCATCCGAAAAAAGAAAGATTTATGCGGCCATAGAGAGCGGTGAAATTGATACTGTAATCGGTACCCATGCCGTTTTTCAGGAGAAAGTTATTTTTAAATCGCTTTCTCTTGTGATTACGGATGAACAGCACAGATTTGGTGTAAGGCAGCGGGATATGCTGGCAAATAAAGGAAATGAAGTTCATGTTTTGGTTATGAGCGCTACGCCGATTCCCCGAACCCTTGCTTCTGTTATTTATACAGATTTAAGTGTTTCCGTTATTGATGAATTACCTAAAAATCGACTTCCTATCAAAAATTGTGTTGTAGGACAGGATAAAAGGCTGCTGGCATATCAGTTCCTTGTAAAAGAGGTGCAGAAAGGCCACCAGGCCTATGTAATTTGTCCCATGGTAGAGGCTTCGGAAGAAATGTCTTCCTTAGAAAATGTTACGGATTATGCCGAACGGTTAAGAGAAGCTTTGCCAAAGCAGTATAGAATTGCAACCCTGCACGGGCAGATGAAACCGGCGGAAAAAAATAAGGTTATGACTGATTTTGCCGCGGGTAATTATGATATTCTTGTTTCCACAACAGTGATTGAAGTAGGCATTGATGTGCCAAACGCTACAGCGATTATGATTGAGAATGCGGAACGTTTCGGACTGGCACAGTTACATCAGCTTCGTGGACGTGTTGGTCGCGGTGACGCTCAGTCGTACTGTGTCTTTGTACAGGGAAACAAGGATGCCGGGCAGACAGAGCGACTTGAAGTACTGGTCAAAAGTAATGACGGGTTTTACATTGCAAATGAGGATTTGCGTTTGCGCGGTCCGGGAGATTTGTTCGGAATCCGCCAAAGCGGTTTGATGCATTTTAACTTGGGAGATATCTATCAGGATGCGGATATTCTTTTGCTTGCAAAAAGAGCAGTAGAAGAAAATGAAGATTAAGATTTAATGAAAATAAGTGCATATTCTGTAGTGAGAGAAGTGAAAAACACAATATCATGTATTTTTCACTTCTCTTTTACCTTATCTTGTGCTATAATTTGAATGGATTTTTGTACAAATCTGAGAGTGAAATGAATTGGGAGTGTAACAAATGGCAAAACAAGTAACGTATGATTCCAGTGCGATAACAGTTTTAGAGGGATTGGAAGCCGTAAGAGAGCGTCCGGGTATGTATATAGGAAGTCTTTCCACAAAGGGATTGAATCATCTGATTTACGAAATCGTTGACAACTCTGTGGACGAGCATATGGCCGGCTTTTGTGACCGGATTAACGTGACATTGGAGGCAGACGGTTCTGCAACCGTATCCGATAACGGACGCGGTATTCCTGTTGATATGCACGAGAAGGGAATCAGTGCGGAGCGACTTGTTTTTACAACCCTTCATGCCGGAGGTAAGTTCAATAACAATATCTATAAGAATTCCGGTGGTTTGCACGGTGTTGGTTCGTCGGTTGTAAATGCACTTTCCAAGCAGATGAAGGTTACTATTAAGCGTGACGGTCATATCTATGAGGATTTTTATGAGAAAGGTATTCCTACGCTGGATTTGATAAATGGCGAATTGCCTACGGTTGGCCGCACAAAGGAAACCGGAACCAGTGTGAATTTTACGCCGGATGATACTATTTTTGAAAAAACCCGGTTTAAGGCAGAAGATATTAAGAGCCGCCTTCATGAAACAGCATATTTAAATCCGAAGTTAACGGTTGTTTTTGAAGATAAAAGAGATGGTCTGAATGAAGTAATTGAATTTCACGAAGAAGAAGGTATTGTGGGATTTGTCAAGGATTTGAATAAGGGGAAAGAGGCCATTCATGAGGTGGTATATTTTCAGGGGAACAGTGAAGATGTGATTGTGGAATGTGCATTCCAGTATGTAAATGAGTTCCATGAGAATGTACTTGGGTTCTGTAATAATATTTACAATGCCGAGGGCGGTACTCATATTACAGGATTTAAGACCATTTTTACAACCATAATCAATTCCTATGCCAGAACCTTGAATATTCTGAAGGAAAAAGATGTTAACTTTACCGGTCCTGAAGTGCGTAACGGTATGGTAGCTGTAATCAGCATCAAGCATCCTTCCCCCCGGTTCGAGGGACAGACAAAGACGAAATTAGATAATCCCGATGCGGCCAAAGCAGTTTCTAAGGTGGCGGGCGATGAACTTGTGCTTTATTTTGACAGAAATCTGGAGTGTCTGAAAGAAGTAATCGGTTGCGCTGAGAAGGCGGCCAAAATCCGCAAGGCAGAAGAGAAAGCGAAGACCAATATGCTTACCAAACAGAAATTCTCTTTTGATTCAAACGGTAAGCTTGCCAATTGTGAATCCAAGGATGCGAAGAAATGTGAGATTTTCATCGTAGAGGGTGATTCTGCGGGGGGCAGCGCCAAAACTGCCAGAGATCGTAAGTATCAGGCAATTCTGCCGATTCGAGGTAAGATTTTGAACGTTGAGAAGGCCAGTATTGATAAAGTTCTTGCCAATGCCGAGATTAAGACTATGATAAATGCATTTGGTTGTGGGTTCTCGGAAGGTTATGGCAATGATTTTGATATTACCAAGCTTCGTTATGACAAGATAATTATTATGGCGGATGCGGACGTGGATGGTTCCCATATCTGTACCCTGTTGTTGACACTTTTTTATCGTTTTATGCCGGAACTCATTCAGGAAGGGCATGTATACATTGCCATGCCGCCGCTTTATAAGGCGATACCTTCGCGCGGGGAAGAGGAATATTTGTATGACGATTACGCCCTTGCACAGTATCGTAAAAGACATAAAGGACCTTTTACATTACAGCGATACAAAGGTCTTGGAGAGATGGACGCGCAGCAGTTATGGGAAACAACACTGGATCCTGAACGCCGTAATCTTAAACTGGTGGAAATTGAGGATGCCGGAATGGCAAACCGTATGACGGAACTTTTGATGGGAAATGAGGTTCCGCCCAGGAAGGCGTTTATTTACGAGCATGCAAATGATGCACAGCTTGACGTATAAAAAATTGTATTGAAACAGCATTAAGTCAAGGATTGGAGAAAGCAATGGCAGAGAAAATTTATAAATCCGAATATTCTGAAGTGATGCAAAAATCATATATTGATTATGCCATGAGTGTTATTGTTGCAAGAGCTCTTCCTGATGTCAGGGACGGTTTAAAGCCTGTGCAGAGAAGGACGCTTTATGATATGCATGAACTTGGGATTCGTTTTGATAAGCCTTATCGTAAAAGTGCAAGAATTGTAGGTGATACCATGGGTAAAT
Source organism: Lachnospiraceae bacterium (assembly GCA_045595325.1). Taxonomy (GTDB): domain Bacteria; phylum Bacillota; class Clostridia; order Lachnospirales; family Lachnospiraceae; genus UBA3766. Next base: position 26,108 of record JAZOAG010000042.1, read on the forward strand.
ATCATCCCCACGGTGACAGCTCCATTTATGATTCCCTGGTTGTAATGTCGCAGGATTTTAAGAAAGGTCTTCCCCTGGTAGACGGACACGGTAACTTCGGAAACATTGAAGGCGACAGCGCCGCTGCCATGCGATATACGGAAGCACGCTTGCAGAAGGTGACGCAGGTTTCCTTTTTGGATGATTTGGATAAGGATGTAGTCGATTTTGTTCCTAACTTTGATGAAACGGAGAAAGAACCTTCCGTTCTGCCTGCTAAGATTCCAAATTTCCTGATTAACGGTTCGGAAGGTATTGCTGTCGGTATGGTAACCAGTACACCCCCTCATAATCTGGGAGAGGTATTAGATGCCACCAAAGCATATTTAAAGAATCCCAATATATCCCTTCAGGAGTTGATGCGTTATGTTCAGGGCCCTGATTTTCCGACTGGCGGAATTGTAATTAATCAAAGCGATTTGGAAGAAATTTACGCAACCGGTACCGGTAAAATTAAACTACGCGGTAAAGTTGTGGTTGAAAAGGGAAAGAATGGTCATATAAATCTCGTAATTACCGAGATTCCCTATACAATGATTGGTGCAAATATTTCGAAATTCTTGCAGGATGTTTATGCCCTTTATGAGACCAAAAAGACAACGGATATCGTAGACATTACCAATCAGTCTTCCAAAGAAGGAATCCGCATTGTAATCGAATTGAAAAAGGATACGGATGTAGAAAATTTCAAGAATATGCTCTATAAAAAAACCCGTTTGGAGGATACCTTCGGTGTAAATATGTTGGCGATTGCCAATGGTCGTCCGGAGACACTTGGGTTAAAAGATGTGATTAGGCATGTGGTTGATTTCAATTATGAAGTAAACCGAAGAAAATATACGAACCTTTTAAACAAAGAGAATGAACGCAGAGAGGTTCAGGAAGGTCTGATTAAAGCATGTAATGTAATCGATCTGATTATTGAAATTATTCGCGGTTCCAAAGATCGTGCCATGTCCAAGAGATGTCTTGTGGAAGGTGACACTACCGGAATCAATTTCAAGTCCAAAGAATCCGAGATAATGGCACAACAGCTTCTTTTTACGGAGCGTCAGGCCAATGCTATTTTGGAATTACGTTTGTATAAATTAAGCGGTCTGGAAGTACAGGCATTGATTAAAGAACATGACGAGACCATGGCAAATATTTATCGTTACGAAGATATTTTAGAGCGCCATGACTCCATGACCCAGGTGATTATCCAGGATATTGATAAGATTAAAAAGGAATTTGCCAAACCGAGAAAAACCGCCCTGGAAGATGCAGCAGAGGCAGTATATGAAGAGAAGAAAGCGGAAGAGATGGATGTTTACATCTTAATCGACCGTTTTGGCTACGTGAAATCAGTTGACCTGGCTACTTTTGAACGTAATAAAGAAAATATTCTGGCAGAAAATAAATTTGCTTTTATTTGTAAAAATACCGGAAAAATTTGTATTTTTACGGACAAAGGTATGTTATATACGATTAAGGTATCCGATATTCCTTTTGGCAAAATGAAGGACAAAGGAATTCCCATTGATAATATCAGTGCGTATTCTTCCAAAGATGAGAGGGTTCTTTGCGCTGCAAGCCAGAAGGATTTGAATCTGTATCGCCTGGTTTTTGCAACCAGACAGGCGATGCTTAAGGTTGTTAGCGGTGGTGAGTTTGATGTGTCCAAACGTGCTGTTGCAGCCACCAAACTTATGGAAGATGATGAGGTTGTAAGTGTAGAAGTATTGAAAGAACAGAGAAATATTGTTATGATTTCATCGGATGGTTATTATTTACGCTTCCCTTTGGATGAGATTCCCGAGAAAAAGAAAACTGCAATCGGTGTACGTGGCATGAAATTAAACGGGAACGCTTATGTGGATCAGGTTCATTATACACAGAATGCAGACGGTACAAACATTACGGTAAACGGGAAACAGATTGAGTTAAATAAGATTAAACTTGCAAAGCGTGACACCAAGGGAACGAAAATTCGAACCTGATGATTTAAGAGATGGAGATTTGTATGAGAGTAATTGCAGGAATCGCAAGGAGTTTGATATTGAAAAGTCCGGAAGGTGACCATACGAGACCGACGACGGATAAATACAAAGAGACTCTTTTTAATGTGCTCCAGCCTTATGTAGGCGGCGGTGTTTTTGTTGATTTGTTCAGCGGTAGTGGGGCAATTGGCATTGAGGCGTTAAGCCGAGGTGCAAAAAAAGCATATTTTGTTGATGATAATATGAAGGCAAATAAATGTATTATCGAGAATTTAAAACACACGAAATTGATTGACAATGCGATTGTATTGAAACAGGATGCTGCTTTTGCACTGGCGCATACGGTGAATGAGCCCATTGATATTCTTTTTTTGGATCCTCCTTATAAGGATCATAAAGAGGTGCAGGTATTAGAGGTTGCATCCGAGAGCAAATTTGTAACCGAGGATACTATAATCGTTGTAGAATGTGATTATGATGCGGAATTTGCATTTTTGGACAGGCTTGGATTAGAAATATACAAAAGCAAAGAATATAAAAACTGTCAGCACGTTTTTATCAGAAGAGTTATTTCTGAATGATGCAATTTAAGTCAAACGGTAGTTTGAATAATGAAAGGAAATAAAAGTAAAATGAGAGTAGCGATATATCCGGGAAGTTTTGATCCGGTTACCAATGGTCATATTGATATTATTAAGAGGGCTTCGGGCCTTTTTGATAAAATTATTGTAAGTGTATTGAATAATAGCGCAAAGTCGCCATTGTTTTCTGTGGAAGAACGTGTTAAAATGCTAGAAGAGGTTACAAAGGATATCCCTAATGTGGAGATTGACAGTTTTAGCGGTTTGTTAATTGATTATGCGAAACAGAAAAATGTGAAGATTGCTATTCGCGGGTTGCGTGCTGTTACGGACTTCGATTATGAATTACATCTTGCACAGACGAATTCTTTGATTTCCGGAGGAGAGCTGGAAACTGTGTTTTTGACCACGGATTTGGCGTATTCTTTTCTTTGTTCAAGTACTGTGCGTGAGATTGCCAGCTTTCATGGCGATGTCTCCAAATGTGTGCCTGAATATGTTATGACGAAACTCTACGAGAAATACGGATATAAATAAGTAAGAGGGAGAATTTTTTTATGGTTAGTAAGATTGAACAGATTATTGAAAACATTGAAGAATATGCAAATTCCTGTAAGCCGTTACCGCTTAGTTCCGGTAAGATTGTTGTTGACAGGGATGAGTTCCTTGAATTAATCGGAACTTTAAAGGCGCAGACACCTGAAGAATTAAAGCAGATTCGTAAGATTATCGCAAATAAAGAGGCAATTTTGGAAGACGCCAAGAAAAAGGCGGAAGCCCTTGTGAATGATGCTGCTACCCGTACTTCTCAGCTTTTAAGTGAGAATCAGATTATGCAACAGGCATACAGTCAGGCAGATGCCATTATTATGAGTGCTTCTCAGGAGGCACAGGGCATTCTTAATCAGGCTACCATGGAGAGCAATCAGTTGAAAGAAGCAGCAATGATGTATATGGATAATATGCTTGCGGATATGGAGCGCATTTTTGAGAATGCGATGGAAGCAAATAACAGTAAATATCAGGAAGTACAGAATTCTTTGAATCAGTATTACCAGATTGTTAAATCCAACCGGAATGAGTTACATCCTGCACCGGTTGAGCCCGTTGCACCTGCTGTACCTCAGACGACACAGCCTATGGATACTGCAATGGAAACCGGAGAAATCAATATTGATATGATTTAATTCTTCGGAATCAGGATATGCAATGAAAGAAATGTATTGATGATTTTGACTTTTTATACCGGTTTCTCTTTGAAACCGGTATTTTTGTAGAATGAGAACAAATACTTATTTTTCTGGTAAAAAAATGATTGGAAATGTGACTTTTATATGATTAGAAACAGATATAAATATATATTTTTTGGATTTTTAATCCTGTGTGTCGTGATATGCACTGTTTTTTCGGATTTTTGTCGTATGGATGTAAGTGCAGCGACGGATGACATTGTAATTGTGCTTGATCCCGGGCATGGCGGGTCTGACAGAGGTGCTTTAAATTCCATGGTAATGGAGAAGCATATCAATTTTCAGGTTGCAATGGCCTGTAAAAGAGAACTGGAGAAATACGAAGGCGTTAAGGTTTTTCTTACAAGGGACGGTGATGTTGACATGACCTTGCAGGAACGGGCCGTATACGCCAAAGAGTGTCAGGCGGATTTGCTGATTAGCATGCATTTTAACGCTTCGGAGAGCCATAGTCTTTTTGGTGCGGAAACTTACGTTCCTTCCAAGGCTCCTTTAAAGCAGCGCGCTGACAAATTTGCTGAGATAGAATTGAAGCTGTTGGAAGAATACGGTATGACCATTCACGGCAATTTCACCAGAGTAAATGAAGCAAATAAAGATTATTACGGAATAATCAGAGAGTCGGCAGACAGAGGAATTCCTGCTGTAATTGTGGAACATTGTTATTTGGACCGAGAGGAAGAGAAGAAGTTCTACGATACATCTTCTGATTTGGAACGGTTTGGTGTTCTTGACGCAACTGCAGTGGCTATGACGTATGGTCTTAAGTCTGATTCATTACAGGTCGATTACAGCAATGTAAAAAAGAACGATTTGCATTTGCCGGAACGTATTTGGGACGCGGATATGACACCTCCTGCGGTGGAGGCGCAGTTTTCTTCTTATGATGAACTTTCCGGAAAAGTTCGTGTGGAAGTAACGGTATCAGACGAAGAAAGCCCTGTTGTTGCGTATGCTTTTTCGAAAGACGGAGGAAATACCTATTGCGCCAGAAGAGTGTTGCGTTTTGAAGATTCTTTCTTTATTGAAATTCCTCTTCACACTCCTATGAAATCGGATTTTATTGTTGTGGCATATAATGCTTATGACAGAACAGGTTTTTCTGAACCGCTTGATTTGAATGGTATTTGTTTTACAAATGATTTTGAACGTATTGGTGCAGAGCTTGCCGGCTTGCTGTCAGAAGAGCTGCAAGATGATGTTTTGACTACATTTCTTGATGATGCTTCTGATGTTCTGACATTAAATCGTGAGGCAGGTTCGGAACCGGGGATTGTGCTGGTTGCCGTTATTTCGGCTTTGATGGGTTTGTTTGGCATCACTTTTTTATCCGGTTATCATATTTTTAGCAGGAATCGGTATTCTGCTTAAAAAAAGAATGATATAGAGAGAACAACAATTAACCAGATTGCGCTTTGCATGACTTTGTGAAAAAAATATTTGCGGATTGATAAGTCTGTTTCTTCCAGAATACATACGGTTTGTATGAGGCATGAGAGACCACCGAAGGGAACTGCGGAGAGAAGCAGTATTATCCAATCGGGATTCATGGAGGTGGCCGCAGAATTTAAATGATGCACATAACTTCCTATTTCCAGCAATCCGCATGCAATAAGAGAAGGGATGGAATCCTTTCCCCATAAAAGATTCGGAAATAGCCGCATCATATTGAAAACTATCATGCAACCGCCCAGATACACGATGGATGAGGTTGCTGAAGACAGACTTTTTTGGAAGATCCTGCCCAGATGTGGGAGATCTTTGTAGCTTCGATGGTTATCTTGTTGGAATGAATGTGTTTTTGGCGGCAATTTGCGACATAACAATATTCCGTAGAGAAATGGCATGCCGTACATAAGTATTGTGCAGAGGAGTTGTTGTTTGTCGGGAACAATCGGAAGAATGTGGGAAATAAAGTATACCGGACCTAATAGATTTGTGAAACAAAGCAATGCTTCGGCCTCGGTTTTGCTTATCTTGCCGGCAAGATAAAGGTCTCTGACGGCTACAGCGCCCATCGGAAAACCAAATAAGAATCCTGCAAGAATTGCATAATAGGCATTTATATTTAATTTAAATATTGGTTTTAAGACAAAGCCGATTTTTCGTCCGAAGATATTGGCGAAATCCGTATTGATTGCCATGGATTGGATTACCATAAAAGGAAACAGCGTGGGAATCATGTTCTGAAACCAGTTTAAAAGCCCTTCTTTCGCCAGTATATTTGCCTCATCGGAAAAGAACAAAAGTGAAAAGATACATACGGACAGGGCGATACACAGTAGATTTTTCATGTTTTTTTTGGATTTGTTTTGTATTATTTTATGAGATGGATTTGTCAGGTATGACAAATTTAACGTTTTTTGAATGTGGGAAGTAATTCTATTGAAAAGGAATATGTCCTCTGGGAGGGATTGGATGCGACTGGATAAATTTCTTGCAAATGCAGGTGTAGGAAGTCGGAGTGAAGTAAAGAATTTTTGCAAAAAAGGCTTTGTAAAAGTTAACGATGTAACTGTTAAAAATTCCGATTACACCGTAAACGAGCAGACGGATTTGATTACAGTACAGGGAAAACAGATTTCACTTGTAAAAAATCATTATTACATGCTGCACAAACCTGTAGGCGTTGTTTCGTCGACTTCGGAGAAAAATGAGCAAACCGTGATTGATTTGCTGCCGGTAGCGTTACGCAAAAATATATTTCCCGTCGGACGTTTGGATAAGGATACTACCGGACTTTTGCTCTTGACGGATGATGGTGTTTTGGCCCATGAATTATTAGCGCCCAAAAAACATGTAGATAAAGTGTATTTAGTTACATGTGCCGGACCTGTAGATGTGCTCCAGACGGAGTTGTTGGAGAATGGCGTAGACATTGGAGAGGATGCATTGACACTTCCTGCCAAAGTTGTGTGCTTGTCAGAAGCAAATCAAATTTTGCTTACCATTCATGAGGGGAAATTTCATCAGGTAAAGAGAATGTTGAAGGCTGTGGGGAATGAAGTGTTGAAGCTTAAAAGGCTGCAGATGGGGAGTCTTTGTCTGGATGAAACACTTTTGCCCGGTGAATATCGAGAGTTGTCGGAGAGTGAGATTAATTCATTAAAATCATTATAATATATGTGCTGCTTTTAATGATCATGATGAAAGTAGCTGTTGAAGGCAATTTATGAGTAAAAGAGAACAATTTATGCCTGTGTCTGAAGCAGATTTAAAGGCACGGGGAATCGAACAACTTGATTTTGTATATATATGTGGGGATGCTTATGTGGATCATCCTTCTTTTGGTTGTGCAATTATTGGTCGTATTCTTGAAAAGAACGGATATACCGTTGGTATTATTTCCCAGCCGGATTACAAAAATGCAGAATCCGTTCTTTCTCTGGGGAAACCTAAAATTGCATTTTTGGTTTCTGCAGGAAATATGGATTCCATGGTGAATCACTATTATGTATCTAAGAAAAGAAGAACAAAGGATGCATATACGCCCGGCGGAAAAGTCGGTGCCAGACCGGATCGCGCTGTAATAGTGTATTGTAATATGATTCGGAAGGTTGCAAAGGATATTCCTATTATTATAGGCGGTGTAGAGGCATCTTTGCGCAGAATGGCACACTATGATTACTGGTCGGACTCTTTCAGAAGATCCATTTTGTTGGAAAGTGGTGCGGATTTTGTTTCTTACGGCATGGGAGAGCGAAGCATTGTAGAATTGGCGGATGCATTGGCTGTTGGTGTTTCCGTAAAGGATTTAACCTATGTAAACGGCTGTGTTTATAAAGCCAAAAGTATTGAACACCTGGATGATTATATTGTTTTGCCTGATTATGAGTCCATGAAAGAGAATAAACTCCTATACGGAAAAAGCTTTGCAGAACAATCAAAAAATATGGATGCTTTGACTGCTAAGACTTTGGTGGAGCCTTATTCGGATCATTGTTTCATTGTGCAGAATCCGCCGGCGAAGCCTCTTAGTATGGAGGAGATGGATGAGGTATATGCCCTTCCGTTTACAAGAGAAGTGCATCCTGACCATGTGGCCGCAGGCGGTGTGGATGCCATTGAAGAAATTAAGTTTTCACTCACCAGCAATCGCGGGTGTTTTGGCGCCTGCAATTTTTGCGCACTGGCGTTTCATCAGGGGCGAGTTGTCCAGGTGCGTAGTCATGAGTCTTTGATTCGCGAAGCAGAAATTATTACGCAGATGCCTGATTTTAAGGGCTATATACATGATGTTGGCGGTCCTACGGCGAATTTCAGACACAGGGCATGCAAACAACAGGAAAAGAACGGAGTATGCAAGAACAGACAGTGTCTGTTTCCTACACCGTGCCGAAATCTTGACGGAGATCATTCCGATTATATAGAACTTCTTCGTAAGCTTCGTTCTTTAAAGAAGGTAAAAAAGGTATTTGTCCGCTCGGGCATTCGTTTTGATTACTGTATGATGGATTCGGATTCCAAATTCCTGCGGGAACTGATTCGTCATCATATCAGTGGACAGTTAAAGGTTGCTCCTGAACATGTTTCGGACAACGTGCTTGCAAGAATGGGTAAGCCAAAACATGAAGTATATAAAAAATTTGCGGCAGAGTATGAACGGATTAACAAAGAAGAAAAGAAGAATCAGTTCATGGTGCCTTATTTTATGAGTTCACATCCGGGCTCCACATTAAAAGAAGCGGTTAAATTGGCAGAATTTATTCGTGATACCGGATATATGCCGGAGCAGGTGCAGGATTTTTATCCTACCCCCTCAACCATGTCTACTGTTATGTATTATACCGGTGTTGACCCGATTAGCGGTGAGGCGGTTTATGTTGCAAAGAGTCCTCACGAAAAGGCATTACAGCGTGCATTGATTCAGTACAGCAATCCCGATAATTATGAATTGGTTAAAGAAGCCTTGCAGAAAGCAGGTCGTACGGATTTAATCGGGTTTGGCAAGGAGTGTCTGATTCGTCCGAGGCAGTTGGCGAAAGAAAAGAAGACCGGTAATAAAAATACATCAAAAAAGTCTTTTGCCGGGAACGTTAACAGAAAGACGCAAAATAGTAAAAAAAGGAAGGGACGTCCATGAAAAAGAATCAAGGTTCATACGGATACATTAAAAAACAGGCTATCACATACGGCGTTATGACATTGGTAATGATTGCATTTTCGGCAATGATTTTTTGTATTGGTTATTTTGTATATGATAATAAATATATTATTATAACCGTGCTTGCGGTTTTGGGTCTGTTGCCCGGTGCCAAATCCTGTGTATCCATGATTATGTATATAAAGGCTGAGCCTACGGCCTGCCCGGATGCACTTTATAAGAGATTAAATGTTTTTGATGCTACCGGTGATAAGCTGCTTGTTGGCTATGATTTTTTTCTTACCAGCCCGGATAAAAATTATCCCATCTGCGCCCTTCTTGTAAAAAAGGGTTGTCTGATTGGCTATACAAGCCAGGCAAAATGCGACTGTAATAAGGCAAAAGAACATATTGAAACATATATGAAGAAAAACGGTATATCCGGTATTAATATCAAAATTTTTGCGGATGAAGACAAGTTTTATGAGCGTTTTAAACAGCTTTGTGAAGAACCTTCCGAAAATACGGATTCTGAAAAGGCGCTGTTTCGTCTGATTCATAATCTTTCTTTATAAGAGAATGATGATTGGAGTTTTTTCATGAGGGAATTGATAGTGAAAGAATTGGAGGCAGGGCAGCGGCTGGATAAATTCCTGCATAAATATTTAAAAGAAGCGCCAAACTCTTTTCTTTATAAAATGATGAGAAAAAAGAATATTGTTTTAAACGGCAAAAAAGTGAACGGAAATGAGATACTTTCTGTAGGAGATTGCGTGAAACTTTTTCTTGCGGAAGAGACTATTGATAAATTCAGAGGCGGTGCGGCAGAAACGATTTCCCTGGATGTGTATGAGAAAGCGTACGCTTTACTGACCGGCATGAAGGTTGTGGAAGAATTTGAGGATGTTATATTTTTGAACAAACCTTCCGGAGTTCTGAGTCAGAAAGCAGAGGGGGATTCCTACTCTGCCAATGAGTGGCTGATTGGTTATTTGTTAAAAAACGGCAGTATTACAGCAAAAGATTTGGAAACGTTTAAGCCTTCCGTGTGTAATCGTTTAGACCGTAACACCTCAGGTTTATTGATTGGCTCTAAGACTCTTTTGGGAAGCCAGGAAATGGCACGGCTTTTGAAAGAGCGTTCTTTTCATAAGTATTACCGGTGCAAAGTAAAAGAGAAGTGTGAATTAGAGGGTGTGTATGAAGCGTTTCTTTATAAGGATGAATTGACCAATAAGGTTCAAATCTTCAATTCGGTTGACGAAGCACCAAAACAATTACAGCATCTTTGCAAACCGATTCGTACGGGTTTGCATCCCCTTTGTTATGAATCCGGAATTACCTGCATGGAAATTGAGCTTTTTACGGGAAAGACACATCAGATTCGCGCTCAGATGGAATATTTGGGATATCCTTTGGTCGGAGATATGAAATATAACGGTGGTGCTAAGCCTGCCGGAAAGACGGAAGGACAATCCCTTCATGCGTATCGGCTTTCCTTTGGAGAGGCAGTGGGTAAGCTTACATATCTGGCCCACAAAGATATTATTTGTCCTCTTGACAAATAAAAAAAACATGATATACTTTTCACTATGTTAGCGAATTAGCACTTTACCACAATAAAGCAATAAGTAACAAAGAGAATTGTTTTAATATGGATTTATAAGATAACGAAGAATATTTACTATAATTTTATGAAGAAGAGGTTTTGAGAATGAATCTTTCATTATTACATACGCCGGATGGTGTGCGTGACATTTATGGTCTTGAATTATTAGAGAAAGAACAGGTTGGCAAGAACTTGATGAAAGTTATGCGGTCTTATGGGTATCGAAATATCCAGACTCCTACGTTTGAGTTTTTTGATGTTTTTTCCAAGGATATTGGAACCATTCCTTCCAAAGATTTATACAAGTTCTTTGACAAAGAAGGAAATACATTGGTAATCCGCCCTGACTTTACGCCGGCTATTGCAAGATGTGCTGCAAAGTATTTTATGGAAGAGGAGTATCCGTTAAGATTCTGTTACGAAGGCAATGCTTTTGTGAATACTTCCGAATTACAGGGTAAATTGAAAGAAACGACACAAATGGGAATTGAGTTGATTAATGACTATAGCGTGGAAGCAGACGCGGAAGCTCTTATGATTGTCGTGGATGGTTTGCTTGCCTGCGGTTTGAAGGAATTTCAGGTTAGTGTTGGTGATACTTCATATTTTAAAGGACTTTGTGAAGAAGCAGGGCTTGATGAGGAAACACAGCTTTCTTTGCGTGAAACCATTTCTTCAAAGAACTATTTCGGTACAAGAGAGTTTTTACGCAAAAGTAATCTTTCGGATAATATTGTGAACGATTTCGAAGCGATTTCCAAGCTGTATTGTTCCGATGCGGATCTTTTGGAAATGAAAAATAAGGTAAATAATCCAAAAGCACTTGCTGCAATTGAAAGAATGCTTACACTGAAAGGCATTCTTGCATCCTATGGATATGACAAGTATATTACCGTTGATTTTGGCATGCTTAGTAAGATTAACTATTATACAGGGATTATTTTCAAGGCTTACACTTACGGTGTGGGTGATGCGATTGTAAAGGGCGGCCGTTATGACGGTCTTTTGGAACAGTTTGGCAAGCCGGCCCCCTCTGTTGGTTGTGCATTTCTCTTGGATGAGATTTATACCGCAATGAAACGCATGCATATAGAGATTCCTTTGGAGAAAGAGGATAGTTGCATGATTTTATATGATGAGGATTCCTATGCGTTAGCCATGGAGAAGGCGCTTTTTAAGCGTAAAAGCGGTGTGTTGACAGCCATGTATCGGAAACAGCAGGATAAATGCGTTGATGATTATGTTGCGATTGCAAAAGAAGGCGGCATTGCTTCGGTCATTGTAATTGAGAATAATTCCCTTCGTGAAATATAAAAGGAGAAATAAAAATGGAAGAGAATGGTAAGTATTTGGTTTTTGCCCTCGGAAAGGGCAGGCTTGCATATAAAACACTGGAATTGCTTGAAAGCATCGGAATTCATTGTGAGGAAATGAAGGATAAGGATTCCCGTAAACTTGTTTTTGTAAATGAAGAATTGAAGGTTAAGTTTTTCCTTGCGAAAGGTCCTGATGTGCCTACTTATGTAGAACATGGTGCGGCAGATATCGGTGTGGTTGGAAGCGATACCATTATGGAAGAAAACAGACGTGTGTATGAAGTGCTTGATTTGGGATTCGGCAAATGCAGAATGTGTGTCTGTGGCCCTGCATCTGCAAAGGAGCTGCTTAAGCATCGTGAGAGAATCCGTGTGGCAACGAAATATCCGAACATTGCCAAAAATTATTTTTTTAACGTAAAGAATCAGACAGTAGATATGATTAAGTTAAACGGTTCTGTGGAATTAGGTCCTATTGTAGGTCTTTCCGATGTAATTGTTGATATTGTGGAAACCGGAAGTACATTGCGGGAGAACGGGTTGGATGTTTTGGAAGAGATTTGTCCTCTTTCCGCAAGAGTCATTGTAAATCAGGTGAGTATGAAGATGCAGAATGAGCGTATTCAGCAGATTATAGAGGCTATGCGTAACCGGTTAGAAGGGAGCGAGTCATGAGAATTCTGACATTAAATAAAGAAAATATTAAGAATGTTTTGGATGAACTTATTAAGAGAAGTCCGAATCACTATGGAGAATATGAAAAGACAGTGGATGACATTGTGAATGATGTAAAGGAGAACGGTGATAAAGCGTTATTCACCTACACACAGAAGTTTGACAAGTTTGCATTAACCAAAGAAACGATCCGCGTTACACCGGAAGAAATTGAAGAAGCCTACGCATCTGTTTCGGATGAGTTTATTGCTGTAATGCAGGAAGCTTTTATCAATATTCGTGATTATCACAGAATGCAGGTTCGAAACAGCTGGTTTTCCACCAAGCCGGACGGCAGTTTGTTAGGACAGAGAATTACGCCGATTGAAACAGTGGGTGTATATGTGCCCGGAGGAAAAGCGGCCTATCCTTCTTCTACGCTTATGAACATTGTTCCTGCTCTTGTGGCAGGCTGTGAACGTATTGTTATGGTAACGCCTCCGAATGCAGAAGGAAAGGTGAATCCCGGTACTTTGGCGGCTGCTAAGATTGCAGGTGTGACTGAAGTTTATAAGGTCGGCGGTGCCCAGGCTATTGCAGCGCTTGCATACGGAACAGAGTCCATCCCCAAGGCGGATAAGATTGTAGGTCCCGGAAACATATTTGTGGCACTTGCAAAGAAGCGTGTATACGGAAATGTAAGCATTGATTCCGTTGCAGGACCTTCTGAGATTCTTGTTTTGGCAGATGAAACAGCAAATCCCAGATTTGTAGCTGCAGACTTATTGTCTCAGGCAGAGCATGATGAAATGGCATCCGGTATTTTGATTACAACGGATAGAACTCTTGCAGAAGAGGTTGCAAAAGAAGTGGATGCTTTTGTGGCTGTTGCGCCTCGAAAAGAAATTTTACAAAAGTCCCTGGACAATTACGGATATATTTTGATTGCGGAAAATATGGATGATGCGATTGAAACCGCAAATGAAATTGCTTCCGAACACTTAGAAATTGTTACTGCAAACCCGTTTGAAACAATGACTAAAATCAAGAATGCCGGAGCTATTTTCCTTGGCGAATATTCTTCAGAACCTTTGGGAGATTATTTTGCAGGTCCGAATCACGTATTGCCGACTAACGGAACTTCGAAATTCTTTTCACCTCTTTCGGTGGATGATTTCATTAAGAAATCCAGTGTAATCAGTTATTCCTATGAATCACTGAAAGCTGTACACGAGAAAATTGAGTTATTTGCCGAAAAAGAAGGCTTGTTTGCACATGCCAATTCCATTAAAGTTCGTTTTGAGAACGAATAAGGGTATTACATTTGTATAGGGAGGGAGAATTCCATGAAACGAATCGCGGAAACAAAGAGAAAAACCAAAGAAACAGATATCTCCATGAAATTGTGCCTTGACGGTACCGGTACGTATGATGTAAAAACCGGAATCGGTTTTTTTGACCACATGCTGGAAGGGTTTGCAAAACATGGAAATTTTGATTTGAATGTTAAAACCGCAGGTGATTTAAATGTGGATACACATCACACGGTGGAGGATACCGGTATTGTTCTGGGTGAAACCATTAAAAAAGCACTTGGCAATAAAGAAAATATCAATCGTTATGCAAGTTTTGTTCAGCCCATGGATGACGCTTTGGTTTTGGTGGCTGTTGATTTATGCAGCAGACCGTACTTAAACTATAACTATGATTTTGCCGTGGAACGTGTCGGATATTTAGAGACTGAAATGGTAAAGGAGTTTTTCTATGCGGTCTCTTACAGTGCAGGAATGAATATTCATATTAAAGTTCTTGACGGACAAAATGCACACCATATCATTGAGGCTATGTTTAAAGCGTTTGCCAACGCTCTGAAAATTGCCTGTGCGACAGATGGCGATCGAAAGGGTATTTTGTCTACCAAAGGTCAGATTTGAAAGGAATAAGGCTCCATGAAGAAACAGTTTATTGTCAGTATTTTTATAAATAATAATCAGGTATATTCTGATTGTGAATATACGAAGGAAATCACTGCGGAATTGGAAGAGGCGGTTAAGCGTATCGGTGATTGCAATGCAGATATTATTCTGGTGTCCGTTTCGGCAGAAACTGCGGAGGAGAAAGAGGCGTCAATCGCTTTGTTAAAAAAGATTGTTTCCGTATCCGAGATTCCCGTAACCGTCAAATTCCCCGTAAAAAGAACGGAAGATGTTAAGAAGGTTCTTTATACCAATGCCAAATCTGTTATTTTGAACTTGAATGATACCACTAACTGGGAAATGTTAGAAGAAGTATCCTTGCGTTTCGGAAAAGAGAAGATTGCGGTTACCTTTGATGATTTTTCCATGTATAGCGTATATCGCAAGCAAACAGAAAAGTATGCTTCCGTAATCTATGTTCAGGGAGCCAAAAAGCCTGAAGAATTAGGGGAAGTGTCGATGCTTCCGGTAATGCTCCGTATTCCCCAGACCTCCCTTGATAAGTTGCTTGATGTTTTCAAAAAAGATGATATATTCGGTGTTTACGGCGAAGTGATTGATATGAATTATAAGGATATCAACATGTTAAAAACCCTTTGTGCCGAAAACAATATTCCTGTATCCGTGTTAAAGGCTGCAATCCCCTGGGAAGAGTTAAAACTGAATTCCGATGGTTTGATTCCTGTCATTGCACAGGATCACAGAACAGGACAGGTTCTTATGATGGCATATATGAACAAGGAGGCTTACGAGGCTACTGTTCGAACCGGCAAGATGAATTATTATTCAAGAAGTCGTAAATCCCAGTGGGAGAAGGGCGAAACCAGCGGACACTTCCAGTATGTAAAAGCTCTGTATGCGGATTGCGACAATGATACGCTCCTTGCCAGAATTTCCCAGATCGGACCTGCCTGCCATACCGGAAGCACAAGCTGCTTCTTTAAAGAGATAGCATCAAAACCTTATGAAGAGAAGAATCCTCTTAAGGTATTTGAAAATGTTTATGGCGTAATTGCAGACCGCAAAATAAATCCCAAGGAAGGTTCCTATACAAATTATCTTTTTGATAAGGGGCTGGATAAGATTTTGAAGAAACTTGGCGAAGAAGCAACGGAGATTGTGATTGCGTCCAAGAATCCCGATTCCTCAGAGATAAAGTACGAAGTATCGGATTTTTTATATCATCTTATGGTGCTTATGGTTGAGAAAGGCATTACATGGGAAGATATTACTTCGGAGCTTTCAAGCCGATAGCGAATTGAAAGGATATCGGATGTCATATTCGTGATTGATTTTGCATAATATCTGATAAACCCAAACGGGAAGAGGATTGTGTGTCCTAAATTTCTGAATAAATCAGGGGTTCGAAAGGAAATGATTTATGCAAAATCTGAGTATTGAAGAAAAAATTGAATTGATTCACCGCATGAAAAATATACCGGTTACATCGGGACGTGAGATGAAAACGGAGGGCAGAAGACGAATTCTCCTTCCGTTTTTTGTACGGCTTATCGGAAGTGTTATTTTGTGCGGTGTAATTTATTATATGATAAAAGAGAATTTGGTGACAAAAGAGGTTTTGCTTGAAACCTTTAGTTCGGCGAAACCGATAAATCTCATTGATTTCTTTTTGCCTATCAAGTATACTTTTATGAGATAATAATTCGAAAAGAAGAATGGCCGTATTGGTTATGATGATGCGGTTAAGCCGATAGGAGTTTTGTTGACATATGAGAGAACTTGCTTTGTCCGATGAGATTTTAATGAAAATAGAGAAACCTGCCCGCTATATCGGTTGCGAGGTTAACAGTGTAATGAAAAACGCAAATGATGTTGCTGTTCGTTTTGCCATGTGTTTTCCCGACGTGTATGAGATTGGTATGAGTCATTTGGGAATTCAGATTCTTTATGATATGTTTAACGGATTTGAAGATACCTGGTGTGAAAGAGTATACTCTCCCTGGCCGGATCTGGATGCGATTATGAGAGAAGAAAAGATTCCTTTGTTTGCATTGGAAAGCCAGGAGCCGATTAAGAATTTTGATTTTTTGGGTATTACGCTTCAGTATGAAATGTGTTATACGAATATTTTACAGATTCTTGATTTGGCAGGAATTCCGTTTTTGGCATCCCGGCGTGGCTGGGATGTTCCCATCGTCATCGGAGGAGGACCATGTTCCTATAATCCGGAGCCTATTGCGGAATTTTTTGATTTGTTTTATATCGGAGAAGGCGAGACGAAATATCGTGAATTGCTTGATTTATATGTAAAAGACCGGGCAAACGGTGTTTCAAGAGAAGTATTTTTGCGTCATGCATCACAGATTGACGGGATTTATGTGCCTTCTTTATATCGTGCAGAATATAATGAAGACGGAACTCTTGCAGCGTTTGAACCGATTTTTGATGGAGTTCCCTCAAAGGTATGTAAGGAGGTTGAAACGAATCTTTCTGATACCTGTTATCCGGTAAAACCCGTGATCCCGTTTATTAAATCAACGCAGGACAGACTTACGCTTGAGATTATGCGTGGTTGTATTCGCGGCTGTAGATTTTGTCAGGCAGGACAGCTTTATCGCCCTGTCAGAGAACGTGATGTTGAGGTCCTTAAGCGCTATGCGAAAGAAATGATTGCAAATACCGGACATGAAGAGATTAATCTTAGTTCTCTTAGTTCCAGCGATTACAGCCGGTTAGAGGAACTGCTTTTATTCCTGATTGATGAATGCAACCGGCAGAAGATTAATATATCTCTTCCGTCCTTGCGTATTGATGCGTTTTCTCTTGATATTATGAATAAGGTTCAGGATGTTAAGAAGTCCAGTCTTACTTTTGCGCCCGAAGCGGGAACTCAGAGGATGCGGAATGTAATCAATAAAGGCTTGACGGAAGAAGTGATTTTGGAAGGTGCAAAGCTTGCCTTTGAAGGCGGCTGGAATAAAGTGAAACTATATTTTATGTTGGGATTGCCCTTCGAAGAGGAGGAAGATATCAGAGGTATCGCAGAACTTTGTAATTCCGTTGCAAAGGTATATTATGAAACGGTTCCCAAAGAGAAGAGAAATGGCCGTGTTTCCATTACGGCGAGTACTTCGTTCTTTATTCCCAAGCCTTTCACCCCTTTTCAGTGGGCACCCATGAATACCCTTGAAGAATTCAGGGACAAGGCCTATATTACAAGAACTGCAATTACTGAGCAGTTGAACCAAAGAAGTATCAAATATAACTGGCATGATACGGATGTTTCTGTTTTGGAAGGTGTTTTTGCCAGGGGAGATCGCCGGATTGCCTCGGTCATTCTGGATGCGTATCAGTCAGGATGTATTTTTGACGCATGGAATGAATTTTTCGATTTTGATAAATGGCTTGCAGCATTCGAAAAAAACGGGTTGGAGATTGCCTTTTATAACAACAGGGAACGTGATGTGAAAGAACTGCTTCCTTGGGATTTTATTGATATCGGAGTTACCAGGGCGTATTTGGAGCGCGAGTGGGATAGGGCAAAACGAGGAGAAGTTACACCAAACTGCCGTGTGAAATGTTCCGGTTGCGGTGCAAACAAATACGGAAGCGGTACGTTTTGTTTTTAGAAATTTTACTGGTAATTATAAATTTTTGAATAAATGACGGAAGAGAGCAAAGAGAATGAAGTTAAGAGTTAAATTTTCTAAGTTTGGTCCATTGCGTTATGTCGGACATTTGGATATTATGAGATTTTTTCAGAAGGCTGTCAGACGAAGCGGTATTCCTATTTGTTATTCTACCGGCTTTAGTCCGCACCAGATTATGTCCTTTGCCGCACCATTGGGCGTGGGGATTGAAAGTGAAGGTGAATATTTTGATATAGAAGTCGAGAGCATTACGAGTTCTGAAGAAATGCGTAATGCACTGGATTCCTGCATGGCGGAAGGCATTAAGATAGAAGGGATCCGACTTTTGCCCGATACGGCAAAGAATGCCATGGCTTCTATTCAGGCCGCATCATATCGGATTACTTTGAAAGATGTGCCGTCATCAATTGATATGGCTTCTCTGGTAGAGGAGTTTCTTTCACGTAAAGAGATTTTTGTCGTAAAAGAAACCAAAAAGAGCATCATTGAGAGGGATATTCGTCCCGCTGTATATGAATTGTCCCTGACGGAGAGCAATGAATTGTATCTGTTGGTGGATGCCAGCAGTGCAGGAAATCTTAAACCTGCAGCTGTGATTGAAGCGATGTTTGAAAAAACTCATTTTCCGACACCCCGAATTCATGTTGTTCGAATTGATACTTTTACAAGGGATGAAGCGGGCGCTTTGGTTTCGCTTGGAGAAGTTGGTAGTATCTTTTAGAGAAAGGAGTACTGTGTTAAATGATCAAACCCAGACCTAAGAATCAGGATGGAATTGAATACGGAAAAAATAAATCTGAAAATACTTTGCTTCTGATTCGTAGAAAGGGTTTTATACATGGTCTGTATCTTTGCAATGACCGCCTGATGCGGATTTCTTCTGATTCAGAATCTTCAGAATCATTGGAAGGTATGATTTGCGTGGCGAAGGTTATGGATGTTGTGGAGAATATCGGGGCAGTTTTTGTTCGTCTTGCAAACGGCGTGAGATGTTTTGTTCACATGAAGGATATTTTTCCTGTTTGTAATTTGTCGGGCAGACGGTCAGGATGCGTGCAAGGTGACAATCTGCTCATTCAGATTACCAAGGATGCGTCCAAAGGGAAGGAGGCCGGCGGAACTACAAGGATTCATGTCGAAGGCGAATTCTGTGTTCTGATGCCTGGAACCGGTGCGGTTCGTTTGTCAAAGCAGCTTGATGCAAAAGAAAAGCAGATGTTAGAGCCTTTGCGTCAGCAACTGGTAAATCTTGCATCGGACCGGTTTGATTTTGTGCTTAGAACGGCAGCGAAAGATCGTGAAACGTCTGTTGTGTTAGGAGAAGCTGAATCTTTGGTGAGAGAGTGGGAGGCGCTGCTTGCAAAGGCAATTACAAGGACAGACTACTCTGTTCTCAAAACACCCGTAAAACAATATGAAAAGTTGATTTCGGAGATAGAAAACAGTAATGTAAGGGTCTTAAGTGATGACCGATTATTATATAATTCTGCCATAAACTATATTGAACAAATAGGGGTGGGAGAACGGTTCTCATGTCATTTTTATGAGGACCGGCTGGTGAGTCTTTCCGTGTTGTTTGGTGTGGAAGGAAAACTTGCTGAAGCATTGTCTGATAAAGTGTGGTTGAAATCAGGTGGTTTTCTTTATATAGAACAGACCCAGGCCATGGTTGTTATTGATGTAAATTCCGGAAAATACGATAAAAAAATACCGAAGGAAGATGCGTATTATCGCGTAAATATGGAGGCCGCAGAGGAAATTGCAAGGCAGATTACCCTTCGGAATCTTTCCGGAATCATTATTGTTGATTTTATTAGCATGAATCTGCAATGTAATCGTGAAAATTTAGTTAATTTTTTAAGAAAATTGTTTCAAAATGACAGAAATTCTGCTACAATAGTGGATATCACAAAACTCGGCTTGCTGGAAATCACGCGTAAAAAAACAGGCAAAACCATTTACGAACAAATTTTCATGTAATATTACTAAAAAAGACTTGAAAAATAATGGTTTTGTTGGTATTATACTTATATGTAATGCTTTGTGAATAGATTGCGATTTCCGCCGTTTTCCATTTTTTACAGGATTGCGGATTTTTTATCGCTTATTTGATGGCATGATGAGAATTGTGTATAAAAGGGAACGAAAGGGAGGTTATTTTAATGGCAGGTGCTCAAGTTTTTACTTGTAATTACAGCGGCAGCATTAAAAATAAGCTGTTGAAAGGCGGAGAGAAGCTTTTCTTAAAAATCGAGGATAATAAGATTTCCGGAAAGGGATTCATTTGTAATGAAGAAGGTCGAAATGGTTATATTGACAATTTCGAATACCCGATCAATGATGTTCGCGAAGTTTTCAAGGGTGAATATCAGGGTAACCAGGCTTTGATTATGAATACAAGAATCACCAGTTTGTACGGAACGAAGAAAGCACAAACAATCTTCCCTTCTATTAAAGATATTGATACAGTTATTGAAATTTTGGGACATATTAAGGAGAATTCAGCAGGTTCTGCTCCGACAGTACATAAGGCTACAACACAAAGCCAGCCTGTTGCAAGACCTCAGGCACCCACAGCGGTTCCTCCGGTTCCTGTACCCACACCTCCTCCTGCGGCTCCTGTGACTACCAAGCCTGATATGCAGGTTGTTAAGTCGGATGGTGTTGCTACGAATAATGGTAATGTGGTAATCAAGAAAGAATCTCCTTTGCGTCCGATTGGTTCCGTTTCTTCCGATGCAACCGGTTCTGCATTGTTGAATGCAGGCGGTTCTGTGGTTTCCAATCAGTCTTCAGCGGTAGGATCTGCAGTGCTCCAGCCTCAGACGGCTGTTACTTCTGCACCGACGCTTTCTGCTACTCCTGCACCGGCACCTGTTGCTTCGGTGAAAGATTCTTCTGAAGATTTCGAGAATCGTATGAAGAAACTTTATGTTTTAAAAGATTGCGGAATGCTTTCAGACAAAGAATTTGATGCTAAGAAATTAGAGCTTGTCAGCGAATTGTGCGGCATGACTGATTTCAATGAGAAAGTTCAGAAGCTTGTAGTTTTGAAAGATTGCGGAATGCTTTCCGATAAAGAATTCGAAACACGCAAGATTGATATTATTAAAGAATGCTGCAGTACAGATGTTGAAGATCTCAATGAGTACAAGAGAAATGTTGAAAGACTTCCTTACCTTAAGATGGGCGGTATGATTACAGAACTTGAATTCGAAGAGAAGAAGATGTCTGTATTGGGTGAAGTAGAATATAAGTCTACTGATAATCTTGAGGTATTACTCAAAAAGTTAGAGCGTTGGCCGGTTCTTCGCGATTGCGAAATGTTATCTGTTGACGAATATGCAGCACGTGTTCAGGCTTTGGTTGATACAATTGATGTTTCTTTTAAGGATTCCATCTCTGAATTATCAGAGAAGTTGAACAAGTGGTTTGTTCTTGTAGATGCTAAGTTGATTTCCGAAACAGAATTCAAGAAAAAACAGGTTACTGTTGTCGAAGAGTTTGTATCTGCACCTTGGGGAAATGTTGATGAGTTCAGAGCGGTTGTGGAACGTTTGATGGCATTGAAGACATGTAATTGGTTGACGGAGCTTGACTTCCATGCGAAGAAAGTTGAACTTTTGAAGAAGGTTGCTGCTGTGGAAGATTACATGACTAAAGTTCAGTTATACATTGCTCTTCCTGGTATCGGTCTTATCTCTGAAGGTGATTATCAGCTTAAGAAACAGGAATTCATCGAAGAAATCTTTGCTCCTTATGCAAGTATGGATGATTTCCAGGCTAAGGTTACAAGACTTATGGATCTTGAGAAAGCCGGAATGCTTACACAGGATGAGTTTACAAGCTATAAGATGAAACTTATGAGTGAACTGTAATTTTAATACGATATATTGACAAAGAGCCGTGTTTCGGCTCTTTGTTTTACTGTTTGGCATGTGAACCGATAACAGAATGTATAAAATTATTGCAAGAAAATACTTGACATAACAATTTAGTGCATGTTATTATTTATGAGTATGCCGCATGGTTAGGTATAAGTGTGCCTTTTTGCACCACCAAAACCAGCGAGTAATTGGAATAAGGAGGTGCCTTATGTACGCTATTATTGCAACAGGTGGAAAACAGTATAAAGTTTCAGAAGGTGATGTAATCAAAGTTGAGAAACTTGCCGGAGAAGCAGGAGATGCTGTTACCTTTGATCAGGTTGTAGCAATCAGCGATGATACTTTGAAAGTAGGAGCTGACGTTGCTAAAGCAACTGTTTCTGCAACTGTTATGGAACAGGGTAGAGACAAGAAGGTTATTGTATACAAGTACAAGAGAAAAACCGGTTATCATAAGAAGAATGGTCACAGACAGTCTTTCACACGTGTAAAGATTGAAAAGATCAATGCTTAATTATTATGATTAAGGTAGTTGTTTCGAAACATAACGGTGCGTATCGCAGTCTACATGCCTATGGTCATGCGGGCTATGCTGAATATGGCAAAGATATTGTTTGCTCAGCGGTTTCTATTCTTATTGTTAATACTGCAAATGGATTGGAATCTTTTACAAATGATTTGATTTTGTCTGAGATTCATGAGGATGGAACAACCGAGATTCTTTTAAAAGAGGAGATATCTTCTGGGGGAACACTTTTAATGGATACGCTTATGTTGGGATTAAATGACATTAAAGAGCAGTATGGAAATAATTTTTTAAGAATCGAGTATAAGGAGGTGTAGACCATGTTGAAATTGAACCTTCAGTTATTTGCACATAAAAAAGGTGTTGGTTCTACCAAGAACGGTAGAGATTCCGAATCCAAGAGATTGGGCGCAAAGAGAGCGGACGGACAGTTCGTTAAAGCCGGCAATATCTTATACAGACAGCGTGGAACAAAGATTCATCCCGGTGTTAATGTTGGTATTGGTGGTGATGACACTTTGTTTGCTTTGGTAGACGGTGTACTTAAGTTTGAACGTAAGGGCCGTGATAAGAAGCAGGCTAGTGTATATCCTGTAGAGAAATAATTTATTGATTGTAAGCCTCAAATCTTTGGTTTGAGGCTTATGTTTTCTTTTGGAATGATAACAATGTTATTTTGAGAAATGGAGAATGACGTATGTTTGCGGACAGAGCTAAGATATACATTAGAAGCGGAAAAGGTGGCGATGGCCATGTTTCTTTCCGCAGGGAAAAATATGTGCCTAATGGCGGACCTGATGGCGGTGACGGCGGTGACGGCGGCAGCGTTATTTTTCAAGTTGATGAAGGTATGAATACGCTTACGGATTTCAGACATATTCGTAAATACTGTGCGCAGCATGGGGAAGAAGGCGGTAAGAGAAACTGTCGCGGAAAGAATGGTTCTGACATTATTGTTAAAGTTCCTGCCGGAACAGTTATTAAAGAAGCAGAAACAGAAAAGGTTATCGTGGATATGTCCGGTGAAACCAAGCGTTTTGTTATATTAAAAGGCGGAAAAGGCGGAAACGGGAATCAGCATTATGCGACATCTACCATGCAGGCACCCAAATATGCGCAGCCCGGTCAGCCTGCAAAAGAATTAAATCTTATACTGGAGTTAAAAGTTATTGCGGATGTAGGCCTTGTAGGATTTCCCAATGTAGGAAAATCCACACTTTTATCCAGGGTATCGAATGCCAGACCGGAGATTGCGAATTATCATTTTACAACCATTAATCCTCATCTTGGTGTGGTTGACTTAGAGGGCGCAGCGGGATTTGTAATTGCGGATATTCCCGGATTAATCGAAGGGGCATCCGAAGGGGTAGGTCTTGGACACCAGTTCTTGCGTCATATTGAGAGAACTAGAGTAATTATTCATATTGTTGATGCAGCTTCTACAGAGGGAAGAGATCCCATTGAGGATATTTATGCAATTAATAATGAGTTGGCGAAGTATAACGAAGATTTGGCAAAACGTCCCCAGGTCATTGCTGCGAATAAGGTTGATGCAATTGTCACAGAGGAGCCGGAACCGGTTGATTTGGATGAGTTTGGAGAACTTATTTATCCGGAAGCAAAGAAAAATCCTGTTGATTTGATTCGAGAGGAGTTTGAACCGCAGGGAATCAAGGTATTTCCGATTAGTGCAGTCAGTGGTGAAGGATTAAAAGAACTTTTATATCATGTTCAGTCCATGTTGAATGAGATAGACATGGAACCTATTGTTTTTGAAGCGGAATATTTTCCTGAGGATGTTATGCAGGATACGAATGAGCCATTTTCTGTTTTCTATGATGAAAAAGAGGATGAATACGTGGTGGAAGGACCTCGTATTGAAAAGATGCTCGGATATACAAATCTGGAATCTGAAAAAGGTTTTCGTTTCTTCCAGAATTTCATGAAAGAGAACGGAATTCTTAAGGAATTGGAAGAATTAGGCATTAGCGAAGGCGATACGGTCAGAATGTACGGTTTAAGTTTTGATTATTATAAATAAAAGCAATGATGATAAAATTTGGGCTTTCGAACGGAAAAAAGTTTGGAGCCTGAAGGTTTTGCACAATGCAAACATTTTGTTTGCATATATGGAGGAATATAGAATGACAAGTAAGCAACGAGCATATCTGAAATCATTAGGCTCTGTATTGGATCCGGCTTTTCAACTTGGGAAAGCCAGTCTTACGCCGGAATTTACCAATGCTATCCTTGAATATTTTAATACACATGAATTGATTAAAATTGCAGT
This sequence comes from Lachnospiraceae bacterium, assembly GCA_045595325.1. GTDB lineage: Bacteria > Bacillota > Clostridia > Lachnospirales > Lachnospiraceae > UBA3766. The sequence continues at coordinate 50,909 of JAZOAG010000042.1, forward strand.
TCTTAAAAATTGTGCCGATGATCCGAAGGAAATTGCAATTATGCTTGCCGAAAGAACCAATTCAGAATTGGTACATGTTATCGGAAAGAAAATTGTCCTTTATAAGCCGGATAAGGACGAACCTAAGATTGTTTTGCCGAAATAGGATTATGTTTATTTGATTTTATTTTGTGTATTTTTCTTTTTTCGTTTGAAGCTAATTTGGTTTTGAAAGAGGAGAAGCAAAAGCATGCCTGAAACGAACAAAATTGGCATTATGGGTGGTACTTTTGACCCCGTTCATAATGGTCATATTAAAATTGCAAAAGAAGCATTGAAAGAATATAAACTGGATACTGTTATTTTTGTACCAAGCGGTGTTTCTTATATGAAAAGCGGTGTTTCTGATGCCGGAACGCGTTACCGGATGTGTGCGCTTGCGATTGAAAACGAGCCGCAATTTCAGATTAGTGACGTCGATATCGTGCGTGAGGGGAATACTTATACGTATGAAACCATTGAGTGTTTACAAAAACAATATCCGGAAGCAGTCTTTTATCTGATTATCGGTCTGGATACACTTTATACCATTGAAACATGGAAGAATATTGAAAGATTGTTTGCGAATGCGCATATTCTATGCGCGGGCAGAACCTGTGAATATGCATATTCCAAGGAGGAGCAGGCAGAATATTTGTCCGGAAAATATGGTGCGGATATAGATTTTTTGCAGGCTGATGTATTGGATGTTTCATCGACAAATATAAGAGAATGTATCAGGCTTGGTAAGAATACTTTGATAAAAGAATTGTTGCCTCAAAAAGTTTATGAATATATTATGGATAATCATCTGTATTCTTATGAGGAGTATTTAATTACCGAAATGGGAAGCATATTAAACCCCAGGCGATTGCAGCATACAATCGGTGTAAAAGAGACTGCTGTTGCATTGGCGCGGAAATATGGAGTAAGTGTTTTAAAGGCTCAAATTGCAGCCTTGCTTCATGATGTGGCAAAACATATGGATGTAGCTCAAATGCAGTCCGTATGCGCCAAATACGAAGAAATAGGGCAGGATAGACTTTATGAATCACCTGCATTGTTACATGGCAGAGCTGGCGCATATCTTGCAAAAGAAAGATATGCATTGGTAGATGATGAAATATTTGATGCAATCTACTATCATACAACCGGGAAGCCTGATATGAGTATGCTTACTAAGATTATTTTTGTTTCGGACTATATTGAACCGAATCGAAGTCATTCGGATAAGCTTCCTTTTTTGCGCGAACTGGCTTTTGATAATCTTAACAGAACGGTTGCTATTATTCTTAAGGATACGTTGGATTATCTTGCAAATCAAACCGGTGTATATATAGATAACATGACGGAACAGACATATTTATATTATAAAAAATGGCTTACACGGGCAGACCTAGTGAAGGGACTGTAAAATAAGTAAGCCGGATTGGAGAAAAACATGTTAAATTCAAAAGAAATGGCAGAGGTTGTTGTTAAAATTCTTGATGAGAAAAAGGCAGAGAATATTCGTATTATTGATATTAGTAAAGTAAGTGTATTAGGTGATTATTTCATTATTGCAGAAGGCGGAAACAGAAATCATCTTCAGGCACTTGCTGATTATGTGGAAAAAGAATTGGCAGAGAAGAAGGTATATCCGAAACAGATTGAAGGATATGAGACCGCCAATTGGGTTTTAATGGATTACACAGATATAATTGTGCATATTTTTGATCATGAAAACCGTCTTTTCTATGATTTGGAGCGTATCTGGAGAGATGGAGAGTGCATGGATGCTTCTGCATGGCTTTCAGTAAAATAGAAGAATATAGAAAATGTATTTTGAACAAATTTGAAACAGCTGTCGAAGAAGAATGTGTAAAACATTCCTTACGGCAGCTGTTATTTCTTGTTAGAACAAATATCGCAAAGCTTCTAATGGTAAAGACGGAAAACTCCAAAGACCTTCCCGAGAATATCAACATGATCCAAAATAATCGGTTCCATGGAATCGTTTTCGGGTTGAAGCCTGAAATGACCATCTTCTTTATAATATGTCTTTACGGTAGCAGAGTCATCCACCAGTGCAACAACGGTATCGCCATTTCTTGCGGTATTGCATTTCTCAACAAAGATATCATCGCCATTGAAGATTCCGGCGTTAATCATACTGTCACCTTTCACACGGAGTACAAATGTTTCGGCATTGGGAACCATGTCAACCGGAATGGGGAAATATCCTTCAATGTTCTCCTGGGCAAGAATCGGCTGACCGGCAGCAACAGTACCAACAATGGGAATACTTGCCATCTCGGTTCTTACTGTTTGAAAGCTGTCATCCATAATTTCAATGGCACGAGGTTTGGTAGGATCTCTTCTGATATATCCATTCTTCTCTAACGTTTCTAAATGGGCATGTACGCTGGAGGTAGACTTCAAATGAACAGCCTCGCATATTTCTCTTACTGCAGGGGGATAACCTCGCTTTAAAATCTCTTCTTTGATATATTCTAAAATTTCCTGTTGCTTTGTCGAAATCTTTCCGTATCCCATAAAATCCTCCTATTCTGTAAGATGTAAAGGAACATCTGTTTTGCTCTAATCTGATAGTAACACAGTTTTTTCGAAAAAGCAAACATATATTCCAAAAATTTGTTCGATTTTTTCTTGAAAAGCTATTGACAAACCGAACAATTGTTTGTATATTGTTATCAGAACAGTTGTTCGCAACAAATGTTCGGTTGGTGAGATTCTTTTTTGGGAGGAGAATATATGTTTTTGGAATTTATTTCTTATTTAATCGTAATTGCACAGAATATTTTTGAAAAGACGCTTGCTTTTATTCTGAAACATAAATATATAAGAGTATATCTGGCTGCAGGAATTGCCTTTGTTTTTGTGATTGTATTTTCATCATTTCTTTTTGATTCTGATGTTAATGCACAGGAAGACGAGCTGTTACATAAGTATTATACATGTGTAAAAATCGAATATGGAAACACTCTTTGGTCATTGGCGGATGATTACGGAACCCTTGGATACGATAGTAAGAAGGAGTATATTGATGAAGTGAGACAGATTAATCGATTGGAGGACATAAATGATTTAAAGAGCGGTGATACTATTATTCTTCCGTATTATTCATATGAGATATTATAGGTCTGTTAGGGACTAAAGAAATGTATGGTGGCTTTTTATATTATCAGATATGTTATTTTGGATATGGTATTTGATACTTGGGATATGGTATAAATATAAGACAGTTAACAAATAGATGGTTAACTGTCTTATTCGTCTCTTAATTTGAATTTTCGTATGGCATTTCTTCGGCTGTCGTCGGAAATGGAAGCGTAGTGTTTTCGTGTAGTATTTACATCTTTGTGGCCAAGGAAGTCTGCCACCATATAAATATCATTGGTTTCCCGGTAGAGATTTGTACCGAATGTGCTTCGTAATTTATGTGGTGTAATTCTTTTTAAAGAATTTAGTTTTTCTGTATATTTGCAGACCATGTTCTCCATCGCCCTGACACTCATTCGTTTCATTTGCAGGGAAAGAAAAAGTGCGTTTTCATGTCCGGCCAACGGAATTTCATGTTCTCTTTTTGCAAGATATTGTTCTAATGCGGCAGCAACTTCTTCACCGAAATATACAATTTCTTCATTCCCGCCTTTTCTTCGTACTTTGAAACGATTTTCTTCAATATCAAGGTCTTCTAAGTTTAATCCGACACATTCGGATACACGAATCCCGGTTCCTAACATGGTTGTTAAAATTGCAAAATCCCGGATACTGTTTTTGTTAAAATATCTTTTTTCGCCCTTGGTCAGTTTGTCTCCGTTTTCAACCAAATCTAAAAGTGCAACGACTTCGTTAATCTCGAGTCGTACGATTTCACTTTCGTGAATTTTTGGCATTGGAACAAGAGCAGCAGGATTGGTTTTAATCATTTCATTTGTATAAAAAAAACGATAAAAGCTCTTTAATGTAGAGAGTTTTCTGGCTCTGGCTTTTTCGTCGTTCATCCGTTCTTTCCCGTCTTTTACATAGAAAGAAACGTATTCGAGAAAACGAACAATGTCGGTTCGTGTGATCTCATCCAATATAGATATCTTAAAATCACAAATAGGGGTATCTGTATAGCCGCGTTTGTTCTCCGAAATATATTGGAAGAAGACTTTGAGATCATAAGCATATGCCAAATGGGTTCTTGATGAAATTACCTGTTGTGTACCGAGAAAAAAATCTTCACAAAAATCAGGAAGTTCTTTGCAGTACTCCCTTAATTTGAGAATATTTTTTTTGATAATCTCATCATGATAATTCGTATGTTCCATACCTATGAATCAGCCTTTCAACTCTTGTTGTATATTGTATTTTCAATTGCAGAAAACATTCTTTCTTTCACACCGGGAGAGTCAACATCAATTTCTTTTAATAGATTTTTGACATATTCACGTTTGGTAAATCCGTCTGCAGGACATGGGCTTTTGAGAACCGGAAGATTCTGTTTGTTGCCAAAACCGATTACGTCTGCTTCGCGCATATACATCATTGGACGTATTACCGTAAGGTCCATGCGGTCTAAATATGTGACAGGAGAGAAGGAGTGAAATCTTCCTTCGTAAATAAGTGACATTATCATTGTTTCAACAATATCATCTTTGTGATGTCCGTAAGCAATTTTATTACAACCGTTTGCTTTTGCCAAATCGTTTAGTGCGCCCTTTCTCATTTTTGCACATAAGGAGCAGGGATTTGTTTCTTTGCGGTCTTCAAAAATAATCTGGGCAATGTCTGTTTTTGCAATAAAATAAGGAACTTCTAATTCTTTACACAGTGCTGAGATTTTCTCGAAATCTACATTTTTGAAACCCAAGTCCACAGAAATTGCAATAATATCAAATTTTTTAGGATAGAATCGCTTGAGACCGTGTAACGCATAAAGTAATGTTAAACTGTCTTTTCCGCCGGATATACCGATTGCGATTTTGTCATTTTCTTCAATCATTCCATAGGTATCGATTGCCCTGCGGGTCAAACTCATAACTTGTTGTAATTTCATGCTTTAATTCATATATTTCCTTTCGTTATTCTTTTGTTATTGTAACATCTTTTGATTAAAAATGGAATGGAGTGGAAAGATATATTGAAAATCAATTTTCTTTCTAAAAATTGTATTAAAATTTACGCAATTAAAAAAAGATATGATATAATATGTTTGAAATTATAAAAAAAATAGCGATAATTGAAGTATAAAGCTATATTCTTTCAGCAACAGGGAGGAGCAATATGAATTTTCGTTGGGATAAAAAATATTTATATTGGGGCATAACGGCGTTTGTAGTTTTGACGTGTGGGATTTTGTTTTACTATCTTGTATTTCATAATTCGCAATTTGCAACAATTCTTAAGAATATTGTGAATATTTGCTTTCCTATTATTGACGGACTTATTATTGCATTTCTTTTATGTCCCCTTATTAATTGGATGGAAAAGAAAGTTTTTGTTCTTTTTCGAAAGAAAGAGAATCGTGATAAGGAATTAACACCGAAACAGCAGAAGATTACGCGTGCTTTATCTATCACTGTATCATATGTTCTTGTATTATTGTGCCTGACGGCCTTTGTTTTGATGGTTGTTCCTCAGATTAAATTAAGTATCGAGAATATTATTGCGCAATCCTCCATGTATCGAACGAATATTGAGTCCTGGATTAATGATATTGCAGTAAAAAATCCAAACATGGAAGATATGATTAATGACTTATATACAAAGTATTCTGACGACTTTACCGCATGGAGTTCTGAAAATCTTATTCCTAAAGCACAGGAGTTGCTAAAAACAGTTTCTCTCAGTGTTTTTAATTTCTTTGGGGCTTTATGGGACATTATTATTGGTGCGATTGTTTCCGTGTATGTTTTGTCTCATAAAGAAGAGTTTTCGGGACAGTTTAAGAAGCTTGCTTATGGATTTTTGGGAATTAAAACCGGAAACATTTTGATTGCTAATTTCAGAATGGCAAATTTTAAATTCAGCGGTTTTATTGTTGGCAAAATTTTGGATTCCATTATTATAGGAATCATCTGTTTTGCAGGTTGTTCGATTTTTCAGTTTCCGTATCCTGTATTATTGGGACTGATTATTGGCGTTACAAATGTCATTCCGTTTTTTGGGCCGTTTTTTGGAGCCATTCCCTGTGCATTGTTAATTTTTATGATTAATCCGATTCAATGCATTTATTTTTTGATTTTTATTCTTTTACTTCAACAATTTGATGGAAATATCCTTGGTCCTAAGATTCTTGGTGAGTCTACCGGAATTTCCAGTTTTTGGGTTATTTTTTCGATTACATTATTTGGTGGACTCTGGGGTGTTCCGGGTATGATTGTTGGTGTACCTTTATTTGCCGTGATTTATGCGATTATTAAGACCGCTTTAGAGAAAAAATTATCGGCAAAAGAATTGCCTGTTGAAACCGATGAATATATCAAGGTGGATTATATTGATACTGAGAATGAAAATAATTTTGTCCCATTGGTTTACGATGATGATGAGGAGGATGAGAAAAAGAATAAATTATTCAGGTTCTCGAGAAAAAAGAAAAATAAGAATAAGAAATAGGGGTAAAAAAACAACTGGCTATAATATGATTATTGCTAGTTGTTTTTTAATTACGCATTTTGGGTGATTTTCTTTTAAATCTCCTTCAACTCTGCGTTAAACTAGACTTTTGCGAATAGTTCCAACACTATTCCCGCATCTGTTCAGATATGGAAATTTTATAAAACTAGTAATCAAATACACTTGTTTCGGATAAAATTGTTTCGTATTCGTCCAGAAACTCTTCTGTTACATATCCTGCTGAACTGGATTCAATGCTCATATAAAACTGTTTGTCCTGATAATTGCCAATGATTGCATAATATTGTGAGCTGTCATTTGGATTTAGAAATGCTGAGGACCAAAAATCCACATCATATTGTCTGGTTATTTCTGAATCGTATAATGTATCTTTATTTACATTGGTACAATAGTCAGTTGCCTCTGCAATGAGTGTGTTAAAATCCATTCCATCAAGTTTAACAATGGTAAGTAGTCCGCCGGTATTACGACTTCTGTATTGCTTGATATTCGGACTGGGATTATCGAGCTTATCACTTACGTCAATCCAGTTTTCAGATTCAATTTTAATCAATACATAGTTTTTAAAACCAACATATTCATACTCGTCATATTCATAACCGGAAGAACTACTATCGTAATAAAAGTCGTCGTTTTCAGCCAATGAATTAAGTGCACTGCTAACATTTTCAGCTTCCATTGTTTCCTGTGTTGCAGTAATATTCTGAATAATTATTTTACTTAAATCATCCCAAAACAGAATAATAAACAGACTAACGATAATAACCATAATACATGCTGATGCAAGTAAAATTCCGGCCGCCATCGTTTTGAATTCCGGTTTGTTTATTCTTTTAATGGGATTTTGGGGCTTCTCTTCTGCTTCTTTTGTTTTTGTATTTTTTGAAACTGAAGAATATTGGGGGTGCGCAGGTATGTCAACCGGAGTGCTAAAAAATGCACCGCATTTAGGACAAACAACGCAATCATCATCGTTATGATTTTGGCAATTATAACATATTTTCATTCATCTGCTCCTGATTTAAAATTCCTATGAAAAGAAAAAGTGTATTTTGTATAGATAAAATACACTTTTCATATTCCTATTTTACTACTGTTTTAATATAATTATATAACAAATCAACGGTTTCATCGATTCCTAATTTGCCGCTGTCTACAGACAAATGATAAGAGGAAGCAACGCCCCACTTCTTGTTTGAATAATAATTGTAGTAGCTGGCGCGCTGTTTGTCTTTTTTTGCAATCATGTCCTTTGCCTTGGCTTCTGATATTCTATATCGAAGCATAATGGTTTTTACCCTATCATCAAGGTCAGCGTAAATAAAGAAGTTTAGGCAGTTGGGAAACTCTGCCAATGCATAATCGGCACATCTTCCGACAACGACACAGGAACCTTCTTTTGCAAGCTGCTTAATGGCATCGAACTGAGCCAGGAATACTTTTTGTCCCATCGGCATATCTACATAGGATGTTCCGGAAGAATATCCCATGGAATAAGTGTCCATCACCAAATTATAGAGAAAAGAATTGGTAGGTCTTTCGTCATGATTTCGAATCATTTCTTCACAAAAACCGCTTTCTTTTGCAGCACGTGCCAATAATTCTTTGTCGTAGCACGGAATATCGAACTTCTTGGCAAGTCGTTCACCTATTTCTCTTCCGCCCGAACCGAATTGTCTTCCGATTGTAATGATGAAGTTATTCATAAAATATCCTCCTTTTTCTTTTTTATTTTTTGTTGCGCAAACGCATTATGATTTCATTAAAATATTCCGGGATGGGTGCACTTATTTCAATCAATTCTTTGCTTTCCGGATGTATAAAGGAAAGAATTTCCGCGTGAAGCATTTGCCCGTTTGTCTTAAATCCGGGAATTTTGCCGCCGTATACCTCATCTCCTACCAAAGGATGGCCTATATGAGCCATATGGACACGAATCTGATGGGTTCTTCCCGTTTCTAAGCGGAATTCCATATAAGTATAGCCGGGAAAACGCTCTATTACTTTATAGTGTGTGATTGCCTCTTTCCCATTCTGTGTTACAGCCATTTTTTTGCGATCCGTCCGGTGTCTTCCGATTGGAGCATTGATGGTACCCTCATCATCTTTTATGTTTCCGATTACCAATGCTTTGTATATTCTTTTTAATGAGTGGGACTTTAATTGTTCTGCAATGATATTATGAGAAAAATCATTTTTACAAACAATTAATGAACCGGTTGTATCTCTGTCAATGCGATGTACAATACCCGGGCGCATAACACCGTTAATACCGGATAAATCATCCTTACAATGATACATAATGGCATTCACCAGTGTGTCGGTGAAATGACCTGCGGCAGGATGAACCACCATCCCCTTTGGTTTGTTTACAACCAGTACGTGGTCATCTTCGTATAGAATATCCAGGGGGATATCCTGCGCTTCGATTTCTAAATGAACGGAGGGCGGTAAATAAACCGTGATTTCATCATCACAAGTAATCTTTAGTGCCGGTTTCTCAATAACAGTCTGATTTACCGTTACATTGCCGGATTTAATTAGTTTTTGGATGTGGCTTCGGGATGCGGAATCAATAATATTGTTTAAGTATACATCCAGACGTTCGCCCTCCTGGTCAGGAGATACCCTAAAATCAAAATGATTCATGATTTATCCTCGCAAATTAATCGTTGGCTTCTTCGTCAAAATAGATTGCATTTGCGGCATCTTCTAATTCTTTTCGGGAAGGAATAATACCGTAAATGACTTTGCCGATTTTGGATAAATAGGGAAAATCGGTGAAATTCCCGTAATAAAACACACTTTCCGGTGTTTCCAATCCTTTTAACAGCTTTTTGGCAGTGGAATCCGTTTCGGAGATACGCATATCAAAAGCTACAAACATATCACGGATTTCATAAAACTCTTCCATGGAAAGAATCTTTTGTCCCCAACCGATATAAGCGTGCATTATGCAGGATAAAGATATAATATCTGCATCATTAAGCCCGACACATGTGTTTTGAATTGAATTTTTAAACATAGAACCGAAATAAGGTACGCAACGTTGTGCTACGGTTAATTTGTCCAGTCTTTTTTGCAGCAGGGATGCATTCTTTTCCAAAAGTTCAATCAGTAAGTTTTCGTCTTTATCGAACACTTCATACATATTACTGATAAACCATTCATAAAAGTTGGCATTCTTTTCAATACCTTTGCGCAAAACTGCGGCTACTCCTTCATGAAATGCTTCACCGGAAGTTTTCCAGATGTCAATGTTTAAATATATTCCGGAAGGGAAAACTTCGATATTCTTATCCATGTTTATTGTGTATAGATTCTCACAGGTAATCTGAGCAACCGGTGTTATCGGTACAATAATATAGTGAAGATTCTTAATAGAGGATAAAGAACTTTCGCAAAGACTTTCATGATCTTTGGAAGCAAACCACACAACAGTTGCTTCTTTATCTGTTGCGTCCTGGAGCATTTCCAGGAAATTCTCTTTTTTATAAGTTGTAAGGCATATTCCGTAATTTGTCAGTTCCTCTTTCAGCTCTTTGGTCACTGCAGATTCCTGAATAAGATAAATAATCTCTTTTGCGGGATATGTATCGGACTGAATAAATGAAGGAAGTTCCTTGAAATTCTTCTTAATAACAATGTCGAAAGTGCATGAAGCATTTTTGACAATCTTAATTGCGTTATTCATGTGTAAAACCTTTCAATTGCATTAAATTCTTTAAAAATTAAACTTCCCGTAAGATACGGGAAGTTTATGAAGTTTACAATATGTCGAATTGATTTCTTAATATTCCTGAATGGGAGGAACATCAAGTGCTCCGCCGTTTGCTGAGGTTTCGGGAATATCACCGGAAATATCAATTGAAGCAGGGGTGATAACGAAGATATAATTAGAAATCTTCTGCATATTTCCCTTAATTGCATAACAGGATCCTGATGCAAAATCAATGATTCTCTGAGCGATAGAAACATCTAAACCTTCCAGGTTTAATACAACAGTTCTGTTTACTAATAAGGTATCGGTAATTGTTCTTCCTTCATCAATGCTGGTAGGTTTGATTACACAAACTTCCATACCATTGGGAACATTCACCGGTTTACGCTGCTTCATAGCGGAAAGTTTACCATATTGTTTCTTTGGTTTCTCTTCGATTTCTTCATCAATACCCATTGTTTCATTTCCCCCTTCGTAATCGCCTTCCTCATACTCATCATATTCATCTTGAACAACACCAAGTTTTCCAAGAAGCTTGTCCATTGTATTACCCATTGTTTACATTCTCCTTTACAACATTTTCACTATGTGAGCGAATAATCTCTTTCGCCGAAAATTCCGGTTCCTACTCTCACAAAAGTCGCACCTTCTTCAATGGCAACCATATAGTCCCCGGTCATTCCCATAGACAACATACCACTATGTTTATTATCCGTGTTTTGTGAGGTCATGTCAATATTTAATTGCCGTAAATTTACAAAATATGGACGATTTTCTTCGGAATCTTCAACATATGGTGCTATTGTCATCAAACCACATACTTCGAGACCGGGCAAACCGCATACTTCATGATAGAAGGAAATCAATTCTTCGCTTGTTACCCCAAACTTGGTTTCTTCCTTTGCCACATTAACTTCTAAAAGAATTTTGACAGTAACATTTTTTTTACATGCTTCTTTGCTGATTTCTTTGGCTAATCTTACGGAATCAACACTGTGAATCATATATACCTTATCCACAATATATTTCACTTTGTTGGTCTGCAAATGACCTATCATATGCCAGCGTATATCTTTGGGTAACTGATCATATTTGTCCATAATTTCCTGCACTTTGTTTTCGCCAAAATCACGGCAACCGCAATCATAAATCTCTTGTAACATAGACACTGGCTTGGTTTTGCTCACTGCAATCAGTGTTACGTCTGCAATGTTCCGCTTTCCTTTTTCGCATGCCATTTCAATATTTTTTAAAACGTTATGATAATTTTCTTTTAAGCTCATTCTTAAACAGATTGCAGAATTTATAAAAACACTTCAGATTCTGCAATTTCCCTTTCGATAATTACTCATGTACAAATTCATCTTCCTGAACAGAATCGGACTCTAAGACGATGTAATCGTAAGCAGAAAGACCGTAACTGGTATTGGATTTAACAATTGAATATTCTTCATTTTGATATAGAATGATGATTTGACGGAAATCAGCATAGCCTTTGTTCATATTATAAACACCCGTAAGTGTTCCTTTCTTGCTGATTGTATATTTTTCGCCGGAATCACTTTTGATTAAATGATCTCCGATACGAAGTCCGGGGTCATTTACATAATAATCGGTTTCAGTTTCGTTATAAATGGTCAAATCCATGGCAATCGTTGAAACGGTGCCATCCTCTAAATAGGTTTCTTTCAGGAACTGATATTTTCCTTCTTCGCCTGTTTCTGTAGTCATGAATGATTTGGGAATTAGGAAAAATTCTTTTTCCACAATTGCAGAGTTGGGAATTTTTAAGCCCTTCTCCTCTTCCGTGATTAATTCAATGTCGATAAAACGGTCCGAACAGAATGTGACAGCGGAGTTATTAAAGGACAATACGCAAAATGTATCCTGTCCGCTGTGGTGTAATGATGTACGTGCATTGGAAATCTCCTGTGTCTTGAGAAAACGTACTTGCACATATTCTTCAGCCAAAAGTTCCGCGCCGCGTTCTTCTGTCACCGGAATAATAATATCCCAATGTTCGCTTGTGACAAATTTACATACGGGATCTCCTGCCGAAATCAGCTCTGAATTAACCATCTGTGTACGCTGATAGTTCTCGGTATTAAATGAGTCTGCAGTGATATTCTCTACTGTCGTGGTTTCAAAACCATCAACATTATATACGACATAACCGCTTTGCGTTGCGTTGCAAAGACTTACACCCGAATTCTGAAAACTACTGTTTAAATCATCAATGCTGTTAAGAATATTCATGTTGGACAGCTTAACACTTGTTCCCTGCAAATCGTATTTAAAGCCGTATACTGACTGGAAATTATCGGTATTGAAATCTTTTGTAAAGCCGATAATGGTATTTCGAATTTCGGATAAATCTTTGTCCGACAAGGTGTTTTCACCCAATGTATCCGAATTGAGCATTTCCGTTAATTTGCCACTGCTGTCAACGGTATAAACCAAATCGCCGTTGGAAACACGCTCGCCTTCTCTGGCATAATAATTCACATAGCCGGAACTGGAGCTGTTTACCACTTCTTCTTCACGTAAAATAAGACCGGTATATATGTTGGATACCGATAAAGAACCTTCTTTTACCGAATAGCCGGTAATCGGACTTGAGTTCATATAGTGGATTACGCAAATGATAATATATATGGCAATCACAAAGAAAATTACCGTAGCTATGTTAATATGAATTTTATTTAATATTGCCTTGGCAATAAGTTTGGCATAGTTCTTTTTGAACGGAACTACATTGTTGTTTTGTTTATTGTTCATACTTTTCCTCAAATTATAAAGCCTCGAAAATCGAGGCTTTAATGTTTCTTATAATGAAACTAAAATTCTGTCATTTAAGGGTTCGGGGATTTCTCCGTTGGTTGTTGAAACTGATAAAATCATATCAACTTTGAATTTTTCGCTTAAACTTTCTAATTCCTCAATTACAGGCTGGATTTCACTTACGTTGCAATCCGCAATTGCTAAGAAATTATCAATAAACATAAGCTGTAAATCGTGATCCTGAGAAATAATACCTTCTAAAAATCCGATAAGAACATCACTATTCTTAATTATGTAATCAGAAACATTAATCAGACGAATTTTATTATTAATCTCATACATGTGCTTGGTGGATGTATCTAAGAATACTACATTTCCCAAAACTTCTTTCACGTCGTTATTCACTTTTTCTAATAATACTTTGGATTTCCCTTTTCCATTTTTTCCAACTACCATACGAACCATAATGACAGCACCTCCAAGTTTAATATTTGAAAAATCTGTATGTTAAAATATTACATTCGAGTGAAATGAAGTAATCTTTTTAACATGTCTCTATTATAGTCGATATACACAAAAAAAACAACCTTTATACGAAATTTATGTGCAAATTATTTCAAACTTATAAGATTATTTTTTTATTGAATGACTTCTAAAAGTCTGTTCATATCAGCATATAAATCATCCCTTGTCTCTGCCCGTAAAATGACGGAAATATAAGGGTTTCCGGCACTGTCTTTTGCGTAAAGAATTAAGCAGTTGCGGGCTGCATTGGTTGTACCTGTCTTGCCGCCCAAAACCGTAATGTTCTCCGGTGCAGTTACATTCTCCGCCAGGTATTGATTGGTAGTGCGAAGTTCTACTTCTTTGGGGTTTCGCTGACTGTCATAATACACGGTAGTGTAATTTGTTTGCTGGATGATTTCACGAAAACGTTCATATTGGATGACCTCATTAAAAATCAGGTACAAATCATAAATGGTTGTATAGTGCTCATCCTGTGTAAGCCCGTGAGGATTCATAAAATGTGAATTGGTTGCTCCTAAGCGCAATGCCTCTTCATTCATCATTTCAATAAAATTCTCCTGGGTGCCGCCTACATGCTCTGCAATGGCCAAAGCGACATCATTGGCAGAATAAAGTAAAAGTACATTCAGTGCCTGGTCAAGGGTCATGATATCCCCTTCCTGAATTCCAAGCAATACAGCGCCTGACTCTGTTATTTTACAATTTCCGCTAACATGTATCTCTTCATCCAAATCCCCGTATTTTAATGCCACAAGTGCTGTCAAAATTTTGGTAACACTTGCAGGAGGCATTTGTTCAAATTGGTTTGTAGCATAAAGAACTTCTTTATTGTTTAAGTCAAACAAACCGGAAGCATGCGTTGCATTTAAGCTTGTAGCCACTTTATTTACGTCGGCATTTGCATTCACGCATAAATCTTTCGCAAATGAATCCAAAGTTTCATGATTCATGGAAGTATCCGTTATCATATAGGCAGATGAAACCATGTTTCTTTCATAAGGATAATCATAACCGACATTTTGGCAAGCGCATAAAGTACATATTAAAAGAGAAACCATTATAAGAATGGATAATGTTCTATTTATACATTTCACGCCACTCTAAATCTCCTCTGTCTAATGATTTAATTAATAATTCCGCAGACGCAAGATTTGTTGCAAGGGGAATATTATGCACGTCACAAAGACGAATTACATTATTCGCATCCGGTTCGTGAGATTTCGGTGTTAAGGGATCGCGAAGAAAGATTACAAGGTCAATCTCATTATGCTCAATCTGTGCACCAATCTGTTTTTCGCCACCTAAGTGACCGGCCAGAAACTTGTGTACGGAAAGATTCGTAACCTCTTCGATCAAACGACCGGTGGTACCCGTCGCATACAAATCGTTTTTACATAAAATTCCACGATAAGCAATACAAAAGTTCTGCATCAGTTTTTTCTTTGCATCATGTGCAATTAAAGCAATGTTCATTAAACCACCCCTATTTATTATATTTGTTTTCGCTTTGCAGTCTTACATTAATTACAAACCCCATTCCAATAAAAAGACTGACAAGCGATGTTAAACCAGCACTGACAAAGGGTAAGGGAATACCGGTATTCGGAAGCAAACCGGTTGCCACACACATATTGAGTGTCCCCTGAAAACCTATCAAAGCAGCCATTCCGGCAGCGATAAGCTTGCCCGATAAATCTTTCGCTTTGTAGGCTACAATAATACATTCCACAGCGATGCCGATTAATAAAATAATTACCGCCGCAGCTCCGATGAAGCCTAATTCCTCTCCCACAATTGTGAAGATAAAGTCCGTTTGCGGTTCGGAAATGAAATTACCGTTCTTAACAGATGTAACCATGTTGTTGTTAAGACCTTTTCCGCTCAATTGTCCCGAACCGATTGCCATAATTGAATTCAACTGCTGATATGCTTCCTGCGTTGCATAATCTTCAGGATGTAACCATGCTAAAATACGAGTTTGCTGATAGTCCTGAATCAATCCCTGATCAGGTTGTAATACATATAAAAAGAGAATTACTGCTGTAGGAATTGTCACCGCAATTACACTGATTACATATTTGTAGGAAATTCCGCCTACAAAAATTAAGGTACAAAGAACCAAAAATAAAACAATGGTTGTCGATAAATCAGGCTGTAATACAATCATAACCAGCGGCGGAACTGCCAAGGCCATTCCGAACAAAATTATTTTGAAGGAATTAATGCTGTCCTTATATTTCATTATAAACTTTGCATAAAATAGAATCAACATAATTTTTGCAGTTTCTGATGGTTGGAATCTGATTCCGAAGTCCAACCATCTTGTTGCGCCGCCGGTTTTTTCTCCTATGATAAAAATGAGTCCCAGCAAAATAAAATTTATCCCGTAGATTACCCACCAGAATTTCAAGAAAAAATGATAATCCCAGAAGGAAATTACAATCATGAGAAAAATTCCTAAAAGCATTCCCATAAGCTGTTTTTGCTGTAAATCTTCCTGTGCGCTGCCAACTACCAATACACCGATTACGCTTATGGCGATCAGCATTATAATCAATCTGAAATTGTAATCCTGTATTCGATAATTTTTGAACATTTCATTATCCTTTGCTTCTTAAATCAAGTATCGGAATGTTGGCGTAAAGGGTGGGAAGTTTAGATGTTTTCATGTTTTTAACGCCACTTTTGGTGATTTGAATTTCCATACTTTCTTTATCAATTTTCATATATCGGGATATTACCTCAGCAATATCTTCTTTGATTTTCTCCATCATTTCAGGGGAACAGTTCACTCTGTCTGATATCAGCAAAATCTTGAGCCGGTCTCTTGCAATTGTACCCGAGGATTTCTTCTGAAAGAATTTAAAAATATTCTTCATCATGCCACCCCCTTATGCTTTCTTGAATATACCGGAAACTTTAGTCCAAAACGTAAATCTGTTCTCAAAAACCGGAAACGGTACTTCTTCTCCGGTAATTCGTCTTGTGATATTTCCGTAAGCGATTCCTGCATATGTATTGGCATTTACCAGCGGTTCTCCCTGATTGGTGGCAATTACTACGCTTTCATCATCCGGAACAACGCCGATTAAAGGGACTGAGAGTATCTCAACCACGTCTTCCACGCTCATCATATCGCCTCGTTTTACCAAATCATTTCTGACTCTGTTTACCACCAAATCAATCTGTTTCATTTCATTGGCAGATAAAAGCCCGATGATGCGGTCTGCATCTCTTATTGCGGATACTTCGGGGGTTGTAACGACAATTGCCCTTGTTGCTCCCGCAATGGCATTCTGAAAGCCTTGTTCAATTCCGGCCGGACAATCTAAAATGATATAGTCAAACTGCTCTTTCAAAGAGGCAATCAGCTTAATCATTTGTCCCGGATTGACGCTTGATTTATCTCTTGTTTGTGCAGATGGTAAAAGATATAGTGTCGGAAATCGTTTGTCTTTAATCAAAGCCTGTTTGATACGACACTTTCCTTCTACAACATCTACAAGATTGTAAACAATTCTGTTTTCCAATCCCATAACCACATCCAGATTTCGCAATCCGATATCCGTATCGATTAATACGACCTTTTTTCCGAGGGATGCCAAACCTGTACCAATGTTTGCTGATGTGGTGGTTTTGCCCACACCGCCTTTTCCTGACGTAACGACAATTACTTCACTCATGTTCTACCTCCGTAACACAAATCTGCTTTATTATCGTTACCTGAAAAATCTTTTAAATCAGACTATCCAGTAAATCCTTTGTAATCTGTTCTGTTATGATTTTATCATCTTTAATATAGGCAATTTGCGGCATGAAATGACTTTTTCCCGGCCATTTCACGCTTTTTTTCGGTGTATATTCCAATTCTCCGATTGTAACTCGGGTAGGCTTAAAATCCAGCGCAGATACAACGTACTCGCTTCCGCTTTCGTATCCTGCGCATGCCTCTCCGTATAATCCGCCGTAAATATATATACTTTGCTGGGAAAAGATACTGGCGCCTGCAGCCACATTTCCTAAAATCACAATATCGCAGGGAGATTCTAAAATATCTCCGTCCGAAAGTGAGCTTTTGTAGAAACGTACTGTCTCTGTATTGGTTTTTGTCGCCGGCTCTTTGGTTTCGGTAACCGGTTTCATTTCTGCCGGCTCCTCTCTCTTCCCTGCAAGGGGATTATCCAAATATAAAATTTCAATGGAAGAACATGCCGTAATGGTTTTGATAATGGCGTACTCTTCTTCCTCGGTTAATTCACGTCCCGTTAAGGAAAGAATCATCTTGGCGTTTCCGAAAAACTTAGATACTTCTTTAAATTTTTCTTTGATCTCTTCCAGTAGAGAATCAAAGTCCAAGGAATGATCCAGATATAAAACAATTTTGTTGGGGTAGCTTTTGATTCGTACCGCCTGATTCATGTGAATTCACCGCCTTTGCATTCTTAATCTCCGGTTCCTGACTCTGTCAGCGGCTGATCTGCCGTACCGGTAATCAAAGAATCTTTTTCTACTAATTCATAGTAATACATAACAACGTCTTTCGTAATCTGTGCGGCATAGTCAGAAGAATAACCGTTCATTACCCTGACGCTAAAGGACACCTCGGGATTCTCATAAGGTGCATATCCGACAAACAAAGCATGGTTTGCACGGCTGGTAACCTCCTGTGCAGTACCTGTTTTGCCGGCTACAGTAGTGCCGATATCGTTAAAATATGCCTTTTGTGCTACCACCTCACGCATTCCGGCATGAATGGAATCCCATACATCACCGGGCAATTCAATTCGATTTCGAATGGTTGCCTGATTATCAAGGATCAGGTTTTGGTGAGTATCCGTAATCTTATCAATCAGTGTCAGGTTATAGCATGTACCGCTGTTTGCCACTGCGGTAACGTAGCGGGAAAGTCCCACTGTGGTATAGGCATGGGTTCCTTGTCCGATTGCGGAAGGAACCGGAAGTGTGTCAGAAACCTGAGGTTCTGCTTCGCTGATTTCCACGCCGGATTTCTCTGATAAGCCGAATAAATCAGCATAGTATGCAATTTTATCAATACCCACATCCGCATTATAGCCATCTTCGTCCTGGGCAAGCTGATATCCTACTTCGTAAAAAAAGTTATTGCAGGAGTTTGCAATTGCGCCTCGCACGTTTAAATTTCCGTGGGCACCGGGACTGATCCAACATTTATGTGTGGTTCCGGTGAGCTTGGTAAAGCTTCCCTGGCAGGGTAAAACATCACGAAGGGATATAATGCCTTCTTCTAATGCGGCAACACTGGATACCATCTTAAAGGTGGAACCCGGTGCGGAACGATATTGTGTCGCATAATTCCATAAAGGTCTGGATTTGTCGTTATTTAGTTTGGCCAAATATTTGGAATCTGCGGAATTGGCAAGCTTATTATTGTCATATCCCGGGTAAGAAACCAAAGCCAGAACATCACCATTATTAACATCCGTAATGACGCAGGAGGCCGAACACGGCTCTAAGGATAACTGAGCCGGCGTAATCTGCAGGTTTGAAATACATTCCAACATAAAATCATAGGAAGATATGCTGCCGGAACGTAATCCTGAAATTTTGTCTTCGGGCATATTAATTAAGTCCTGATCCCATAAAATAATGCAAATCTGTCTGCCGGAAATCTTGTTTTCCGCAATCATGTATTTGTAAAGCTTTTTGGCAAACTCGGTATTGTGGTCCAGATTCTTAATGGTATATTCCACGAGGGTCTGATAAATCTCTTCGGAATCCGAATACTGACTGGTTAATTCGAGCTTGGTTGTATCAATCCAGTTCATGGATATGGCATAATTTAAATATTCTTTGATGCTGATGCTCTCTTCTTTGGTCCATGCAATATAGGTCTTATCGTTTGTGTCGATTTTATCTTTTACAAGAACCTGATTGCTTTCTGAAGAAAGCATGGTGATAATGTAACTTTCATAAGCCTGATATTCTTTGGACAACGTATTATATGCTTTGTTTGAGTCTAAAAGCTCGGTCGTCAATTCTGCCAAAACACTTTCTTTCTTGGAGAGAAAAGCATCGTAAACTTCCTTTTCGGTTACACTGGCATAGTCCTTTGGGAACCTGGAAGTATCAATAACATTGTTGTCAAAAAGTGCAAAATATACATCATCTATAGGAATGATGATACTGGATGCTGATGCATTCTCGGGTGGTGTATATTCTTTGACATTGCGAATCTTTGCCACCAGAATACCTGCGAGCTTCTGCTCTAAAAGGTTATAAACCGCAATCTGTAAATCCCGGTCAATGGTCAGATAGACATCGTTTCCGGCAGTGGGTTCCACATAATCTGAGGTGGCAATGATTTTACCCATGGTATCAACATAGATGGTTTCAGAACCTTTTTTGCCCTGAAGATAAGATTCCATGGAGGACTCAATGCCTGTTTTACCGATATAGTCATTCAAAGAATAATTATCGTTTTCTGAAGATAATGTCTCATATTCTTCCTGGGATATCTTACCGGTGTAGCCGATAATCTGGGAAAAATATACCGCATCATTGTATTTACGGACGGTATCCTGCGCAACATTTACGCCCGGAAGTTCATCGCTGTGCTCCATTACAATGGCCAGTGTTTTCTCTGAAACATCGTTTGCAACAACCGCTGCGATATATTTCTGATAACCGTTTAGCGTAAGGGCGTAACGGATTGTGACCATCTTAAGTGTTTCTTCCTTGGTATAGCCTTTGCCGGGAATAAACACCTTGGTATCAGAGCTTTCATCATATTCGCCGATTTCATATCTCTCACACAGATACTCCATGAGCTGTTCTGCAGAAGCGGTTCTTTGCTCGTATTCCAAGTCATTGGGATCTGCCTCGCCGTAAATATCAGCAATGAAACGTGTCAATCTGGTTCCGGAAACACTATATGTATAATATCCGTCTTCGCTTACATAGATATTAAAATCGCTGATCACATCGTCACCGGTGCTTTCGATAAGTTGAATCAGTTTATATATCATGGTATTAAGCTTGGCATTCTTACCTCTTCCGGTTTCGAAAACATCTTCTATTGTAATGTTGTAGGCAATGTCATTATATGCAATCAGATTCCCGTTACAATCGAATATTTTACCTCGTGTACTGGGAATGGTACGTTCACGCACAATCTTTAGTTGGAAATTTTCAAGATACTCTTCGCCGTGTACAATCTGTAAATCAAAAACACGGTATAAAAGAATTCCGGCAAGTACCACAAACATAATCAACAGAACGAAGAGTCTTGAGGTAACTATATTTAATAGAACTTCTTTCCACTTCTTAAACACTTATAAAACCTCCGTAGAAAGTACACCTATTCTTCCTGTTTTCTTTGGAAGAAGGATTCCAATTTGTTTCCCAGATGAGTAACCAAAAGCAAAAATGGATACAAAAGAACGGAAAACAACAATGTATAAGCTAATTCAGGCAACATTATATGTAAAAAATAATGGCCGAAATGAAATCTGCTTCGTAATAAAAACATAAAAAAGTATACAACCAGCGAATACGTTAAATCACTGACTGTAATCATTAAAAGCGGCAATTTAATATCATCGGGATAAAAAACATTTCGGAATAATCCGTTCATGTAACCGATATACATATATAAAAGGGAGTAGAATCCTATCATCTCAAAAAAGAAAATATCCATTAAAAGACCACAGAAAAATCCCACAAATAAACCACTGCGCTCTCCCTGCATGAAGCCGCAGGTCGCCACCAATATGATTAATATGTTGGGCAAAACTCCTTTTACGGAAAACATATGAAACAAGGAACAATGTATTACGAAAAAGAGTATGACCAAAAAGAAATTCATAATTGCTTTTTTCATTTTCAACACCTAAAAAAGTTATTTTTCAATGACTTCCTTCTTTTCGGTAATAACAAGAACTTCGCTTAAATGCTCGAAATCCACCACCGGAGATAAGTATCCGGACTTGGTCAGATTATTGGAGTCGTCTTCTATGTAACTGACGTAACCAATCAGAATGCCGGGCAAATAACGGTCACTGATATTTGAGGTTACAATTTTATCGCCGATTGCAACCTGGTTATCGGAATCCATTAACTGGCTGAAACGGATATATCCATTCTTCATCGTCTCAAGATCTCCCGTTACAATCAGATTATCGGATGTGGATAATACCATACCGCTGACTTTGGAGGTATCATCAATTACGGTTGTAACCTGGGCCCAGTTGGGACCAACTTCGGAAATTCGCCCTGCCAATCCGCTGCCTGCCATGACATTCATATCTACCTCAATGCCGTCATTGCTACCCTTGTCAATCACAAAGGAATGAAACCAGTTAGAGGAACTTCCCATAATAACCCTGGCACCGGTCTTTTCATATTCCGGATATTTGGAATCCAGTTCATAAAGGGTTCGCAAGGTAGTTAATTCGTATTTTTCCTGTTGTAAAATTGCATTCTCAATGGTCAATTCATCAACCTGATTCTGTAATTCTTCATTTTTGGCCTGTAAATCACCGATTTCTACCAGCATATCTGCCTTATCTTTAAAAAATGTTCCGACAGTTGTAATCCCCTTTTGAAAAGGGACAATGGTATAGCCAACCAATGCATTGCCGGCATCCAGCTTGATGTCGGTCAAAAAGGTAAGAAAAATCAGGATTACACTAATCACCGTAAGAATTAAGAGCCAATACTTTCCCTGTAATTTAAATCTTTCTTTTTGTCGTCTTACGCGAGGACTCATTCTTCTATCCTTCCATTCGATCTATGGTATATAATACAGACTTAAAACGGTCATTTTTGGAAATCTCAGCCACACCCTGAATGACACTTTCGATTGCATCCGGAGCCAGATTAACTTTCAGACCGGTTCCGTTGGCGAGAAAAATACCAAAATCACTTACCAATGAACCGCCGCCGGTCAAATAGAGACCGTTACGGTAAATATCTGCAGATAATTCAGGCGGAGTACGCTCTAAAATCTGTTTTACATTGTCAACAATCATCTTGAAGTGCTCTTTTAAGCATTCTTCAATCAAAGATACGGATACTTCTCTCTCCATGGGGAGGCCGGAGACAATGTCACGTCCGTAAACTAAGGCAGGTGCATTGTTTTTCTTTAGCTCAGCCAAACTCATTTTGAGACGTTCTGCGGATTTGGCACCGATCACAAGGCTGTATTCACGGCGTACCGTGTTACGGATTACATCATCAAACTTGAAACCACCGGTTTTGATTAGTTTACTTAATACAATACCGCCGAGGGAAAGAACGGAGATTTCCGTTGTGTTGTAACCTACGTCCACAACCATCATTCCCTGTGAGCTTTTGACATCAACACCTAAGCCGATGCCGTCTGCCACTGCCTTCTCAATCATAAAAATATTGCGGGCTTTCAGTTTGGATTCTTTGATCAAATCATAAAATGCCCTCTTTTCTACTTCCGTAATATCCGTAGGCACCGTAATATAAAAATCTGCGTTCTTATAATTGTTCTTAGATGCAATCTCAATGAAACTCTTAATAAGAATCTGCATATTCTTAATGTCTGCAATTACCCCGTTTGTTAAGGGAAATGAAGTCTGGATGTTAGCCGGAGATTTCTCGTACATTTCAAATGCAGAATCTCCGAACGCAAACAGATTAACTTTATTCTCAATTGCAATCATATTTTTTTCGATGATAATGGAATCATTATGACCGCTGTAAATGCGGATGTTATAGGTACCTAAATCAATACCGAATACATTATTTCCCAAGGTTATTCCCCTTTCTTTTGTGAACTTTAAACGGCATATTTAAAAAGTCATTCATGCCGGCCATAAAGTATTTTGTTGCGTTTGACGTTATGGCCCTGAATAATGATATCATACCATAAGATATAAAAGAAATATAGTAATATGGTATGAAAATTTTTCGACGGAAACTTACACATTATACTTCTTTTTTGTGAAAAGTATGTGAAGTGTTGTCGTAAATGAGTATATTTGCGTCATACAATGACTGAAAAGATTTCAGGATGCCGTACTTGGCATGCGGCCAGGTAAGCCCCCCCTGGAAATAGACTGCATAAGGCGGCTTAATGGGAGCATCTGCACTTAATTCGATAGAAGAACCGGACACAAATGCACCTGCGGCCATAATCACATCACTGTCATATCCGGGCATCGCCCAAGGCTCTGCATATAAATGGCTGTCTACCGGCGAAGCACTTTGAATTCCCTGGCAGAATGCGATCACTGCTTTTTTGCTGCCAAGTGTTATGGCCTGAATGATATCGTGGCGCTCTTCTACGGCATCGGGAATACAGGAATACCCTGTTTTTTCATATAAAGCAGCTGCAAAAATTGCTCCTTTTTCAGCATTTGAGGCAATAATCGGAGCCATAAAAAATCCCTGATAGAAATCTTTCAAAACACCTAATGAGGCACCTACTTCTTTTCCCAATCCGGGTGAGGTCAGCCTGTATGCGGCATTCTCCACACATTTTTTTGTTCCTGCGATATATCCGCCGATAGGGGCGAGGCCGCCGCCGGGGTTTTTAATCAAGGAGCCGACCACCATATCCGCACCTACATCACCGGGCTCATTCGCCTCAACAAATTCACCGTAACAATTATCCACCATACAAATGATATCCGGTTTAATTTTTTTGATAAAAGAAATCAATTCGCCGATTTCCTTTACGCCGAAAGAAGGTCTGGTCTGATAGCCTTTGGAGCGCTGTATGGTGGCAAGTTTGGTCTTGTCATTGATTGCGCGGGCAATGCTGTCATAGTCAAATGTGCCATCGGGCAATAAATCTACCTGGCGATAAGAAATCCCGTATTCTTTTAATGAACCGACGGAATCGCGGATTCCGATTACTTCTTCCAACGTGTCATAGGGTTTCCCTACGGGGCTTAAGAGCTCATCCCCGGGGCGTAAATTGCTCATCAATGCAAGTGCCAGTGCGTGGGTTCCGCAGGTAATCTGGGGACGCACCAGTGCATCTTCTGTGTGAAACACATCTGCATATACTTTTTCCAGAGTATCGCGGCCGATATCGCTATAGCCGTAACCGTTGGTACCAAGCATACATGCTTCACTCACCTGATTTTTCTGCATGGCCGCAAGGACCTTCATCTGATTTACTTCCGCAATCTCATCAATTTTTGCAAAGCGTGGTTCTAATTCTTTTAAAATGCAACTTGCGTATGCATAAACCTCATCTGAAATGCCCATATTTTTATATAAATTTTCAGTCATTATTATTTCCCAAACCTTTTTCATTTATTTTTTATTTTGTGATAATTGCAACAATCCCAAAGGCAATAATCACACACCATACAATAGCTACAAATATGATCCAGGGTATTTTTCTTCTTTTTTGTTCTTTTGTATATTTATTCCATTTGCTTAAGTCAATCATAATTTTTCTCCTCGGATTAAATGATATTTTTATTCTTTAAATACTGCATCATCTCTTCTAAAATTGCCTCATCATTGTGATTGAATACACTTTTATTGATCCATTTCACATCAGGTTCCCGTTTAAACCATGTAATCTGACGTTTGGCGAAATGTCTGGTGTCTCGCTTCAGAATATATACTGCTTCCTCCAAAGATATTTCACCTTCCAAATAAGATAAGATTTCTTTGTAACCCAATCCCTGCATGGAAATGTGGTTTCGGGTCAGGCCTTCTTTCTTAAGTCCTTCTACTTCGGCTAAAAGACCGTTTTCCAACATAATATCAATTCTTTTCTCTATGCGCTCATATAAAAGGGGGCGTTCGTCCGTAAGTACGAAGAATGCATAATCATAGGGGGATTCCTTTGCTTTCTGCTCTTTGTTGTGAGAAGAAATCTTTTCTTTGTGGGTTTCATAGAATTCCAATGCCCTGATGACTCGTTTGATATTTCCCGCCGGAATCACTTCGGCTGATTCGGGGTCAACGGACTTTAATCTGTCGTGCAGAGCCTCTTTGCCGTTTTGATCCGCGAATGCCTGCAATTCTTCTCTTAATCGATTGTCGGAATATGCTTCGTCTTTGAAGTCGATGTCATACAGAAGGGACTGGATATAAAAACCGGTTCCGCCAACCAAAATGGGTATTTTTCCCGATGCATATATTTTTGACATGGCTTCCTTGGCCATCTGCTGGAATAAAACAATATTAAATTCTTCTGTTGGTTCTAATACATCAATGAGATAATGCGTAACGCCCTGCATTTCTTCCGATTTAATCTTGGCAGAGCCGATGTCCATGCGTTTATATACCTGCATGGAATCTGCAGAAATGATTTCACCATTCACAGCTTTGGCCAGTCGTATTGAGTTTTCTGTTTTGCCCACAGCCGTAGGTCCTGCTAAAATAATCAGTTTCGGTTTTGCCATAATTATCTCCGTAGTCTCATTATACTATCAATCTTCGTGATGAGTCTTAATCAAACAATTCTTTTGAATTTTTTTTCCATTTCATACTTTGTCATGGAAAAGAAGGTGGGTCTTCCGTGAGGGCACTGATATGGGTTGTCCAATAAAAGAAGCTGGTCTATCAAGGCCTGTGCTTCCGCATGCGTCATGGAATGATTGCCTTTCACGGCGGCCTTACATGCCATGGTAGCGATGCGGTCTTCAATGATATCTATTTTTCCTGCGGAGTGAACCTTTGCCAATTCCTCCAGGATTGATAAAAACATTTCTTTCGGTTCGGCACCGTACAAATCCATGGGAACGGCACGAATCATTAATTCATTGCCGCCGAAGAAATCGGTTTCAAAACCAAATCGTTCAAAAACGGCTTCGTGTTCCCTGTAAACAATCTCATCTGCGGGGGATAAAGTAACTACTACTGCAGGTGTCAGATTCTGGGAAAGAATTTCTTTTTCATGATATTTTTTTAAAAACGCCTCATATTTCACTTTTTCATGGGCAGCATGCTGGTCCATGAAATATAATTTGTCTTCAAATTCAATAAGCCAGTAGGTTTGAAACACCTGTCCCAAAACTCGAAAATCCTTACGTTTTTCTTCGGTTAAAATCTTATCTTCAAACAAATCCATTTGGGCAGGATTTTCTACAATAATTTCAGAAACAAAAGGGGAAACGGGTGCAGGTGTAATGCTCTCTTTTACATTCTCCACAGTTGTTTCGTTGTCTGCAGCTATTTTGTTTTCTGTAGTTATATCTTCTTTCGCAACTATTTCGTTTGCTGTGTTTGTTTCTTCTTTCGCAACTATTTCGTTTGCTGCGTTTGGTTCTTCTTTTGCCAATATTTCGCTTTCTGTGTTTGTTTCATCGCGGAAAAATATTTCAGACTGATAATTCTTCGTATCTTCCATGGTTACAGCGCCGGTGCGGGGGTGGGCGTCAACGGATTCTGCCTGTTTTCCCGTAAAATCACGCAGTCGCACTTTTTCAAACGGCTCAGGCGTATATATTTTCTCTTTTTTGATCTCTTCTTCTGTAAGTTTCACGTCAGGAATCAGCTCACGTCCGGTTAATCGCTCCCGAATGATTTCGGTAAGGCAGCTGGTTAACTGTTGCTGATTGGTCATTCTTACTTGCATTTTAGTAGGATGAACGTTCACATCCAATGCTGTGGAATCTACATTAATATGAAGAACACAGAAGGGAAACTGATGTTGCATCATGAAGCCTTTGTATCCTTCTTCAATGCCGTTTGATATGAAATTGCTGCGGACATATCTTCTGTTTACAAAATAATTCTCATAGTTGCGGTTGGCTCTTGACAATTCCGGCTTGCCAAGGTATCCTTCGATTTCTATTCCATCCTGCTTTACACTGATGGGAATCAAAGCCTTGGTAATATCTCTTCCGTATATGCGGTAAATCACCTCTTTTAAATCACCGTTTCCGGATGTATGGAATTTCACATCGTTATTCACGATTAATTTAAAAGACATTCCGGGCATGCTCTGTGCCATGTGTTGCATTAAATCTACAATGTAAGAGCCCTCTGTCATGGCGGATTTTAAGAATTTTTTTCTTGCAGGAACATTATAAAAAAGATTGCGGATAATAATGGTTGTGCCGTTTGGCGCACCGACTTCTTCTATCTCCTTTTCGATGCCTCCTTCAATGGTAATTCTTGTGCCGGTAAGACTATCTTTGGTTTTGGTAATCATTTCAACCTGTGCTACTGCAGCAATGCTTGCAAGGGCTTCTCCTCTGAATCCTAAAGTCTGCAAATAAAACAAATCGGCGTCGGACCGGATTTTGCTTGTGGCATGACGAAGAAAGGCTTTGGGAACTTCCTCGGCGGGAATTCCGCAGCCGTCATCGGTAATTCGTATTAAATCTATGCCGCCGCCTTTGATTTCCACGGTAATTGCATTTGCACCGGCATCCATGGCATTTTCCACCAGTTCTTTTACTACACTGGCAGGTTTTTCCACCACTTCACCTGCGGCTATTTTATCAATTGTCTGATTGTCAAGTAATTTAATCTCAGGCATTTATCCGATGCGTCCTTTCTTAAGCGTTTCCGGCTGTTTCATACTTAAATCATTCATCTTCTTCCGAACGAAAACCAAACCTATACAGTTCATTTAGTGCAGCTTGTGCTTTCTCGGCTTCTTTTTTTCGCATAATTGCATTGCGATCACTAAGAATCGCCAGCATTTCGTCTACCAATTCACCTTCCGGAAGATATGAATAATGTGATAGATAGCCAATCATTCTGGCTGCCGTAAAATCGGTATTCAAATTACGCGTAATCAAATCACAAAGTGCTTCCGGATATCCTCGTTCCACAAGCATGTGATATAACTGCATACTGAGTTCGGTTCGTTCTTTCATATTTGTGTCCTTTTGTTTATGTGAGTGTCGGCATGGCGATATACCTACTAACACATCAACTCGAACCATATAGTAGGTATTTTTTGTTCTCTTACGAAACAATTTACCCACTCAGGCAATAATATTTAGTAAGCGTAGGTAAAATAATCTACAATATAAAATATTTTACCTGCCAACTTAGGTCCGTCTTATTTTCAGTAGGTAATTCTTTTTGGAAGCTACACATATTTACCGTTTAATATAGCATCCGCAATCATAAGTAGGTATTTTACTCTCTACTTTAATCTCCGCCAACATCAAATCTTCGCGTGCTTTCAATCTCTCAGTAAGACTGAAATTTTCTGTTCCCTACAAATTGAAATTTAGTTATTAAGTCTATCGACAAAGTCTTTAATAATCATTCCGCATTCTTCCGGTTTTTGTTCGTAAATCAAATGATCTCCACCGAGGCAGGTAAGCTGGCAATTGCCCATTTTATTTAGATAAGGAAGTAAAATTGAACTTCTTAATTCTTCGCATTGTGCTAATAATTTATCAACCGTTTCATCAGTTGGGGCTTCATTTTTCTGCGCACCAAGGTTGTTGATTTCTATTTGTCGATTCATCCACTTGAGATAATCGACAAAATCATCTCTTGTCTCGAATCCCCAACTTGCGCATATGTAAAGTTTTGGCACTTCATTAGTAACAATTGTATCGAAAGCTTTTTGTGCATTCTCAACTTTATGGTCGCCTTCAGACAAGGTTGCAACTGACCCCATCATTGCTATGGATAATGCGTCCCCAAGATACTGTTCGACGTCAGAATAATTGTCCGGATAATAATAGAAGCTGTCTCTCAGGAAATATCTACCAAAACCAAATCCTTCGAGGTGCGATAACACACAGTCACCCCAAGTAGACTTCTCTATTTCTTCCCCATCATAAGTATTAGCACTTAATCCTGTTCCATCAATAAATACAACTGCTTCTATTTCTTCCGGATATTGACTGCACCAATATGTAGCATACACACCACCGATAGAATGTGGCATAAGAATATATGGGCCTTCTACTCCAGAATTTTTCAGCGCTTTTCTATAATCTTCAACGATATACTCCAATGTCATCTCATTGTTTGTATCATCGCTCAACCCATAACCAGCCCTATCTACAAAAACAACAAGGTTGTCTTCTTCTAAACCTGCTGTCATCTGTCTCATAGACACAGAGCAGTCTCCCATTCCGAGTCCTGCTATGGCCACAATTGTGTGTTTACCATCTTCGTTGCCGAATTTAGCTACATTGAGAGAATAATCTCCAACCGAAACCGGATTGTAAAGACCATTTTGTTGTAAAATAACAAGCTCCTCCTTGGTTTTTACGCGATGAACAATGTATGTCATAACAGAAAAAATAAGTAAAGCAGCAAGCAGTATAAGCATGATTTTGCCTGTGATTTTGATAGTTCTTTTCATCGATATACTTCCCCTCCAAATTCAAATCTTCGCGTGCTTTCAATCTCTTCATAAAACTTAAATTTTCGCGTGCTTTACAAATTAGAATTTGATGACCTCATTTCAAACCGCACATTTCATACAGCTCTTCAACACATGGCGCTTTGTATTCAATGTATTTATCCATATCGTCTGGGAATAACTGTGCTGCTTTCTCCTTGACTGCACCATATCTTTTTACTGCTTCAGGGTTACTTCTGAGGAAATCTCTAAAAGTAATATGACGATGCAACTCTTCAGACTGTTGCGGACACACATACAAATGGTGCCGTTGCAAATGTGGTTTATCTGAGTATTTGAACGCTTCTCTGTCTTTGATTCCGAGGTTGCCTTCGTGAATATAGCCAATGGTATTTAATTTATTAACGACGGCATCAAATATCGAGTAATCCTTGATGATTATATCAATGTCAATGATTGGTTTTGCAGACAATCCCTCCACAGATGTGCTTCCAACATGCTCAATGCCAATAATCAAATCTCCGACTGCACTTTCAATCTCTTTCTTTATTACTTCAAAAGCTGATGTCCATGTTTCATCATAAGACTCAACTACAACTCTTTTTGTTCGCATCTACAACCTCCGTAAAATTCAAATAAACGCGTGCTTTCAAACTCACCAGAAGCCAGAAAGTTTACAAAGTAATTAATTCAACTTAAAGAATCGTTCCGATTCCTGCACATATAAACCCTACTAATGGGCACACTATAACTGGCCATAAGATACAATGCTCTGGAATACCCAAAGTTAGCATCCATTTTTTATTGTTCCACGCATCACAATGTTCAGTTCCCTTTATTATCAGTTTCTCTTTATACTTTTCTCTAAATAACCAATCCAATCCGATTAAATCACCCAGGTTTACAAAAAACATTTCAATGTATCCCACCCAGAACAAATCCCAAAATTCACTGATTCCAGCTTGATGTGCACTTATTATCATATATGCAATAATGACGATATATAGCGGATATAATACTACTGCTAATATTTTCACTTCTCTTTTGGTTCGCTTGGGTGCCTCTATCCGAATTTCCTTGGGCAACATTTTAGAAAAAGCATTCGGCACACTAAGCCAAAGTAAAGCTACAGTTAAATTAAACACTGCCGCTACTACCAGGCCATCTAATATAATTCTCAACCAAATCATATGCATTCTCACCACCATCTTCAAATTCTTGCGTACTTTCAGACTCACCAGAAGCCTGAAAGTTTCTGTATATTTAATTATTCTATAAACTGTTTTTTATTCTTCGCTAATGTTTCCTCTTTGCTAAAAGAATAACCAACCAAAACTAGCAAAGCTATGGATTTAAGCATATACAACAAAGTATTCCATACAGCACTTTCTCCCGACATATCAAATCCAAAACGATTCATGTTTGCGAGAGGATTTATAATCTCGAACCCTATTAGAGCAACACGTTTGATACCACCGATATATTTGGGGTTCTGTACATACTCTGGATCATAAACATCATCACCGATTATCATCTGACTTGTCTGAGAATCATAATACTGTACCACATCGTAATTATCATTTCTAAATCTTTCGTCAATCTCATACAGGTAATCGAAGGATTCTACTGTTTTAGGATAACTGAGATTAATTTCCGAAATAATGCTACCGAAATAAAAAACAAGCGACAAAACAATAAGCATACCTATAGCAATTTTTTTGAAACGAATTCGTCGTATTACCCAAGAATAGACCACTGATGCGGACAACATAACCAAAAACTGGCAAGCAAGTATTAAGATGATTTTAGGAGTATGTAAAGTCATTACAAATCCCTTGGAAAGTAACGTAAAAAATACGATTCCAATATACACCAGACTGCAAAGGGCATGACCAAGAAGCACATCGAGATAGTGCTTCTTGGCGCAAAATTCATTCTTTTTAAACAGGAAATATTGTAAGAACAAAAAGGCAAGGAAGGTATATATAATGGAGCAACTTATAAAGCTACCAGTGTATATTTCGCGTAATACAGGAAGCATCTCGTTAAAATAGACCCTTCCATCTGCTTCATTCATCCCTTGTAAATCGGTTATTTGTATATTTTGACATAATATATCATTATAAGTAAGATACACATATGTGTCGGCATAGGAAGCCAGATTTACGGCTTCGGTATAACTTACACTAAATTTGATAATATTAGATAAATTCATGGTAAATACAAATATAGATACGACAATAAACATCAGCAGCGAAACCATGGCTACTTTATTTTTTATAAATTCTGTCTTTTTCATAAAAACCTCCATCAACTTCAAATTCTTCTTTCAGTTAACATATCCTAAAAATAATGTTCCATCAACCTCGTAACCCACTCTGGTACAGATGCATCTTTTTTGTCATAAACAGGATAGTATGGCTTAATATCTAATACAGGTGTTCCATCAATGGCATCCAACCCTTTTACCG